>JBEHXM010000004.1:0-82542 GCA_048498695.1 Bacteroidota bacterium
TGCGCATTTTTCTTTGATTAAAAGTCCGCGTTTTACCTCGGGTGGTCTCAATACTTCGGCGGTGATGGGTTTTACCAATACCCTGCTGGATGTACTTAAAAAAGAAAAGCCAACCCACATGGCGGTGGTATTTGACACGGATGCACCCACCGAACGCCATACCGATTTCGAAGCGTACAAAGCACACCGCGAAGCCATGCCCGAGGATTTGGCTAAAGCCCTGCCTTATATTTTTAAAGTGGTTTTAGGCTTTAATATCCCCCTCATTACATCCGATGGTTACGAGGCTGATGATATCATCGGTACCCTGGCCAAGAAAGCCGAACAAAAAGGTTACCAGGTTTATTGCATGACACCCGATAAGGATTTTGCACAATTGGTATCCGAAAATATCCGCATTTATAAACCCGCGCGTATGGGTAACGAGATGGAGATATTAGGCGTAAAGGAAGTGCTGGACAAATGGGAAATTGAACGCGTAGAACAGGTGATTGATATTTTAGGGCTTTGGGGTGATGCGGTGGACAATATTCCCGGTATCCCCGGTATAGGTGAGAAAACAGCAAAGCAGCTGATCAAACAATATGGGTCGATGGAAGAGATCATCGCTCACAGCCACGAATTAAAAGGCAAGCAGCGCGAAAACGTGGAGCAGTTTGCTGAACAGGGTTTGTTATCAAAAAAACTGGCTACTATTAACCTGAATGTGCCGGTTGAACTGGACGAAGCCGGGCTGGAAATGTGTGCCCCAAGCAAAGATCTGCTGGAGCCATTATTTGCCGAACTGGAATTCAGGACGTTGGGGAGGCGTGTTTTTGGGGATGATTTCAGCATCACCGAAACCAAGGCAGTCGGCATTCAAACCGATTTGTTTGGCGACCCAATTGCTACCAACCGCACCACTATGACGGTGGATATTTCGGATATCAAAGAAGTTGAACCTGTATTGCCTGCCAAAAACATCAATAACGTTCCGCATGAGTATCACCTGGCAGACACCGCAGAAAAGAGAAGTGAGCTGATCATCCTGCTAAAACAGCAAAAAAGCATTTGCTTTGATACGGAGACCACAGGTACTGATGCTAATGATTGTGAGTTGGTGGGCTTGTCATTTGCCATTAAACACGGGCAGGGTTGGTATGTGCCTGTACCGGCAGATCAGGATGAAGCTACAAAGATTGTCAATGAGTTTAAACCGGTGATGGAAGACGAAAACATTGGCAAAACCGGCCAAAACATCAAATACGATGTGTTGATGCTAAAATGGTACGGCGTGGAAGTAAAAGGCGGCTTGTTTGATACCATGCTGGCCCATTATATCATCGACCCGGATACACGGCATAATATGGATATCCTGTCCGAAAATTATTTGGGATACACACCGGTATCCATCACAGAGTTAATCGGCGCAAAAGGCAAAAACCAGGGCAGCATGCGCGATGTAGAATTTGAAAAGATAAAAGAATATGCTGCTGAAGATGCTGATATCACCCTGCAATTAAGAGGTGTTTTTGAACCGAAACTGAAAGAGGTAGAAGGCGAAAAACTCGTGCACGAAATAGAATACCCGCTGATCTATGTTTTGGCGGATATGGAATATGAAGGTGTCCGCATTGATCATAATACCCTGAACGAGTTTTCAAAGGAATTGGAAACCGATATCAATAAGCTGGAAAAAATAGTCTACGAAAAAGCAGGGGTGCGCTTCAACATTGCATCACCAAAGCAACTGGGTGAAGTTCTTTTTGAAAAACTGATGCTCGATCCAAAAGCGAAGAAAACTAAAACCGGTCAGTACCAAACCGGTGAGGACGTATTACTATCATTAGCCGCCAAGAGTGATATTGTGAGGGATATACTGGATTATCGTCAGCTGCAAAAATTGAAATCGACCTACGTAGATGCGCTGCCGCAGATGGTAAATAAAAAAACCGGGCGTGTGCATACTTCCTACAACCAGGCTATAGCCGCCACCGGGCGTTTAAGTTCCACCAACCCCAATTTACAAAACATACCTATCCGTACCGAACGCGGCCGCGAGGTGCGCAAAGCTTTTATACCGCGAGATGAAAACCACAGCATTGTATCTGCCGATTATTCGCAGATAGAATTACGCATCATTGCTGAGATCAGCAAGGATGTGAACATGATGGATGCCTTTGCCCAGAACCTGGACATTCATACCGCTACCGCCGCTAAAGTATATGGCATCGGGCTCGATGAAGTAGACAGTAACCAGCGCCGCAATGCCAAGGCGGTCAATTTCGGGATCATCTATGGGCAGTCGGCATTTGGTTTGTCGCAAAGCCTGGGTATACCTCGTAAGGAAGCGGCCGAGATCATCGAAAATTATTTTGCACAATATCCTGGTATCAAAAACTACATGAACGATACCATGAACTTTGCCCGCGAGAACGGCTATGTGTGTACCCTGATGGGGCGCCGCCGTTACCTGCGCGATATTAATTCAGCCAATATGACCGTTAGAGGCTTTGCTGAACGAAACGCTATCAACGCACCGATACAAGGCTCAGCAGCCGACATGATCAAGATAGCCATGATCAATATTCACCGTGAGTTGAAAGCCCAGAAACTGGATGCCCGTATGACCATGCAGGTGCATGACGAGTTGGTTTTTGACGTACCTAACCATGAGATCGAAGAGGTTAAGCCGATCATCATGGAGAATATGAAGAATGCCATTAAAACTACTGTGCCTATTATGGTTGAGATAGGAACCGGCCTGAACTGGCTGGAGGCGCATTAAACAATATAAATTTGATAAAAAAACACTATCGACGATTGTCAATTTGTTAAATAGAGCGCTCTTGATGATTCAAAAAATAACATTTTTGTAAAAAAAAGCCTTGTAAGTGCATAATTTAAGAATGAATAGGCTTATAGGCTAAACAAATAATAAAAATTAATTTTTTAAACAGATTATAGCTTCGGGGGTTGATTAATTAAGTAATTCTTTGCTTAAATTGAGCCAGTTATCTGCCCCAAAATGAGAGTTTTTCACCTGAGTGCCGAATGTTACCCGGTTGCCAAAGTTGGCGGTCTGGCCGATGTGGTAGGCGCCTTACCCAAATATCAGAATCTGCTTGGCCTGCAAGCCGCGGTAGTAATGCCTTTTTACGACCGTAAGTTTACCAGGGAAAATGAATTTGACATCGTATTCCAGGCCAACGAAATATTAGGTTCACAACGCTTTTACTTCGAAATTTTAAAGGAGAAAACAGATAAGCTGGGATTTGAGCTATACCTCGTAAAAATACCCGGTCTGCTCGACCGCGAAAATGTATACAGCTATCCCGATGAAACGCAGCAATTCCTTGCTTTCCAGATCGCTTTTTTAGACTGGATCACCTGGTCGCAGCAAACACCCGACTTGATCCATTGTCATGATCATCACTCGGGCCTGGTGCCTTTCCTGCTGCAACACTCTAAACTATATACCCGCTTAGCCAATACGCCAACCGTATTTACTATCCATAACGGCCAGTATCACGGCGCATTTGGCTGGGACAAGCTTTCGCTGTTGCCCGATATAGACCTCACCAAAACCGGTCTGCTCGATTGGAATGGCGCCATAAACCCGCTTGCCGCTGCCGTAAAATGCTGCTGGCGCTTTACTACGGTATCTCCAACTTACCTGGAAGAGCTAAGCATGAGCTCGAACGGACTGGAATACCTGTTCTATATTGAACGGGCAAAAGGTATGGGTATCATCAACGGTATCGATACCGAGATATGGGACCCTAAAACAGACCCTATGATCCCCGAAAAATATTCGGTGCGCCAATTAGCCGCGGGTAAGAAGAAAAATAAAGAACTGCTCTGCGAAAAATTTACTCTTTCGCCGGATAAGCCGCTGATATCCTTTATCGGTCGCCTGGTGATCGAAAAAGGGGCAGACCTGCTTGCCGAGGCCATAAAAAACAGCATACTGGCACATCCTGACGAGATCAGCTTCTTCATATTAGGAGCTGGCGATGTTGAGGTTCAGGATGAATTGCTGGAATTAAAGAAAGCTTACCCGGCCCAATGCAATGTATTTATCGGTTATGATGAAAGCCTGGCCCACCTGGTATACGCCGGTTCCGATTTTCTGCTGATGCCATCGCGCGTGGAGCCTTGTGGCTTAAATCAGCTTTACGCCATCCGCTACGGCACCGTACCGGTAGTGCGCACCACCGGCGGATTAAAAGATACAGTAATTGATTTTGGCGACGAAGGCGGTTATGGTATACGCTTTGCAAATGTCAGCGTAAGCGACATGATACACGCTATAGGGCGGGCCGAAGAATTGTACGCAACTACCGCACGCTTACAAGCTATACGAAAGAAAATGATGGCGCTCGATTTCTCATGGGATCGTTCGGCGAAAGAATATATAAATCTTTATGAAAGTTTAAATCCTGCTATATGACATCGAAAGTAATTTGCATCGTATTGGGTGGTGGCCAGGGAAGCCGCCTGTCTCCGCTTACCGCAACCCGCTCAAAACCGGCCGTACCAATTGCCGGTAAATACCGCCTGGTTGACATCCCTATCTCTAATTGCCTGCATTCGGGTATTACGCGCATTTACGTGCTCACGCAGTTCAATTCTGCGTCGTTAAATAAGCACATTAAAAACACGTATCATTTCAGCAGTTTTAGTGATGCTTTTGTGGATATCCTTGCGGCAGAGCAAACCCCATCGAGCGTATCATGGTACCAGGGAACAGCAGATGCCGTGCGTCAAAGCTTACACCACCTGGCAGTGCATGAGTTTGATTATGTGCTGATACTTTCGGGCGACCAGCTATACCAGATGGATTTTGAGGATATGATCAAAAACCATATCACTACTAATGCGGATATATCCATCGCAACTATCCCGGTACACGCCAATGATGTACCTGGCTTTGGTATATTACAAACGGACGAAAATAGCCTGATCACCCAGTTTGTTGAGAAGCCTAAAAAGGATTTTGAATACCTGAAATCGGAAGTGAGCGATGAGATGGTAAAGCAGGGCAGGTTTTACCTCGCATCAATGGGTATCTATATGTTCAACCGCAAGGTTTTGTTTGAATTGCTGGAAGGTAACGAGCGTACCGATTTTGGCAAGGAGATTATCCCGCAATCTATCCCAAGCCATGTGGTTTCCAGCTATCAGTACGAAGGTTACTGGACCGACATCGGTACCATCCCATCCTTCTTTGAGGCTAACCTGGGCTTAACTGATGATATCCCTCAATTCAACCTGTTTGATAAGAACTATATATTTACCAGGGCACGTATGCTGCCGCCGTCAAAGGTAATGGGCACACACCTTGAACAAACTATTGTTTCTGATGGATGCATTATCAATGCCAGCCGTATATTCCGTTCTGTGATAGGTATCCGTACCCGCATCGGACTGGATACCATTATTGAAAATTGCTATGTAATGGGTTGCGATAACTACCAGACTTTGGAGCAGATCGAAGAGTCGCGTATCAGCGATTCACCGATCATGGGCATAGGCGACAGGTGCGTGATCAAGAATGCCATTATCGACAAAAACACATATATCGGCAATGATGTAAAGATCAACTGCGGTAAAAAACTGGAGGATGGCGATTATGGTACACACACCGTTCAGGACGGAATAGTGGTTATAAAGAAACGGGCGATAATACCTAACGGGACAACGATTTAATTACATGTTTTTCAAAACAAATTGTAATTGGATTGTTACCTATAGAAGTTATTAAACCAATCTTTAAAACTATGAAAAAAGTACTGGCAATGATCGCTATAGCAGCGATCGGTTTTGTTAGCACCGCTTCTGCCTATACACCGGTAAAAGCCATGCAGGACACAACCAAGAAAGACACCACTAAAATGAAAGTGAAGAAAAAGGGTACTAAGATGAAGATGAAAAAGAAAGTAAAGGATACTACAAAAATGTAATATCTTTTATCAAAAAGGCCCCCTGGTATTACCGGAGGGCCTTTTTGTTTTATAGCTCTAAGCTGCCACCTATAGGCGGCAGCTGCAAGTTTACCCCAGCCTTTTTGAATTTCGCCGCAACTTCTTCTTTATTGATCCTGATCTGCGGGAAAGTATCATAATGTACCCCGATCACATTTTTGCAATCGATAAATTCTGTGGTTTTGATGGCATCTTCTGCTCCCATGGTATAGTTATCACCAATAGGTAAAATTGCCCAGTCTAAATTTTCGTCAGCCAGCAGCTTCATATCATAAGTTAAAGCCGTGTCGCCTGAGAAATATATCTTTTTGCCTTCAGCATAAATAATAAACCCTGCTGGGTTACCGCCATAAGCGCCATCGGGCATTCCGCTGGAATGAATGGCGTTTACCATTTTAACACGGCCAAAATCAAAATTAAAGCCACCGCCAATATTCATGCCGTGGGCATCAGGAATACCTTTGCCCCCAAGCCAACCTGCAATTTCGGCAATGCAGATCACTTTGGCGCCGCTGTTTTTTTGAATGGTGAACAGGTCGGCAATATGGTCGCCGTGCCCATGCGAAAGCAGGATATAATCCGGCTTCAGGCTATTTACATCAATGTGCTTTGCCAGTTCATTCGGACTAATAAAGGGATCGAATAATAATTTTTTGCCGCCGGTTTCGAGTTCAAAAGCCGCGTGGCCGTAAAAGGTGAATTTCATATCGGATAGATTTTTTAAATATTAATGATGAGCGCTGTCACCCTGAGGCTCTCGAAGGGTGTGCGTAAAGGCCACCCCTCTATGCTTCGAGTGCCTCAGCATGACACCCTTTTTGTTAAGTACTTCTGCTTATTTTCCAAACATCCCACCCAAACCACCAAACATATCTTTGGTAAGCGCGGCCATTTCACTTTGGTTCACATTCTCAGCCTGAACAATAGCTTTATTAATAGCGACGATCAATAACTCCTCCAGTTCCTCTTTATCGGCTGCTTTCAGAAACTCCTCTTCAATATTAATGGATTGGATCACTTTATTACCATTGGCGGTAACCCTTATTTTGCCGCCTTCGGCATCGCCCCAAACGGTAATATCATCCAAACGTTTTTTTACTTCGCCTGCCTTTTGCTGTGCTTCTAATAGTTTATCGAACATGGTTGTTTAGTTAAGTGGTTGATTGAGTTGGATTAGGTTGATTAAGTTAGAACAGGATATTTACAACAAAGTTGAGAAGATTTTAAATTATTACAATTAAAACAAATCAACTTAATCAACCACTCACTCAATCAACTAATCCTCAGCCGTATCCCCGTTTCCGTTGTAGGCGCCCTTGCGGATAACGGGCATGTCTTCCAGCTTAAAAAGATCGTCCAAATGTAATAAGCTTCCGTTAACCAGGTTGCCAAGCAATACAATTGTTACGTCGTTTTTCAGATCGCGTACAAAAATATGCCTGAAACCATGCCACCAGCCTGTGTGGTAAACTACTTTTTGACCCGGTGCTTCGAATATCCGCCATCCGTAGCCATAGTTAAAGTGGCCGCGTATCATAGGATTGCGGTCGGTATAGGCCGAATCCTGTGTGGCAGGTTTGATCAGCATCCCGGCCCGCAGCGCCTGGTCAAACAGGAACAGATCGCCAACGGTACTATAAATACCCTTATCACCCACCGGTCCATCCAGGAAGTTTGGTGCTACAGAATATTTCCAGCTGTTGCGGTCGTGGCCAACCACATCAACCGGTATTTTATCATAAACCGCTTTGGAGTAAACAGCGGTATGTGTCATGCCGGCGGGCTTGAAGATATTTTCCTTCATGTAATCGGCATAAGTTTGGCCAGTTACTTTTTCAATGATAGAGCCCAGCACCATATAATTGGAGTTGTTGTACAAAAATCGCTTATCAGGCTTGTTGAATGGCGCCGGTTTATACTCGGCTATCATATTCATCGCCTCGGTGTTGGTAAGCCCTTTGCGTTGGTTCAAGTGCTGTTTGCGGTAGATATCATCAATAAAATACACGTAATTCATCATCCCTGACCGATGTGTAAGCAAAAGCTTGATGGTAACCCCATCATAAGGAAAATTCGGAAAAAACTCTTTCACGTCCTGATTCAGCTTTATCTTTCCGCGCTCCAGCAGCTGCAATATGGCAGTCGAGGTCATGGTTTTGGTTACCGATGCCAGTTGAAATTGTGAGTTGATCTTCAGGCTGTCGCGCGTAAGGTGATTGGCCCAACCTAAAGCGTTTTCATAAATGATCTTGCCATGTTTGGCTACCAGTATATTGCCGTTAAAAGCACTTTTTTGATGCAGTTTCTTAAAAAACTCATCGATGCGTTTATCGGCATTTTTAGGGTTATATTTTAAAAGCTCGGTGGGGTTATAAGGTTTGTGTGTATAAGAAGGCTTGGCGGTTGAAGAGTTAGCGTTGTTGTTGTTTCCGCAGGCGATCAGTAGAGCCAGGGGAGCGGATAATAGAAATTTTTTTAGCACAGATCTCATTTATTAGTTATAACACTTTAACGCCTGCGAAATTTGGAAATTATAACCCGGCAGGAAACTAAAGTTTTACACATTTTTATTCTTTTAGTTAATAACCTTTATATATTTTTAATTTATGAACTTTCTCCTTAAAGCGTCATTCAGTTTAATTGTTTTTACAGCCTTTTCATTTACCATTGCTGCCCAGAATAAAAGCGCCGTGCCCGACCTGATTAAACAGGGTGTTCAATTGAACGATCAGAAAGATTATGCAGGTGCGATAGATAAATACAGTCAGGCATTAAAACTCGATCCAGACAATGCACAGGCCAATTATGAAATGGCTTTTACACTTTTAGGATCAGGCAAAGGGAATGACGCGGTGCCTTTTGTTGAAAAGGCGATCAAGGGAAGCCAAAGTACTTTATTTATAGCATCGTGTTATGATCTTCTGGGCAGTATTTATGATCAGGATAAACAATCTGTAAAAGCCATCGAGGCTTATAAAAAGGGCATTGAGGTTAACCCTAAGTACCAGCGCCTACATTATAATTTAGGTATCGCTTATTTCAGGAACAAACAATATGCCGAGGCAGAAGCCAGTGCTATTGAAGCCATCAAGCTCGATCCTAAACATGCCAGCAGTCAACGCATGTATGCGTTGGTTACCTTTCACCAGAACAAACGGATGAATGCATTGATGGCTTTTTGCAATTTCCTGTTACTGGAACCGCAGGGCCCGCGGTCGGCTGAAGCATTTGGCAATATCCAGCATATTTTGCAGGGCGGGGTGCTTAAAGATGATAAAGGCAAGGGCACCATCATTCTATCGCCTAAGGATAGCAAGGACAATGGTTCGCTAAACCTGGCGATATCCATGGTGGTTTTATCCGGCCAGACAAAAAAGCTATCCGGGATGGATCTGCTGGAATATCAGTTGAAAAGTATATTCACTATCGCCGGCGAACAATCGGCGGCAAAAACCGATAAGGAATTTTTCTGGAAGTTTTATGCAGATTATTTTTACCAGTTATCACAATCCACCAATATGCCGGCCTTTACCCGGTTGATCAGTTTAAGTGCAAATAAGGATACCAATACCAAATGGATGAGCGATAACGAAAACCTGGTAAAAGAACTGGATAATTGGATTGCGACAACACCAAGAGCATTTTGATAGTTAGCTGTATCTTACTAAATTTAAACTATGAAGCCTTATTACAAATTACTGCTGGTCATCTTACTTTTATTAAAACTCCCTGTTGCTGCTTTCGCTCAAAGTATTGATACTGCCACTATCAACTTCATTAAAGTCCAACATGATAAGATCAATAAAAATTTAAAATCTTATAGAAGGTTAGTAAAAACAGACACCGCTGAAACAACTGAAGGAAACGAAGTAGCATTATTCTTTAGCGGGACTGAAATCAAGAAGATTACTTCTTCTTATTATGGTGAAACAGGAAAAAAAATAAATGAATACTATTTCTTCAATAAAAAATTGATCTTAAACTATACTGTGGATTACCATTATACTGTTCCTATTTCTGTCAATAGCCGCGGTAAATCAGCATCTGTTAAAGAGACAAGATACTATTTCAAGGATGGCAAAATATTTATTGCGATGCTAAAACCAATTTCCACCGTTACTCCAAAAGAAATGAGTCGTTTAGCAATCAGTACACAAGAGGAAGTACAAAGACTAATTAATTTAAAAGAAGATCAAAACTAATAAATATCCTCTTTTAAACTTAAAACAAACAACTCTAGTTAATCTTCGTAAGTCTGAAATCAATTTAAAAGATATGGAAGGACAAACTATTTCCACCGAAGAAAGGGTTGCGCTCTACAACAATTAATAGCAACTCACCCTTTTGCCCGAATGCAAAGGTGATTACATCTTCAATCTTTCTCCAATATATTTTTTCTCCAAAGTTGAAGAGCATATTGTTTGAATGCAGTAGGCGCGGCTTTAAAGGCATCATCTAAGGTATATTCGCCACCATCATAATCCTTATCACTTACTTTCGTTTTGCTTGTTCCCCTTACAGCATACTTTTTATCGCCTTCGTGCATAACTATCTTCATACTTGCTGGGCTCACATCCCCCCGACAGGCTACCAAATACATCAGCCAAACCTCCGCTTTACCGTCATTGTTTAGATCGGTAACCGAAAAAGTTTTTGGAACATAACTGGCTTTAGTATCTACAATACAATCACCAGTAAAATCGTGCATTTGCCAGCTTAATATGCGTTGGTCGCCTTTGACAATATAATTGTATGCATAGATTTCCGATTTTCGTGCGGCATTGCCCTCATCATCCGTCACATTAACATTCCCAGTCTCTGTAGTAATCATCAGGTGCTGACCTTCATTATCAGTATATTGGACGACATCAATAATATGCCCTGCATAATGAATTGTTTTAGGAACTGCTTTTTTATCGATTTTTATAATTGTGATTTGCGCAAATGCACTTTGGGCTAATGCAAGTAACAACGCAAGGCTTAAAAGTTTCATTGATGTTGATAAGGCATGACGATAACTCAAAAATAATAAAATCAGACTGACTTGATAGTAACTTTTTTAATATTATTTTAAGAAGCATCCTTTTACAGCTACCTTTGCCCCGCAAATAATTCTTACAAATACCATGAGCTTCAGAACTGAACACGATACCATGGGCGAGGTACAGGTACCTGCCGATAAATACTGGGGAGCACAAACCGAACGTTCACGCAATAACTTTAAAATTGGTCCCGAGGCATCTATGCCGAAGGAGATCATCGCTGCTTTTGCCTATCTGAAAAAAGCTGCCGCCTATACTAATACCGATCTGAACGTTTTGCCTGCCGAAAAGCGCGACTTGATAGCGCAGGTGTGCGATGAGATATTAGCGGGTAAATTAGCTGCTGAATTTCCGCTGGTGATCTGGCAAACCGGTTCGGGCACACAATCCAATATGAATGTGAATGAGGTTGTTGCTAACCGCTCGCATGTATTACAGGGCAATAAACTGGGCGAAGGCACCACATTTATTCACCCGAATGATGATGTGAACAAATCACAATCGTCAAATGATACTTACCCTACTGCCATGCACATTGCCGCCTATAAAATGGTGATGGATGTGACTATCCCGGGGATCGAAAAACTGCGCGATACACTGAAAGCAAAATCAGAAGCCTTTAAAAGTGTAGTAAAGATTGGTCGTACCCACCTGATGGATGCTACACCACTCACTTTGGGCCAGGAATTTTCGGGCTATGCGTCACAACTGGATCATGGCTTAAAAGCACTTAGAAATACGCTGGATCATCTTTCAGAGCTTGCTTTGGGTGGTACTGCTGTTGGTACCGGTATTAATACCCCAAAAGGCTATGATGTAAAGGTAGCGGAATACATTGCAAAATTCACCAACCTACCCTTCCGCACGGCTGAGAATAAATTTGAAGCCCTTGCTGCGCATGACGCCATTGTAGAAAGCCACGGCGCGTTGAAGCAGATCGCAGTATCATTAATGAAAATAGCTAACGATATCCGTATGCTGGCTTCGGGACCGCGCTCTGGGAGCGGCGAAATACATATACCGGACAATGAGCCGGGATCATCCATTATGCCGGGCAAAGTGAACCCAACCCAAAACGAGGCGGTTACTATGGTGGCTGCACAGGTAATGGGTAACGATGTTACCATATCAGTAGGCGGTGCGAACGGTCATTACGAACTGAATGTATTTAAACCGGTGATGGCGGCCAACTTCCTGCAATCTGCACGTTTGATTGGTGATGCCTGCGTATCCTTTAACGACCATTGTGCCAAAGGCATCGAACCGAATTACGAAGGCATCAAAAAGCACCTGGAAAATTCATTGATGCTGGTTACCGCATTAAACCCGCATATCGGTTACGAAAAGGCAGCCAAAATTGCCAAAACCGCTTTGAAGGAAAACACCTCACTGCGCGAAGCCGCCATTGGTTTGGGGTACCTCACCAATGAGCAGTTCGACCAATGGGTGCGCCCGGAAGATATGATCGGCAGCTTGAAGTAAAATGCCTGATAATAATTATTTGTCATTCTGAACGGAGTGAAGAATCTTCTTCAATATGGCTAACCAATAAGCAGGGCGAAGAAGATGTTTCGCTCCCGCTCAACATGACAAGTTGTAAATTACAGCAATGCAAAAACCTTTCTGCTTTCACCTTTCTGCTTTCACCTCCTTAATGGCTTTTTGCTTTCTGCTTTCCGCTTTAAGCTTAACTTCCTGTACTCCCAATGCCAACCTGCAGGGCAGAGGTGAAGTATATTTACAGGGTGAATGGCAGCAGGATACCATCCCGCAGGAGAAGCAGTTGCTGCAATATTCCATTTATCATTTCAAATTCAGCTGCGATTCGGTTTTTGTGCAGATCAATTCGGTCAGCAAAGTAAATAATGGCCCGGATACCTGTATGCGCTCGGGCCATTGGTCTGAATATGTAAAAGGCACCTACCAGCAGCGAAGCGATACCCTGCACATAAGGGGCCAGTTTTGTAATGCCGATTACAGCTTAAAACCAGAAGGCGGCTGCTTCCGCTCCGGCATTTATGAGGACCTTTTCCTGACCCGGAAAAAAGGTGACTCCATCATTCAATTTTTAAGTGCCTCAAACGTTATACCTATCAACACACATCTGATAAAACGTACTACCTGTAGTCCAAAACCACTGTAACATGAAAAACATCATTATTAAACTGATCATCGGCGTAGCCCTCATCTATACGCCATTACAATCAATGGCCTGGGGACCTGAAGGTCACCGCATAGCCGGGCAGATTGCCGATAGTTATTTAACTGCCAAAGCCCGTGCCGCCATAAAAGCTATTTTGGGCGATGAAAGTATTGCCATAACTAGCAACTGGGCCGATTTTATCAAATCCGATCCTGATTATAATTATTTATCAGTGTGGCATTATGTAGACCTGGACAAGGATTACACTTTACCTGAGTTACAGGAATACCTGAACCAGGATACCAAAACAGATGCTTATACTAAACTGAACTTTGTTATAAGCGAGTTGAAAAAAAAGGACCTCAGCAAAGAAAATAGATTGCTTTACCTGCGGATGCTGATCCACATGGTAGAAGATGTACACCAGCCTTTACATGTGGGCCATACCGAAGATAAAGGCGGTAATGATATTAAATTAACCTGGTTTAATAATCCAACTAACCTGCATTCGATATGGGATTCGCAACTGATCGATTTTCAGCAGTTGAGCTATACCGAATACGTACAAAACATTAATCACTGCACAGCTGCAGAGCGTGCAGAATGGCAAAAAGCTCCTATCAGCGAGTGGATATTTGAATCAGGCCAGATAGCAAACAAAGTGTATGCAGAAGTAAAAACAGGCGATACGCTGAACGGATACAAATACAATTTTAATCATATTGCTACTGTTAACCAGCAATTGCTCAAGGCTGGCGTACGTTTAGCGGGGGTCTTAAATCAAATCTTCGGTTAGAGTTTTAGTTGTTGAATGAGCTGTAAATTTGTAACTTAAAGTTCACAACATCTTAAACTATTACAACGTTTACAACCGATATGAAAATACTAATGATTTGTATGGGTAACATCTGCCGCTCGCCCCTTGCGGAAGGTATCATGCGGCATTTAGTTAAACAGAACGGGCTCGACTGGGAAATCGACTCAGCCGGAACGGGTAACTGGCATGTAGGCGAAAAACCTGACAAGCGTGCGATACGTACTGCGCGCAATCATGGCATTAACATCAGCAAGCAGGTATGCAGGCAATTCAGCCGGAGTGATTTTTATGATTTCGACCTGATACTGGTAATGGATAAAAATAACCTGGCGGTTGCACTTAGCATGGCGCCGGATGAGCAGAAGGCAAAAAAAGTAAAACTGCTGTTAGGTGACAAAGAAGTGCCCGACCCTTACTACGATGATAGCCAGTTTGAGCCTGTATTTGATCTGATAGAGCAGGGATGCAGGGATGTGATTGAGGCCTACCTAAATCCTCCCCAGTAGAAAATACTTTCAATTTATATTTAAATGCTTTCAAAGTCTCCCCTTCAGGGGGAGATTTAGAGGGGGCTTCTTTGAATCCTAAAAAACGCCAGCTCTTCTCCATCTCTTTTAAAATCATCTATTCGCACTAGTCCTGCTTTTTGCAGCACTTTTTGCGAACCTGTATTTCCTAAAGTAGTTACCCCTACAATTTCTTTAGCATCGGTATGGGTAAGCGCATAACCCACCATAATGATGGCCATTTCGCTGGCTATTCCTTTGCCCCAATATTTTTGATGAATTACATACCCCAGCTCTACTACCTGGCTATTATTATCATACGGCCGTAACAAGCAAAAACCTATAAAATCGCTATCCCGGTTATTAAATATGCCCCAGCGCCCTAATGTATTGTTGGCCTCGTAGTCATCAAACGATTTTCTGAATATTTCCAGGTGCTCTTTCCGGCTACGGTTGGGTAAATGTACCGTCACCCTTGGGTCGTCAAAAAGGGTCATGTACATTGTCTCTTCTTCGGGTTTAAAGTCGCGGATAACAAAACGTGGAGCCTGGGCTATAATGTGCATGTTCAAATTTAGATTAATTGTCTGAACCCTGATTCTCTGTAATTAAGGATTTACATGTTTATAATATCTAACAGGCGGGTTTAGGGAGGAAAATATTACAAATGATGGTTCAAACAGTTATACTTTGTACTTTTGCGCCTATGGCATCCATCAAACCATCCGTACCCAAAGGCACCCGCGACTTTTCCCCGGCCGAAATGGCCAAACGCAACTATATTTTTGATACTATAAAAAACGTTTTCCGCAAGTATGGCTATCAGCAGATAGAAACCCCTGCTATGGAGAATTTAAGCACACTGATGGGCAAGTATGGTGATGAGGGAGATAAGCTGATATTTAAGATATTGAATAGTGGTGATTTTCTCTCAAAAGTCGACCCGCAAACACTTACAACGTATAACGTACAACTTATAACCTCAGAGATATCCGAAAAAGCTCTCCGTTACGATCTCACTGTTCCTTTCGCCCGTTACGTGGTGATGCACCAGAATGAGATCACTTTCCCGTTCAAACGTTTCCAGGTGCAGCCGGTTTGGCGTGCCGACAGGCCGCAGCGCGGGCGCTACCGCGAGTTCTATCAATGCGATGCAGATGTGGTAGGCTCAGAATCGTTATTAAATGAGGCCGAATTTGTGATGATCTATGATGAGGCTTTAAACAAATTGGGCCTGAAAGATTTCACCATTAAAC
The DNA here is from genome assembly GCA_048498695.1 of Bacteroidota bacterium. Classification (GTDB taxonomy): domain Bacteria; phylum Bacteroidota; class Bacteroidia; order Sphingobacteriales; family Sphingobacteriaceae; genus Mucilaginibacter. Next base: position 15,731 of record JBEHXM010000004.1, read on the forward strand.
TTAATAATAGAAAAATCCTATCAGGCATAGCGGAACTTATAGATAAAAGTGATAATATAATCGATCTGACCGTTGCTATAGACAAAATCGATAAGATAGGCCTGGATGGGGTAACCAAAGAGCTTTTAGATCGTGGTTTTACCCAAGCTGATATTGAAAAAATAAAGCCTGTTATATTGTTGGAAGGTTCGAATGTTGAAAAGTTGGAAAGTTTGCGAAATGTATTGAAAAACTCGGTAATCGGCTTAAAAGGCTGCGATGAGATACAGACCGTTTTAGAGTATATCGCCAACTGCCCACTCAAAACTGCCCACTTAGAATTAGATATTACCCTTGCCCGCGGATTAAATTACTATACCGGTGCCATCTTCGAAGTAAAAACAAACGAGGTGGCAATGGGCAGTATCGGCGGCGGCGGCCGGTATGACGACCTTACCGGGATGTTCGGTTTAAAAGGCCTCACCGGCGTAGGTATCTCTTTCGGCGCCGATCGTATCTATGATGTGCTGGATGAGCTGAACCTGTTCCCCAAAACTACTAACGAAAGCACCAAAGTACTCATATGCTGTTTTGATAAAGAAGGTGAACAATACGCCCTGCCTTTGATACAGCAATTGCGTAGCAAGGATATCAGCGCCGAATTATATCCCGCCGGTGCTAAGATCAAAAAACAAATGGAATACGCCAACGCCAAGCAAATACCTTATACCATTGTGATCGGCAGTGATGAAATGCAAAGCGGTCTGTTAAGCCTTAAAGATATGACCAGTGGTTTGCAGGAGAAACTAAGTGCTGAACAGATTATCAGGGCAATTAAATAACCAACCGAACCATATCACCATCCTGTCATGCTGAACGGAGTGAAGCATCTTCTTCACAATGCAAAAACGAATAATGCATTAACGAAGAAGATATTTCGCTGCCGCTCAATATGACAAATAGGTTTATTACATACTCGCCGCTGTCGGCGCCGCTTTCTGATGCGGCGACAGATCAAATGGCACTACAACTTTAAAGCTGATATTCCTGCCCATATTGAATATACCCGGCTGTACGCCTGCAGGTACGTTCGGGTTATCAAAATATTTCAACCGGCTCATGTTCGATTGGTAATTTACATTGGCCAGGTTGGTGCCTTCAATAAACACTTTTAACAGGGTATTGCCGGCTGCATTTACAATGTTACCGCCAAAGCCTGCACTCAGCAAATTATAACCGGCTGTATAAGTTTCGGTGCCATAGGCGGAGAAGAATTTATCCTGCGCACTATAATGATCAAACCCTATAAAACCATATACACTTCTGAAACTGCCAAAGCCCTTAGCAAATGTTCCGCGCAGCTCAGAGTGTGTATGCAGCGGTGGTATAAATGGCAGGTATTTTAAACTATCCGGAACTTTACCGCCATTACCCAGGTTAGTGCCGTAAGTAAGGCTTAACGAGTTCTGGAAATGCAACCACGATACCGGGTGCAGGTCGAGGTTAACTTCTCCGCCATTTATCCGCGCCTTGCTCTGCACATAAGTAAATATGTTATAAAGCGGGAAGTTTGGATTACGGGCAGGTGTACCATCCGGGTTTAACAATTGTTGCTGGTAAATATAATTCTGGATATTGTTATTAAACACTTCTACACTCGCCGAAACATTGGGCAGCGTAAGAAAAACGCCTGCATCTTCCTGTACATTAAACTCAGGTTTGAAACTGCTGTTCCCGACATGGTAGATCTGTGAGCCGGGGTCAGGTCCGTTAGCCGATAATTCAGCAATACTTGGCGCCCTGAAACCACGTGCAATATTTGCCTTGATCAGGAAAGCATTTGAGAAATTATAAGTAGCGCCAAAGCTTCCTGTAGCACCCGAAAAAGTTTTATTCAGCGCTGCAAATTGTTGTGTTACGTTTGGCGCGCTACCTGGGTTTGGACCGGTATAAAGTGATGGATAAAATGCGTGGGTAGTGTCAATATAAGCGGCCTGACCGGTAAACGAACGGCTGTCATACCGCGCGCCGCCTTCCAGGTCTAATTTTCCGAAAGATTTTTTGATAATAAAGAACGGCCCCACATCAAACTGGTGATAAGCCGGTATCGGAAAATCGGTAGCATCGCCAATGGTATTATTCTGGTACTGGCCGTTAACACCCACAGTAGTTTCAAAATCATTACCGATGATGTAATTGTATTTCACATCATAAGTATAGGTGCTCAGATGCAGGTTCAATCCGGCTATATCAGGCTCGGTTGGATGGGTATATTCCCTGCGGTGACTATATTGATAGCCCAGGTTAACGATCAGGTTACCGCTTCCCAACGAGAAGTTACTGTTGTTATAGATCCGGTAAAGCTGAACATGCTGATGCAGCGGGGTAATACCGTATGAATTTAATACCGATTCAGGAACTATCGGGCGTGAAGCATCTTCATCCGTGATCTGTCTCGTAAATCTGCGTGTTAACGAATCACGGCTGCCATCCGGGATTTCCTGCTGATCGTCAAATAAAGAGGCATTGAAATAAGAGTACCCCCATGATTTATTCAGTCCGACCATTACACGCGCATCTTTCTCTTTAAAACCTGTCCCGTAAACTCTTCCGTCGTGGTCGTTTTGATAATCTTTGGCTTCTTTAGCCGAAACAATGGTACCCCAAACCAGGCCGTTGTTGTTTCCCTGCAAACGGAACGAACCGCTGTACAGTCCGTTGTTAGTACCATAGTTCCCGGTTACAGAACCTAATATTTTACCATCCGGTACCGGTGGCGGCGAAAGCAGGTTGACCACCCCGCCGATAGCATCTGAGCCATAGCTTAAGCTGGCAGGGCCTTTGACCACCTCTACACGGTCGATAGAATTCTGATCTACCTCGATGCCGTGCTCATCGCCCCATTGCTGGCCTTCCTGGCGGATGCCATCCTGTAAAGTGATCACGCGGTTATAGCCCAAACCATGTATAAACGGTTTAGACACATTGGGCCCGGTAGTTACCGCGCTGATACCCGGCAGATTGGCTATCTCATCGATCACATTAGTGGATGCCGAATGCTGATCGATAAAGGTTTTACTCACCGCAGCCATTGGTATAGGGTCTCTTTTAATCTCGGTGGCCTTGCTCACACCGGTAACAACCACTTCGCCGGCTTCGATAGATGAGGCCTGCAATTGTACATCAAGCTGACTTGTTTTTGAAAAATCAACCCTTTGATTAAACGTGCCATAGCCTATAAAACTAACCTGCACCAGGTAAACACCTTTGGGTAGTTGGTTGATGTTATATTTTCCGTTAACATCAGATACCGTACCTACCCGAAGATCGGGAACGGAAATGGTGGCACCGGGGATAGGTTTGCCATCGGATTTGTCGGTAACAGTTCCGGTAAGTGTACCGATAACCTCATCGGTGACAATTTTATGTTTGACCGCGGCATTTGCGAATGACGCAAAACTTATAAATAGCGTTAAAAAGCAATATAATAGCTTCAATTTCATAATAATAATTTTAAGGAATCAATGATCAGCCTGTTAAGGCTTTGTGAATTGAGGAGGTAATTAATTTATTATGAAACAGGAGGAGCCCGGCCGGAGGACAAGATGAGAGCAATACTTACAAAATCATATTGGCCCGGTGTATAAAAATGATAAGAGGCAACAACCGGACTAAAATACTGGTGATCAGTAAGTGTCATGTTGTTCTGGTGCATCACATCGCACAACTGACATTTTTCGGTAACCGTTTGTTGGTTCGATGCAGTTTGATGAATATGATATTTTACCAGGTGCTGGTGGGCATATACCATTATCTGTCCGGCAGCAAAAAGAGCCAGGATTACCCAGGTGTAAATGATATGCTTCTTATTCCTTTTCAAAACGGCGATGTAAAAGGTATCATCAATAATGATGCCTTTTTGCAAAAATAGTCAAACACTGTTATAAAATGCCATTCAATCGTAACAATATCGTTGTACAGGGCTTTCCCGGAATTCTTTTAATAACAAAGGCAATGTATCTTTGGCGAATGAAACCTGCTGAAATAAATTTAAAATGGGCTGCATTACAGCAACAGATCGCAGCAGATTTTGATACCGATATACCCGATATAAAAGTGATGCTGTTTTTGATAGGTGTACAGGAATTGGGGCAGGGGCCAAAAAAATTCAGCAAGCGTCAAAAAGAAGAACTGATGCATATTGCTACTTGCAGACTGTTTAGCCAAATGGGATTTTATGAGCTCGAAGGGCTTGACCAGGATGGCTGGCCGCATTGGAAATTGGTAAAAACCATCCCTAACTATACCTTGCTGGAACAAGAGATGGTAATGAAATCATTAATAATTGATTATTTTGAGGGGATATAGTTTGGTTGAAAGCGTTGCAGAGGTTGGAATTGTTGGAGTAGTTTTAAATCTTTGTAACATTCGTAACCATTACAACCTCTGCAACAACTTCAACCTCTACAACTAATATGAAGAAACTATTTACCCTCGCACTTTTATTGATCAGCATCACTGCTTTTGCCAAAGGGCCTAAGAACCAGTATGTGCGTATTAAAACCAGTTATGGCGAGTGTATTATTCGCCTTTATAATGAAACACCCCAACACCGGGATAATTTTATTAAGCTGACCAAAAAAGGATTTTACAACGGTACGCTTTTTCACCGGGTGATCCAGAATTTTATGATACAGGGGGGTGACCCTGATTCGAAAGATCCTAAAAAAGCAGCAGCGGGCGAGCAGTTGGGCAATGGTGATGTGGGTTATACCATTCCGGCGGAATTTAGAGACAGTATTTTTCACAAACGCGGGGTTTTGGCTGCGGCACGGGATGATAACCCTAAAAAGGCATCAAGCGGCTGCCAGTTTTATATTGTGGAAGGAAAGCGTTACACCGAAACCAGGCTGGACAGCCTGGAAAAGGCCCCGCGAATGAATGGACATAAGTTCCCGGCATGGCAGCGCGAATGGTATGAAACCGTTGGCGGCACACCACAGCTGGACCAAAGCTATACCGCCTATGGCGAAGTAGTAGCCGGCCTGGATATGGTAGACCGCATTGCTGCTGTAAAAAAAGATGATAATGACCGCCCAACAGTAGATGTGCCTATGACAGTAGAATTGCTGAGTAAAAAAGAATGTAAACAGCTGGATAAATTATTAGGCTTATCTCAATAAAATTATATTTAAATAACGAACATCGAATATCAAATTTTGAATGATGAAGTACTTAATATTTCCTAATTTTTTAAACTTCATCATTCAAAATTCAGCATTCGTAATTCGATATTGACGCTCTCTCATGAAGATCATCACCTACAACGTTAACGGCATTCGCTCCGCGATCAATAAAAACTGGCTGGCCTGGCTGCAGGCTACCGATGCGGATGTAGTTTGCCTGCAGGAAATAAAAGCGACCCCGGATGTACTGACCGACCTGGGTTTGGTGGATGCCATGGGCTACCAGCATTATTGGTTCCCGGCCGAGAAGAAAGGTTACAGCGGCACGGCTATCTTCACCAAACAACTGCCCAAACATGTTGAATACGGCTGCGGCATTGCCGATTTTGACCGGGAAGGCCGTTGTATAAGAGTTGATTTTGATGAAGTTTCAGTAATGAGTGCCTATTTCCCTTCTGGTTCCAGTGGTGATGAGCGGCAGATATTTAAGTACCATTTCCTTGACGAATTTGGCAAATACCTCACGTTGCTGAAAGTAGATCACCCTAAATTGGTGGTTTGTGGTGATTATAATATTTGTCACCGCCCTATTGATATCCACAACCCTAAATCAAATGCCAATTCATCGGGCTTTTTGCCTGAAGAGCGCGAGTGGATGGAAAACTTTATCGAATCCGGTTTTATCGATACTTTCCGGCATTTGAACAAGGAACCACACAATTATACCTGGTGGAGTTTCCGCGCCAATTCCCGCGCTAAAAACTTGGGCTGGCGTATCGATTACGCTATGGCGAGTAAGGAACTGGAAGAGAATATCAAAAGGGCAGCTATTTTACCCGAAGCCCGGCATTCAGATCATTGCCCTGTATTGCTGGAACTGGATTTCTAACACAACAATGATGGCTATTGATAATATAAATGAGCTGGGGAAATTAAATTATAATAAGCAGCTTGTATTTGCATATTTGACTTGTGAACGTCTTTACCCTAATTATGCCTTCTTTTCTGAAAACTTTGATTTTGGTGCTAAGCAAACATTAAGAAAAGCTATCGATTACATTTCGACTGTGTTGTTAATTTCTGATTTTCCATCAAAAGATGAAATCGAAACCCATTTAAGCGCTATTGAGCCTAATACTCCTTTCCCACAAAATTTTGAAACAATACTTTCATCGTCAGCTCTTGATTCTTGTACGGCAATACTTGAAACACTTCAGTTTATGCTTGACAGAAAGAAATCAAGGTTAAAAGACATATCGACATTTGCTACTGATACTGTAGATATGTATATAGGAGATAGGGATAAATTGGACTTCAATACTGATCCTGATTTTGATCGCAAAATCTTTAATGATCCATTAATGCAAAGAGAGCATAGTATCCAAAATGGAATAATTTCCTATTTAAATAAAATCGAAAAGCTCGAATTACCGGATATTAATAATTTGCTTAATCTTCAGTTTAACAATAATAGAAGCAATATCGATTTATCCTAAATAAGAATTTTATATTAATCATTGCCCCGTGCTTTAGCTCGGGGTAAAATCATTTTTTCCTCTGGCTTTAGCCTAAATAATACTATAGCCCCGTTTGGCTGAAGCCAATACATATATCCTCATTTTATCCCCGACCTAAAGGATCGGGGCAATGAAAAAACTAAATTATTAAATTTAAAAAAGATGATCAGGTCATAAAAAGAAAAGCCCCGAAACCGGAAGCTTTTTATATCAAGTAGCCAACTGCCACTAAAAACTGCTACTGCTACTTTAAAATTATCCTTTAACCCGCTCCACGTACGAACCGGTAGTTGTATCTACTTTAACCTTATCACCGATATTGATGAATAAAGGAACCTTGATCTCGGCACCGGTTTCAACAGTGGCATTCTTCAATGCGCCTGACGACGTATTTCCCGCTACGGCAGGCTCGGTATAAGTGATCTCCAATTCGGCAGAGCCTGGTATTTGCCCCATGATAGGTTCGTCGCTTTCAAAAGCTACGATCACGTTCATACCTTCTTTTAAAAATTTAACGGCACCGCCAAACAATATCTTCGGTACGTTATGCTGCTCATAAGTGGTGTTGTCCATGATCACCAGGTCCTGGCCATCTTCATATAAATACTGGTAATCGTTGGTTTCAACGCGTGCTATAGTCACATCTTCATCCGTGCGGAAACGGTACTCAACCAGCTTACCGGTTTTTACATTGCGCATACGTGCCTGGTAAAAGGCGCGAAGGTTGCCGGGCGTACGGTGCAAAAATTCCTCTACCTGTAATAATTCGCCGTTAAAGCGAAGGATATTGCCATTCTTTACTTCTGATGCTTTAGACATAACATTTTTTTATTGAGGGGCAAACTTAGGCACTTACAAGGAAAGAAACAAGTAGTTAAGTTTAGAATGTCTGAACCTGAATTTATCGGATTAAACAATTTCCGGAATTCCGTCAATTCAGTAAATTCAAAAAATTCCGGTTCAGACAATTACCTTTGCCGCATGATCGATGTGATATTAAAAAAAGGCAAGGAAAAGGCGGTGCTTCAGCGCCATCCCTGGCTTTTTTCGGGCGCTATTGAACGGGTAAAAGGCAAACCGGCTAACGGCGAAGTAGTAAAGCTTCTGAATGACAAAGGCGATTTTATGGCTTATGGCTTTTATAATGACCAGTCGCGCGTAGCCTTGCGTTTGTTGGAGTGGGATGAGAATGCGGAAATTAATGATGATTGGTTCCGTAAGAAAGTAGCAGTTGCGGTAAGCAGTCGCAGCAATATACTGGAAGATGGCAAAACCAATACCTGCCGGTTAATTTTCAGCGAGGCGGATTACCTGCCGGGACTGATCGTTGATAAATATGCAGATTACCTTGCAGTGCAGGTGCTTACTTCGGGTATCGAAAACAATTTGCCGGTGATCATTGACGAATTGCAAAAACTATTACAGCCCAAAGGAATATTTGATAAAAGTGATGCCTCGTCCCGTGCGCACGAAGGACTGGGAACTATTAACCAGGTACTGGCCGGCGAACATCCGCCCGAAATAGTACAAGTGCTGGAAAACAATATTATTTATGGCATTAACATAGCCGAAGGACAAAAATCAGGTTTTTATTGCGACCAGCGTGATAACCGGCTGATCACTGCGCTACATTCAAAAGGAAAAAGAGTGCTGGATTGCTTTTCATACACTGGAGGATTTACTCTTAATTGTCTGCAGTATGGTGCTTCGGCAGTTACCAGTGTGGATAGTTCGGCGCTAGCAATAGAAACGCTCAATCAGAACATTGGTCTTAATCATTTGGATGCCACTAAACACACCCCCTTACAATCTGACGTAAACAAACAACTGCGGGCGCTGCGCGAGCAGGGCGAAAAGTTTGACATCGTAGTGCTTGATCCACCTAAATATGCACCGTCACGTTCAGCCTTGAATAAAGCATCGCGCGCTTATAAAGACCTGAACAGGCTGGGTATGCTGCTGCTGAATAAAGGTGGTTTGCTGGCTACATTTTCGTGTTCAGGCGCTATGGACATTGATACTTTTAAGCAGGTACTGGCTTGGGCTGCGCTGGATGCAGGCAAGGAAGTACAGTTTATTTACCAGTTCTGCCAGCCCGAAGATCATCCTGTACGGGCATCATTTCCGGAAGGCGAGTATTTAAAGGGATTACTGTGCAGGGTATATTGATTATGACTGATCGGCAGTAGTTCTTATCAAGCTGATCCCCGAAAAGAAAAACAATAAAGAAATAATACCAACAACAGCCAAAGTCGCAAAATGAGCGCCATGCTGTATGATATTGATGCCTGTATAGATCAATCCTATAATACCCAGCAGGGTAAGTATAGTCCCGAAAGTTCTTTTTAAGTTCATGATAATACTTGTTTAATTGGCATTGATCAGAAAACAAATAGCGCACCAAAAATAAAAACCTATATTTATTACATCTAAAACACCGATTATGAACTCTCAAATACCTTTAATGATTGTTGGGTTTATTGTATTAATTATACTATTTACCTCATTTGTGACTGTAAAACAAGGCACTATTGCAGTGATCACCGTTTTCGGAAAGTACCGTAGGATACTATCTCCCGGTTTAAATTTTAAGCTTCCTATAATAGAACAGGTGTACTCGCGCATATCCATCCAGAACCGTTCGGTAGAGCTGGAGTTCCAGGCAGTAACCATTGACCAGGCCAATGTTTATTTTAAAGCGATGTTGCTTTATTCGGTGCTCGATCAATCGGAAGAAGCCATCAAAAATGTGGCCTTTAAGTTTGTCGACGAACGAAACCTGATGCAGGCTTTGGTACGTACAATAGAAGGTTCAATAAGGGCTTATGTGGCTACCAAGCGCCAGTCGGACGTGCTGATACTGCGCCGTGATATAGTGGATCACGTAAAAGAACAGCTGGATAACGTACTGGAAACATGGGGATATCATTTACAGGACCTGCAATTGAACGACATTACTTTTGACGAAGTGATCATGAAATCAATGAGCCAGGTAGTAGCCTCTAATAACCTGAAGGCCGCCGCTGAGAACGAAGGTCAGGCTTTACTGATCACAAAAACAAAAGCGGCTGAAGCGGAAGGTAATGCCATCAAAATAGCTGCGGAAGCAGAACGACAGGCTGCACAGTTAAGAGGTCAGGGTATAGCCTTATTCCGTGAAGAGGTAGCCAAAGGTATGACCGCTGCTGCTAAGGAGATGGAAGTTGCCCACATGGATACTTCGGTTATTTTATTTACCATGTGGACAGAATCCATCAAACATTTTGCTGAAAATTCGCAGGGTAACGTGATTTTCCTCGACGGTTCGACCGCATCAATGGAACGTACCATGAAAGAAGTAATGAGTTTAAACCTTTTGCAGCCCGACAAAGTCAAAAAGTAAAAAATTTTACTTAACCAATTTATGAGGCTGATTTTTAGGAGGGTGATCTGTGCAGTGGTCCTGTGTGTATGTTATCACCAGGCAACACTTGCACAAAGCTATCATCAACTTACTGCGGATGATTTTGAAGGGGCGCCACGCTCACACAGCGGCGTGATTGCCTATACCAACTGCACCATTGATTTCAGGTACGAAGCTTATCGCAAAAATGGATATTACCAGCTAAATTTTAATATCAGGCTCCTGCTAAACCGCGACCGTTCATGGATGGATAAGGAGCATGTCACCTCATCTGAAATGCTTGCCGAGATATTGAAGCATGAGCAGGGGCATTACATCATAGCTTATTTAGAACAGCAGGAATTGTTGCGCGAGGTTGGCAAAACACGTTTTGAAGCGGATTATCAATACCGTGCACAACAAATATTCGACCGCATTGACGCCAAATATAAACAGTTGAACAGGGATTATGACGAGGATACGGGCCACATGACCAACCGTGGACAGCAAAATAGCTGGGATGTGTTTTTCAGGAGAAAGCTGGAGTATATGCCTTCAATATGATGTGCATACCTGCATTACTTATCAAATCTAATCGCATCTGCATTAATGGTTTCCGCATCATTTGAACTTCCCGGCTTTGCGATGATCTGTAAAAATATTACGCCATCCGCTCCGATGGCTTTAGCTTTTTCTATTATTTTTTCCTTGATCGCATCCATTTTGGGAGTTCCGGAAATGCTTTGTGCCAAATGGCCGATCACTTTATAATCTTGTTTTACATCCTTTGCATCATAATAGACCTTTACAGAAGTGGTGGCGGGTAGGGTATCACCGAGATATAAAACACCGGCACAGGAAGCCAGCACGAAAAGCAAACCACATGTCGCTGCCAGCTGATAAAATTTTAAATTTTTCATGATAATAAGATTTAATAATCAGGTTATAACTTTTTGACTATCTGATTGATCCAGGGTTTAAGCAAGGATAATCCGTAACGAAAAAAATACACTATTTCTTATAATCAGAGATATTGAGCTGGTGCTTGCAAAAACTATACTCATGCTGCTGGTTAGAGCATATGATCGTCAGGCGGTCGGCGGCGAATTGCTGTACGAGGCTTAGATACCAGTCTACCCCCTGGCTGTCTAAGTTTGAAGTGGGTTCATCCAGCATCAGCATAGGGGTATCTGAACAAAAGGCCAGCGCCAGCTTAAGCCGTTGTTTCATCCCCGATGAAAAATATTTGATGAGTTTATGCCTGCCGCCCTCGAGGTTCAACAGGTTGATGAGGCCTTCTTTGTCTATTCCCTTCCGGTAAGGCTTAAATTTGAAATGAAAATCAATCATCTCATCGAGGGTAAATTCCTCTATCAGTTCCAGGTATGGTGCTGCCAGGCTTAGCTGCTTAAAGATGGCTTCGGCTTCTATTGCCTGGTCATTTAACGAATAAGTGATATTGCCTGACGAAGGCGCAAGACTGCCATTTAAAACCTGCAATAATGTTGATTTACCCGAACCGTTAGGCCCAAGGATAGCATAGGTTTCCCCTGAAGTAAAGGTGTAATCGATATTCCTGAAAATCCAGTCCCGGTTAAAACGGCGGCCTATGTTTTGGAGAGTGATGTTCATTTTCCAGTTTGCAGTTTTGAGTGCGCAGTTTGCAGTCTCTAATTTTTATGATCGAATTACATTGCTATCTTCACTGCAAACTGAAAACTGCCTGCTGCCAACTTATATACCAAAACCCTTCATAATCCCGCGCTGCGAATTAGAAACAAAGTTAATGATCTCGTCGCGCTCAACCGTGGGTGCGAAATCGGCCTCGATAATATCCAGGGCTTTGGTTACATTATATTTTTTCAGGAAAATGATACGGTAAATTTCCTGTATCTCGTTAATGGTACTTGCTGAATATCCCCTGCGGCGCAAGCCAACTGAGTTAATACCGATATAGGATAATGGCTCGCGCCCTGCCTTGGTAAAAGGAGGAACATCTTTACGTACCAGCGAACCGCCCGATATCATACTATGCGTACCGATCTCTACAAACTGGTGTACGGCAGATGTGCCGCCGATGAAAGCGTAATCATAAATATTGATGTGCCCCGCTAACTGCACCGAGTTGGCAATGATCACATTATCGCCTATCACACAATCATGCGCTACGTGTACATAAGCCATCAGCAGGCAGTTACTGCCAATGGTGGTGGTGTTTTTATCAAGCGCTGTACCACGGTTAAGGGTTACGCATTCGCGGATGGTGGTGTTATCACCTACAGTCACGGTACTATGCTCACCTTTATATTTCAAATCCTGCGGCGGGGCAGATACAACGGCCCCCGGAAAAATGCGACAGTTTTTACCTATACGGGCGCCGTCCATAATAGTAGCATTGGAACCTACCCATGTACCTTCGCCAATCTCCACATCCTTATGGATGGTTACAAAAGGCTCAATGGTAACATTATCTGCTATCCTCGCCTGCGGATGTATATATGCTAAGGGCTGTATCATGCTTCTTTTTCTTCTTTAGTCTTCTTTACTATCTGTGCCATCAATTCGGCTTCAACTACTATCCTCGATCCAACCATCCCAATGCCTTTCATTTGCGCAATACCTCTGCGTATGGGGGCTATCAGGTTGCAATAAAATATGATCGTATCACCCGGTACTACCTTATCCTTAAACCGTGCACTTTCTATCTTTAAAAACAGTGTGATATAATTTTCAGGATCAGGAACCGTGTTTAATACTAATATACCACCCGTTTGAGCCATTGCCTCTATCTGCAATACGCCCGGAAACAACGGCTGACCCGGAAAGTGTCCTGCAAACAGGTCCTCGTTCATAGTCACGTTCTTCAACCCTACCACATGGCTTTTGCTGATCTCCAGTATTTTATCTACCATCAGCATAGGCTGCCTGTGCGGCAAAATTTTCATTATATCAACGGTATCGTACACCGGTTTCGCATTGGGGTCATACAATTTTATATGCTTGCGGCTTCTTTCCTTTTTTATTAATCCTTTTATCTTTTTGGCAAAGGCGATATTAGCGGCATGTCCCGGTCGGGCAGCCATAATATGACCGCGTAACGGAACGCCAACCAGGGCAAGGTCGCCTATCATATCCAGCAGTTTGTGACGTGCCGGTTCGTTCTGGTGACGAAGTTCGATGTTATTCAAAATGCCCTGCGGCGCAACCTTAATATCCTTACGGTTAAATATCCTCGCCAAATGCGATAATTCCTCATCATCAACATCCTTGTCTACTACCACGATGGCATTGTTCAGGTCACCACCCTTGATCAGGTTATGCTTTAATAACATCTCCAACTCATGCAAAAAGCAAAAAGTACGGCAGGAGGCTATTTCCTTATTAAACTCAGATATCGTTGAAATACTGGCATGCTGGCTTCCCAATACTTGCGAATTATAATCTACCATACAGGTAAAACGATAATCGTCAAGTGGCATAGCAACCATTTCTACCTTGCGGTCAGGCTCGGAGTAATGAATGTTGTAAGGTATATGATAATATTCCCGGTCGGCCTCCTGTTCTATAAAGCCTGTATTGCTTATTGCATCAACAAATTGTATGGAGCTTCCGTCCATTATCGGCGTTTCCGGCCCGTCAAGATCAATCAGTACATTATCAATTTCCATCCCTACCAATGCAGCCAGCACATGCTCAATAGTACTTACGCTGGCGCCGTTTTGTGATATTGTAGTTCCGCGCGAAGTATCGGTCACATTATCGCAATCGGCATCAATAATCGGCTTGCCTTCAATGTCAACCCTTCTGAATTTATAACCATGGTTCTCCGGTGCCGGATTAAAAGTCATTGTCACCTTCTCGCCGGTATGTAAACCGGTACCCGATACAGAAACAGGCGCTTTAATGGTTTTTTGTTTTACGTTCATAATATTAATATTGAAAGCTAAACCGTATCATTATTCACGTTACGTAATTCAGCGATCATTTTTTCTAATTCTATTATTCTTTTTTCTAATTGCGGCAGGCGAGTGATCAGGATACGCGAACGCATATAATCCTGGTAAGGCATAACAGGGTTTCCCGCCCATTTTCTGTCTTCTTCCTCAATTGTGCGTGTTATACCTGTTTTCCCCCCAACCTGGGTTCCTTTAGCAACACTAATATGCCCGGCAACACCTGTTTGCCCGCCAAAAACGACATTTTCGCCAATCTTGGTACTCCCCGAAATACCGGTTTGGGAAGCGATTACGGTATTAGACCCGATCTCGACATTATGTGCAACCTGTACCAGGTTATCCAGCTTTACACCTTTACGGATGATGGTAGAGCCCATGGTAGCACGGTCAATAGTGGTATTGGAGCCTATCTCCACATCATTCTCTATGATCACATTACCTATCTGGCTTATTTTATTATAGGTGCCATCCGGGTTAGGTGCAAACCCGAATCCATCGCTGCCAATTACAGCACCGGAATGGATGATCACATTGCTGCCTATCACACAATCAAAATAAATGATCACCCCGGGGAAAAGCGTTACGTCATTACCCAGCGTTACATTATCGGCGAGATAAGCATGAGGGTATATCTTGCAGTTATTACCTGTTTTTACACCCGGACCTATGTAAGCAAATGCGCCTATATAGCAATTTTCACCAACCTGTGCTGACGGATGTACGAAGCTTGGCTGCTCAACCCCCGACTTGTTTAATTTAATGGTATTGTATTTTTCGAGTAAAACTGAAAAAGCACTATAGGCATTCTCCACCCTGATGAGCGTTGTTTTAACAGGTTCGGTAAGTACCAGGTCATTATTAACGATCACAATTGACGCGCCGGTAGAATATAAGTGCTGCTCGTATTTTGGATTTGCTAAAAACGATAAGGAGCCGGCTGATGCCTCTTCGATCTTAGCTAAATTATTAATGGAAGCCTGGGGGTTACCCTCTACAGTTCCGTTAAGCAGTAAACTTATTTCATGCGCAGTAAATTGCATCGTACAAATTTAAATGTAAAAATTGAAGCAGCAAATTATAAATAGGGTTGTAAGTCCTGAGTTTTAAGTAATAAGTGACAGATTTACAAACCACTTTTCGCTCATAACTCATTACTTAACACTCAAAACAAATCCTTATTATAACAAAGGATATACTTTTTTACCGTTTTGGCCAAGGCCTCCAGGTTTGAGTTATCGCTGGCAGCTGTAATATCCTGTATGGTATTATCTTTCATCAAAATACGTATACTGCCATCGCCTGGTTTATAGGCATTGTTTTTAATCGTGTCGGCAAATACGAAATAACTTGTTTCTTCTTTTGTCAGTTGATATTTCTTTTCAGCGTTACGAATTAAACGGCTTATCAGTTGCTGATCGGGCATGTTATTAGTAATATCAACATGGTAAAGGTCGCGCTGCATCAGCATACGGCATAGTTGCGAAAGCACCGGGTCGCTGTCATCAGCCCAAACCTTTATGGCCGCCATAATATCGGTATCATCCAGGCTGGCAAAAGTTTCAATATGATGGTCTTTGTTTATAAAATCGTCTTTACTGATGGTATTTATCAAAAAGTGATTCAATGCTGGTGTTGCAAAAAGTGGCTTACCCTGCAAAGCCAGCTCACGGCTGCGTTTAAGTATTTTTCCAAGCAGCTGTTCGGCAGCGATCACGGTTTTATGCAGGTAAACCTGCCAATACATCAATCGCCGGGCTATTAAAAACTTCTCGATAGAATAAATACCCTTTTCTTCCACCACAATATGGTCATCTACTACGTCGAGCATCTTGATAATTCGGTCAAAGCTGATCACTCCTTCAGATACGCCTGTAAAAAAGCTGTCGCGATTAAGGTAATCCATCCGGTCCATGTCCAATTGCCCTGAAACCAGCTCATGCAGGAATGTTTTATGATATGTGCCGTTGAAAATATCAATCGTCATGCTCAAACGGCCATTGAACTGCGCATTCAGCTTATTCATTATGAGGATAGAGATATCCTCGTGCGAAATACCTTCAACAATAGACTCCTCCAATGCGTGTGAAAAAGGTCCGTGCCCAATGTCATGTAATAATATAGCAATGGTTACAGCCTCTTCTTCTTCATCAGATATATGATGGCCCTTACTACGCAAAGTCTCGATAGCCAGGCCCATCAAATGCATGGCGCCGAGGGCGTGATGGAAACGGGTATGTAAAGCACCAGGATAAACCAGGTGGGTCATTCCCAACTGTTTGATATACCTTAATCGCTGAAAGTAGGGGTGCTCAATCAAATCAAATATCAGTTCCGTTGGGATACTGATAAATCCGTATACAGGATCATTTATGATTTTCTTTTTATTCAATGGGCGATATGATGTGCAAAAATGTTAAATAATAGTAATATTCTATTTTATAATTGTTAATTTTTGTTAATTACCTATAATAAACCATAACAAAACCCGTGCTTTGCGGTTATACGGAGTAAAACAGATATTATGCAGGAAACGACAATATTATGGGCTGATGACGAGATTGACCTGTTAAAACCACACGTACTATTTTTAAAAGAAAAAGGATACAATGTAACCACCGTTACCAATGGTAATGATGCTGTGGATTCATTCAAAAATAATTACTTTGACCTGGTATTTTTGGACGAAAATATGCCGGGCCTTACCGGCCTGGAAACTCTTTCTGAGATCAAAAATGTCAATAATGAAGTTCCCGTTGTTTTGATCACCAAAAACGAAGAGGAATATTTGATGGAGGACGCCATTGGCTCAAAAATTGATGACTACCTGATCAAGCCGGTAAACCCCAGGCAGATATTGCTGACCATCAAAAAGCTGACCGAAAATAAACGGCTGGTAACTGAGAAAACTACCATGGCTTACCAGCAGGATTTCAGGACGCTGGGAATGACGCTTAATGATAATTTAAGTTACCAGGAGTGGGTAGAGGTTTACAAAAAATTGATCTACTGGGAGCTTGAACTCGAAAAGCTGGAGGATGAAGGGATGCATGAAATATTGACCCTGCAAAAAGCTGAGGCCAATGTTCAGTTCTGTAAGTTTATTGAAAAGAACTATACCAAATGGATACAGAACCCTGACGAGGCGCCCACAACTTCTACGCAATTATTTAAGAAGAAGGTATTCCCGAAACTGGATGGCAAAGGCCCTGTGTTTTTTATCCTGATCGACAATTTAAGGTTCGACCAGTTTAAGATCATCAACCCTTTTATATCTGAATATTTCAGGCTGGAGGAAGAAGATACCTATTACAGTATACTACCTACGGCAACGCAATATGCGCGTAATTCCATTTTCTCGGGTCTGATGCCGCTGGATATGGAAAAGCGGTTCCCGGATATGTGGCAGAATGACGAGGATGAAGGCGGTAAAAACCTATATGAGGAGAAGTTTTTGGGTGATCACCTGAAACGTGTTTTAAGGAAAGACATCAAATACTCTTACCACAAGATATTGAACATTGATGAAGGACGTGCGCTGAATGACTCGGTAAGCAACCTGATGAACAATGAGCTAAATGTGGTGGTTTACAACTTTGTGGATATGCTTTCGCACGCCCGTACAGATATGCAGATGATTCGCGAGCTGGCTAGTGACGATGCTGCCTACCGTTCTTTAACCTTATCATGGTTTGAACATTCGCCGCTATTTGATCTGCTTAAATTCTTGGCTCAAAAGCAGGTAAGGGTAATCATCACCACAGACCATGGTACTATCCGTGTAAAAACCCCAAGCAAAATAATAGGCGACCGTAACACCAATACCAACCTGCGGTATAAACAAGGCAAAAACCTGAATTTTAACCCGAAAGAGGTATTCCATGTGCGTAACCCGCATGATATAATGTTGCCAAAGTTGCATGTAAGTTCAAGTTTTGTATTTGCCAAGAGCGATAGTTATTTTGTGTATCCCAACAACTACAATCATTTTGTGAATTTCTATAACGAAACCTTCCAGCATGGTGGAATATCGCTTGAGGAAATGATCATACCGATAGTTACCTATGGGCCTAAATAATTTTTCCTGAATGTTTTAACTTTGGCGCATGAATTTGCCTGTTAAAAACGTTGATGAATTAAATAATGCTGCCAAAAAGCTGATCGGATTTAGCGAAACCGAAAAAATATTCCTTTTTTATGGCGATATGGGGACGGGTAAAACCACATTCATTAAATCGCTATGCGGTGTTTTGGGCGCGCACGAATCTGTAACCAGTCCTACGTTTTCTATCGTAAATGAATACAGCGGTGATAAAAACAAGATATATCATTTTGATTTTTACAGGTTAAAAAATCAAAATGAAGCGCTAGATTTAGGCTATGAAGAATACTTTTACTCCGGTAATTATTGTTTTATTGAATGGCCCGAAAAGATAGACGGCCTGCTCCCGTCGCATTATATCCGTATAGATATACAGGTTTTGGATAACAATGAACGCCAGCTGACTTTTGCGAAAATTTAATTTAACGGCATTTGTTTTTTACTTATCTTCAACATTCGGAAATAAGTACAAATGAGTTCGGAGTTATACAGTGGATTTTCTGATGTTGCCAAGCAGGCGATGATGCAGCCCCAGGAGTCGATGCTTGAGGTTAAAAATAAAAAAAACAAGCTTTTTATTGGTATACCCAAAGAGACTTCCTTCCAGGAAAACAGGATTGCTTTAACGCCTTTATCCGTTGCCCTGCTGATCAATAATGGTCATGAGGTAATACTGGAAAGTAATGCAGGCCAGGCAGCAAAGTTCTCGGATAAAGATTACAGCGACCAGGGTGCTCGCATTGTTTACGACACCAAACAAATTTATGAAGCAAATATCATCATCAAAATAGCACCTCCCACACTTGAGGAGATCGCTATGATGAAATCCCATCAAATACTTATCTCCGCGCTTCAGCTCTCTACATTGCAGGCCGATTGCCTGCATGCATTAATGCATAAAAAGGTGACTGCATTATGCTTTGAGCATTTACGTGACGAAGGTAACTCGCTGAGCGTGGTAAGGGCGATGAGCGAGATCGTAGGAGCTACCTCAATATTAATAGCAGCCGAATACCTGAGCAATATTTTTGGTGGCAAGGGCTTAATGCTTGGCGGAATAACAGGCGTTCCGCCTACTGAAATTGTGATATTGGGCGCTGGCACTGTTGGTGAATACGCAGCCCGTACCGCCATCTCTTTAGGTGCTGAAGTTAAGGTCTTTGATCCATCCATATATAAATTGAGAAGACTACAGAATAACATTGGCAGCAGGGTATTTACTTCGGTTGTTCAGCCTATAGTGCTGGAGAAGGCCATTACTACCTGCGATGTAGCTATTGGGGCCATGCGCGCCGAAGATGGCCGCAGTCCCTGCATTGTTTCTGAAAGTACTGTTAGCAGGATGAAACCCAACTCGGTTATCATCGATGTAAGTATTGACCAGGGCGGCTGCTTTGAAACCTCGGAAGTAACCAACCATACCCACCCGGTTTTCCGGAAATATGATGTGATACACTACTGTGTACCTAATATCGCATCGCGCGTAGCACGTACAGCCACTTATTCGCTCACCAACATTTTCACTCCTATATTATTGGATATAGGTGAACAAGGCGGATTAAAGAATGTGATCTGGCAAAAAGCAGGCGTTCGCAGTTCAGTTTATATTTATGAGGGGCATTTAACGAGTAAATATATAGGCGAACGCTTTAATATTCCTTGCAAAGATCTTGACTTATTGATCGTTTCGCATCGCTAAATGCCTGGTTTAAAGGCCTATTAAAGAACTTTCAAAAAAATCCTTGTGGAATAAAAAATGGTGACTATATTTGCCATCCCAAACGGAGTGGTAGTTCAGCTGGTTAGAATACATGCCTGTCACGCATGGGGTCGCGGGTTCGAGTCCCGTCCATTCCGCTAAAAGGGTATCAAACAATACCAAAACCGCTTAAATCAGTGATTTAAGCGGTTTTTTTATGTCAAATCCGCTCGTTTCATGTCAACTTTTATGATTCATTCGGTTACCTATTCGGTTACCTGTTTGAATTGACCATTTTGGTAACCGAATTAATGGTTTAATTAATTGATTTTGAATGACTTAAATACGATATCAAACCACATCAAATGATATCAAAACGAGTCAAAAAATGTCAAAAAAATTAATTCTTAAACACAAAAAAATGGTTAGTTATGAAAAATTCTGAAAGCTTTTCTGTTTTGTTCTGGGCAAATAAGGCCAAAACAGATTCAAATGGTCAAATGCCCATTTATGCAAGAGTAACGGTAACGGGAAAGCGGGCCGAAATTTCCTTAAAAAAGAAGATAATTCCGGAAAAATGGGACTCTAAAAGTGGGTTCATGAATGGCTCCAATGATGAAGCGCGGACATTTAACAAGCACATCGTTACCGTGAACAATGACCTCCATGCAATCTACATGGATTTTAAACAAAAGGGTTTACATCTATCTGCAGAGGAGGTAAAGAATAAGTATTTAGGTGTAGAAGTCGCCCGAAGAAGCTTGCTTGAAGTATTTGACGAACACAATAAGAATATGGAAGAATTGGTAGGCAAAGACTTTGTGAAAGCTACGCATACCAAATATGAAACGATAAGAGGTAAGGTCGCTGAATTTATTGCTTATAAGTATAAGAAACAGGATTTGTATCTCGATATCCTCGAATACTCGTTCATCACCGGATTTGAACATTATCTTAAAGTTCATGACCGCATTAGCCACAATGTTGTGATGAGCTATATTAAAAGGGTTAAGAGGATCATTAATATCTCTGTTCATAACCGATGGATCACTTATAATCCTTTTGCCGCCTTTGTCTGCACCACCAAAAAGATTGTTCGGACTGAATTGGAAGAAGATGAAATCGTGTTGTTAGAAGAAAAGAAATTTAAAATAGCACGTTTAGAAGAGGTCAAAGACTGCTACTTGTTTTCCTGCTATACCGGATACGCTTTTATAGATGCGTTTAAGCTATCTCCTGAAAACATTGTACGGGGCAAGGACGGCGAAATGTGGATCAACACAAGCAGGACAAAATCTGACATAGAAGCAAATGTGCCCTTATTACCGAAAGCCATTTCAATTATCGAAAAATACAAGGCACATCCACTGTGCGTAGCAAATAATAAAATCCTGCCGATGAAAAGTAATCAAAAGATGAACGCCTATCTGAAAGAAATTGCAGACCTGTGCGGAATCACAAAAAATCTTACCACGCATACAGCGAGGCATACATTTGCAACGACAGTGACTTTGGAAAATGATGTGCCTATCGAGTCGGTCAGCAAGATGCTGGGGCATACCAAAATCTCGACTACCCAACTCTATGCAAGGGTAAAAGAGAAGAAGGTGAGCCGCGATATGAAAATGTTAAAATCGAAAATGACCAATTCAACTGCCGTTTAAGACCAGTATTGATTGCAACAAAAACTATATAAATATGATAGTTTCAGATGAACTTGTCATGAATAAAATTCCGCTTTGTTCTGTTAATTGTCGTTTGACATTATGTGCTTCCTCGAGGGTTTCGGAATCCATAAAGCACAATCAGTTATTATCTATGAGACTAATGGAGTAAGAAATACTGTTACTAATTCGCTAGGTAATTATGACATGGCGCGATCCTTGCTTTTGCGCCATTTTTTGCTTTTTTGGCGCGATACCAAAGTATTGCGCCAAGAAAGTTAGGGCATTCCGATTTTTAAGAAGCTCTTGAAGTATAGATAAGTCGGGGGCCGCATTCTTCACCTGGTCCAATACGCTTGGAATTCCTCTATTAGCAATCTAATAAACTATTCAGGAAAAAGGCTCTGTCAAATTCTTTTCATTATTGCGCTCTCTACGCGGGCCCAATGGCAAAAAGTATAACCAGCCAAATCCAATTAAAAATAGGACGCCGGAGGCAATAAAACAAGGGAAAGCGATATCCGTGTTTTTATTAAGCGCATTGTTTAAAGCAGTATAAAGCAACCATATCTGGATACTTACATTCAAAATCAATATTATTATCAGTGCAAGCATGAGCGTACTGGTTTTATTGGGGTGCGCCTGATTCTGGGCTTCGCGGAAATTACTCATGGTAAGTTTTGCTACAATAAAAAAAATAACATGTTTCTAAATACGGCTGTTCTTTTGAATGTTATCGTTGTCAGGACTATACTCCTTAACGTAAACTTCTTCGCCTTTAAAAAAGACGTCTAGCCGGGGCAAAGGTCTTGGTGGAGGACCTTCAAGATTCTCGCCCGTTAATGCATCAAATAAACCGTTATGGCAGGGGCATTCAATTTTACCGCTGCCTGGTTTATAAAAAACAGCACAAGACAAATGAGTGCATTTTTGTTCATAGGCCCTGAATTGTCCGCTTTCCAAATGAATCAGTATATACGGAACAGTGCTGTCATTAATAAGAAACGATCGTGTTCCACCCAAAGGGAGTTCATCTTTTTTACACACAAAATGCTCACCCAAAACCTTTTGAGGAGGAAAAAAGTTAGCTTTGACTGCAACGTATCCGCTTCCGATAGCGAGACCTCCGGAAACAAGGCATAAAAATTTTGCAAAATCCCGTCGGCTAACCTGAGTAGATTCAAGTTGATAGACTGGAAAATCGTCTTTCCAATGATTGTCTTTTTTATCCGTTGCCATACCTAATATTAGTCAATAATAAGTTGCGTGCTTCCCTTAGGCATCATGATATTTACTTTTGTACTTACATTCTCCATGCCAAAAATAAAATTGTTAACGGGGGTACTGTTAGGACGCATACTTGCAATTTCCTCCCTGGTTCCATAATACAAAGCCTGTGTCGGACAGACTGTGGCACACATGGGTTTTTTACCTGCACTGGTTCTGTCGTAACACATATTACACTTCATCATCATGTCATAGGCCTCACTTTTTTTAGGGACGCCAAAAGGACAGGCCATCACACAGTTTGAACAGCCTATGCACCGCGCCGTATTAGCAGTATGCACCACGCCAAACTCATCTTTTGAGATGGCATCAGCTGGGCAAACGTTAGCACAAACAGGATCATCACAATGCATACAGACCTGAACCGTCGTTTGTACAGTAACAGCACGATCAATGTAATTCACATGGATCATGGATTCCTGGCCGTTTGTCTCACATTCGGCACAAGCCATTTCGCAGGCTTTACATCCAATACATCTTTGCATATCTACAAAGAATTCCTGGTCGGTTCTATAGTTGGTTACAGGCATATATAATGTTTTTTAATTTATCAAATACTGGCATATGCGTTAGATTCAGTTGAAGGAGGTGATATAATTCCCATTGGCTTCAGATTACAGGCACAAACTTTAAATTCAGGTATTTTCGATATTGGGTCGAGCGTTCCGGGGGTAAACTGATTGGCTGATTTTTTACCGGGCCAATGATAAGGTAAAAACACAGTATCCTTACGAATGGTTTCTACGATGTTAGCCGGAAAATCATCTGATCCCCGACGGGTAGATACGCGGACCATTTCATTTTGTTTAATACCATATTTCAGGGCAAGTTCGGGGTGAATTTCTAATTTAGGTTCAGGATAAAGATCAACCAACTTTCCAATCCTGCGCGTCTGTGTTCCGCTTAAATATTGCGATACCACACGGCCTGTGGTTAACACCACCGGATATTCTTCGTCAGTAACCTCTCCCGGTTCACGATAAGCCACAGGATTAAAGTGGGCCTTGCCGTCGGGTGTAGCGAACTTTTTATCTTCCCATAAACGAGGCGTGCCCGGATGATCTAAAGTCGGGCAAGGCCAGAAAACACCCATCGTAGCTTCGATCTTTTGGTAGGTGATACCGAAATAATCGGCAGTACCGCCCTTAGAAGCAACCCTTAATTCGTTAAATATATCTTCACTGCTATGGTAAGTGAATTTATCTTCCGCACCAAGCCTTTTCGCCAACTCTAATATAATAGACGTATCGCTTCGGGCATGCCCGGGTGGGTTCACTGCTTTTCGAATACGCACGACTCTGCCTTCTGCGGTAGTTACTGTTCCCTCTTCTTCCTCCTGTAAAGATCCGGCAAGAATAATATCAGCATGCCGCGAAGTTTCATTCATAAAGAAATCGATACAGACGTAGAACTCCAGTTTTTCAAGGGCCTCACGAACATAGTTATTGTTGGGAAGAGACACCAGCGGGTTAAAGCAAATAGAAAGAAGCCCTTTCACTTCACCTCGGTGGATTGCTTCGATCAATTCGTATGCGGTGTAACCTTTTCCCGGCATATCTTTTTCATCTATTCCCCAGACACCTGCTATATATTTACGATGCTCAGGATTGGTGATATCACGATTTCCTGGTAACTGGTCACATTTATGGCCATGTTCCCGTCCGCCCTGGCCATTTCCCTGTCCTGTGATAGTGCCATAACCACAATAAGGTCTTCCTATACGGCCCGTTGCAAGAACAAGGTTGATGCACCCAAGAACATTATCTACGCCTTTGGAGTGATGCTCTATTCCACGGGCATGTAATAGAAAACTGGTTTTTGCTTTGCCCCACCATTGGGCTGCCAGTTCAATTTTCTCTTTTTCAATGCCTGTGACCAATTCGGCCCACTCCAGGGTATAATCTTTAACCTCTGCAATCGTCTTATCAAAATCAACTGTATGATTGTCAATAAAATCATGATCAAGCATATCATGATCTGCCAGATATTTGAGCATAGCACCATAAAGCGCAGAGTCTGTTCCTGGCCTGATCGGCAAATGCAGGTCTGCAGTTCGCGCCAAAGGAATTACCCTGGGATCGACGACAATCAGTTTTGCTCCGTAGTCCCGCGCCCTCCATACCCAATGTGTTAAAGTCGGAAAGGTTTCGCTAATATTGGCGCCTGCAACAAGAATTACTTCGGCCCTTTCCAGATCCTGAAATGTATTTGAAATGCGATCCAGTCCAAAAGCTTTTTTATTTCCGGCACCCGCACTGACCATGCAAAGGCGCCCGTTGTAGTCTAAGTTTGCTGTTTTTAGAGCCACCCTGGCAAACTTGCCCATCAGGTAACTTTTTTCATTAGTGAGCGAAACACCGGATAACACAGAAAAGGCATCTTTCCCATACTTGTCCTGTATCCGCATGATCTCTGCTACCGTCTTATTCATTGCATCATCCCAAGAAACCGGGGTAAACCCTACTCCTTCCTGACGTTGCAATGGTTGCAAAAGACGGTCCGGATGATTATTTTGCATATAACGCTGCACACCTTTTGGACATAACCGTCCTTCATTAAAAGGAAATTCCATCCAGGGATCAAAACCTACAACTTTTTCATCTTTGACCAGCAATTTGATACCACATTGCATGCCACAGAAACAGCAATGTGTTTTTACCACTTTATCAGGCTCATCCCTGCCGACAAACCCTTCCTGAGGAGGATAATTCAGATGTGGACCGAATTGTTCTATCAATTTTTCGGGAGAAACAGGTAAATGGGCCATAAATAATTCAATGATCCTTAATTAAAACACTTTATATAAAACTAACCAAAAAGCTTACCGCCGTTTTGTTGCCTGGCGTTAAGATGAGCCACGGCCAATCGTGACCTTTTACCTTCAGGGCTAAGATCAAGATGCGAAGTGCCATCCTTTAATGTAAAGTCAAAGCCTAACTCTTTGGTTACAATCTTTAAATCGTTTATATGTAATTGGGTGGCAAATTCTTTATGTGTATGCGGACATACGGCCATCCCCCTTTTTATACCTTCCTTTTTATATATATGGGCGCCAATCTGGGCAGGCCTCTGAATTATATGAAAAAACTTACCAAATGGAATCCAAATAAGAAACATGATCACCGTTATCGCATGTGTTACCGCCATATAATCATACGCAATACCCTTCATAAATTCATATCCGTAACTAAGCCCCAGTCCAGTAATGGAAATAGCTAAAAGCAAAATCAACGGCAACAAATCTCCTTCAAAAGTTTGAGTGGCAACTAATCCAGCATGGGTGAGGCGACGGCGCATAAATATCAGAACGCCGATAATAACTAACCAGGAACACCAGTTGAGTGCTCTAAAGGTAACGTAAGCAACAAACGAATCCAGCTTAAACTGAAAAATATTAAAGCCAAAAAAATGAGCCTCATATAAGCGGATCCCTGACGGATCTATGCTGCTTTGCGGATTCATCGTAAAATTTATCCAGCCGAACGTTAATGGAAAGGTTATGCAAAAGGCCAACGTACAACCCCATGCCATCAAAAAGTGTCCGACCCATCTCTTTTTTCCCCGTGGATAGATAAATTTCTGCAAAGCTATATTTTGCACAAATTCCTTTATAAACGAAATGAGATGCATAAAAACGCGGCCCTGGAAGACAAATTGCCATGTTCGTTTAAAATACATCCAAGTAGGCGGACGTTGCAACCAGACAGAATAACGGTAAACCAATCCAAAGAACGCGAATACAGTGCCAAACAAGTAAATTATTAACGCAGGGTCGAAATTCTGAAGTTTTCTGGAACCATAAAAAACCATAGCTATTAATAGCAACGTACCTGCCGTGGCGATAAGGAAAGCTTTCTTATTGAGAGAAATATGCATCGTCAATAAATTTATAGCCAGAAATAAATTAAAGTATGATCAACCTTTTTTGAGATTTATCAAAATACCGGTTTTCTGCTGAAACTGAATTCAATCAACTTCCAACAGTATTTCAATTCTACCATCCGGGTAGCTGGCTGAACATACTCATTTGTAAAAATACAAAATAATAGTTTACATATTGGTTAAGTTTGTATTAAATACTAAATCAATCCGGCTGAGAAATCAGATTAATCTATTATGAAAAATAGTAAATATCAACCGCTCATTTCTCCGCCAAAGCCTGGAGAGCCCATCACGGTTCATTCTCTTCAAACTTTCTTCCCGGGCTATTTCGCTTTGGTAATGGCAACCGGCATCGTTTCCATAGGTGCTTATTTATATGGTCTGAAAGAAATCGCGATAACCTTATTGGTCGCCAACATTATTTTTTATATCATTTTATGGATTATCCTGATTATACGGATTTTCAAGTATCCCCATGATGTCTGGAAAGATATTGTAAGTTCGTCCAGAGGTGTCACCTTTCTGACGATCATTGCCGCAAACAACGTATTGGGCAACCAGTTTGCAATAATGACCCCGGATAAAGAGATTGCTATCTTTTTATGGGAATTTGGAATAGTTCTTTGGCTGGTTATTACCTATACGTTTTTTGTTGTTATTACGGCTAAAGAACCAAAACAGGGCGTTGAAGTCAGCATAAGCGGAGCATGGCTGTTGATTGTTGTATCTACTGAATCTATTGCAGTGCTCGGGGCCTTAATAGCAAACGAAATGCCGCATAAGGAAGTAATTATTTTTATATCATTTTGTGCCTTTCTTATCGGGGGTATGCATTACATGGTATTTATTTCATTGATAATCTACCGATGGCTTTTTATGAGTATGAAAGCGGAACTGCTTACACCTCCCTACTGGATAAATATGGGCGCTGTAGCTATTACCACGCTCGCAGGTTCACGTTTATTGATGTATACTCAACATCACGAATGGATAAGTGGCATTCAATATTTTTTGCCAGGGTTTACCGTTTTTTTCTGGGCATTCGCAACCTGGTGGATACCGATCTTGCTTTTGCTACCCGTCTGGCGACACATTATACAAAAGGTCCCTATCAAATATGATCCGCAATATTGGTCCCTGGTTTTTCCCGCAGGTATGTATGCCGTTGCTACCTTTAATTTTTCTAATGCCCTGGATCTGCCTTTTCTCCTGCCAATTGCCAACAGTTTTATGTATTTTTCAATAATAGCATGGATAATCGTTTTTATAGGAATGATCAGGCAATTACTGTTATTTTTTACTGTCAGGTAGATTTTATTAACAGGTCAGAATAACTTTCAAAGCCTTTTCTTTAGCGGCGTTCTCAAACGTATCGTAAGCTTCAATAATCTGATCTAGTTTGAAGCGGTGCGTTATTAATTGATTGGGTTGTAATCTTTTTGATTGAACCGTTTTAAATAACATTGGCGTAGTAACTGTATCGACCAGGCGGGTAGTTATCGTAATATTCTTTGACCATAAAGTCTCCAGGTGAAGGTTCACACTTTTACCGTGAACGCCAATGTTGGCAATTCGCCCTCCTGCACCAACTATTGCCTCACATAGTTCAAATGTTGCAGGTATGCCTACGGCTTCAATTGCGACATCTACCCCTTTGCCATTTGTAATGGACAATACTTCTTCGGCCGCATTTTTATTATTGCTATTAATGACATGCGTTGCACCAAATGTCTTTGCAACAGTGAGCCGGTTATCATCCAGATCGATCATTATGATTTCGGCAGGAGTATAGAATTGTGCAGTTAGCAGGGTCGCTATTCCTATTGGTCCGGCACCAACGATTGCAATAGTGTCGCCCGGCTTTACCTGCCCGTTTAAAACTCCGCATTCAAAACCAGTAGGTAATATATCACTCAACATAACCAGTGCTTCTTCATCTGACCCGGCTGGTATCGGAAAGAGGCTATTATCTGCATGTGGAATTCGTACATACTCGGCTTGTGTCCCGTCAATTAAATGACCCAATATCCACCCTCCGTTTTCGCAATGTGAATACATCCCCTTTTTACAATACTCACACTTTCCGCATGAGGTGATACAGGAAATAATTACATGGTCTCCATTTTTAAAGTTACTTACCGCGCTTCCCACCTCTTCGATAATCCCAACCCCCTCATGCCCAATGATCCTGCCGTCTGTAACTTCCGGGACATCCCCTTTCATAATATGGAGGTCGGTTCCGCAAATGGTGGTTTTCAGAATTTTGACAATGGCGTCCGTCGGTAATAAAATTGATGGTTTCGGTTTTTCTTCCCAGGATTTTTTCCCTGCGCCGTGATATACTAATGCTTTCATAATCTTTTGCGTTTGATATAACAAAAGTGCTGCGATCATAGGGTAATTAAAATGATCTCTGGCATTAACAAAAATGATCTTGATCAGAATCTGAAAATCAAATGCTTTTAGAACAGATAGCTCCACAGGCTTCCCGGAATCTCCCCGGCATTCGCGCGCTTTAAGCCCTTTGATTATGTTTACAATCAAGCTTTAAAATGACCTAAATCATTATTTATCAGTTGGCTACACAGCAACTTTGTTATTGTAAACGAGTTGTTATGAAAAAGATCATCAAACGTTATTGGTTGAACAAAAAAGGCAGTTTAATAGCAGTCTTGACATTAACCACTATCCTCATGTTTTGTAGTTGTTCGCAAGTTGTTGCGTCCGGCAATACTCAGTTAAACAGACCTGTACCTGCTAACGATACATCTATTTCTCATTTCATAGGGGAATATCTCTCAAAGAACAGAAACACCCTGAACCTTTATTATCCGAATACTGTTCAGAGATTCTATGACCTGGGAAATAGCCAGGCGGCTTGGGTCAGAGAAGGCAGTAACCCGAAACAAACATGGGAAGCTATGATGTTCCTCGATTGTGTGCTGCAATACGGGTTGGCACACGAAGATTATCACCCAAAGGAACTATTGTATGAACCATTGCATACGATGCTCGAGGAACCGGGAAAGATAGGTAACCGCGAGAAGGCAAAGTTCGATATCCTGCTGAGTGATGCATTGATCACCCTGATGAACAACTTGCATTATGGCAAACTGAATCCTGTCTATACAGCACGTAAAGTTGATTCAGGCGGAATGATACCTTTCCATGCAGAAAACGCTCTGTTCAATTCACAACAACAACCAGACTTCATGAGTGCAATTTCGAAGGTTCAGCCGAAGTCTAAAATATATGCAAATATGCAGGATCATATGCGACTACTAAAGGGACAATACCAGGGCGATTGTTATGAAATACCGGAAAGCGAAGTGAGAAAGATCGCGATCAACATGGAACGTATTCGTTGGGAAGAAGTTGACGGTAACACTTATATACAGATCAATATTCCCGCCTATACTTTGAAATTTATCACGCCTGATTCTGTTTATGATTTTAAAATTATTGTCGGCAAAGTTTCCGCTCCAACACCAACGTTAAGCAGCAATATATCCTACATGACTACGTACCCTGAATGGAAAATATCTCAAAAAATATTTGTTAATGAGATAGTGCCTAAAGCTATAAACAACCCTTTATACCTTGCCACCAATCATTATTCGATCTACTATAAAAATGGGCGCTATCTTAAGCCTAATAAAACTTCGCTATTACAGGTCAAGCAGCATCCTGGATTGTATTACGCGAGTCAGTACGGTGATTGTGATAATGACCCTGGACAAATTGTCTTTAAGTTCCCCAGTACCTATGGCATCAATTTGCATGACACACCCGAACAGGATTTATTCAAAAAAGAAGAAAGGGCGCTGGGTAACTATTGTGTTCGCGTTGAACGGGCAAAGCAATTTGCAGAACTGTTGCTTAAAATAGGTAATACTTCAGCGAAAATTAACTTACTGGATAATGCACTAAATAGGCGCCTGACAAGAAATATCTCTCTTAAAACGCCTGTTCCTGTTAAAATAACCTACCTGACTTGCATTGTCAAAAAAGGCGAGGTGATTACTTTTAAAGATTGTTACAATTTGGACAAGAACCTGGAAATGGCATTGTATAATACAAATCAAACCCTTACCACGAAATAAATAGTTATCACAGATCCATTTCAAATCAAATTAAAATGAAGAATTTACTAATTGCAACTGACTTTTCCGGGAACGCAAACCATGCAGCTGAATATGGTTATGAAATAGCTTGTCAGCTAAAGGTCAACATCGATTTGTTTAATGCATTTATCGTACCGGTAGAGATACCACAGGCGAGCGTATCAGTATGGCCACCTTATAATTACGAAGAGTTGCTTCATGATTGCAAAACGAATTTGAAAGAAATGGCAGAGGTACTGGGAAAGAAAAGTCTCCATGCAGGTTTCAAACCTCAAATCGCCTATTCCTGTAACGTCGGAACAGTCCCTGAAGTGATAAACGAAAAAATCGACGAAGAAGGCATTAGCCTGATCATCATGGGAACCCATGGGAGCAATCCATGGAATGGGCTGCTGTTCGGCAATCATAGCCGTAAAATGATTGATAACGTTCAATGTCCTTTATTACTGGTGCCCCCTAAATCGGCTATTGGACCCGTTAAAAAGATCGCATTTGCCACAGACTTTCAAGAACTTCAAAAAGATACAGAAGCGATATACGGCATAGTTCCTATCCTCAGAGCGCTGAATGCGGAACTGTTGATTACTCACATCTACAACGAAAAGGGTCACAGTGATGAATTCGAAAAACAAGTTGAACATTTTCTTGCGGAAATGTCCGCCAAGGCAAACTATCCAAAGATTTCTTACCGCATTGTTAAAAATGAAAAAGCGGAAGCCGGACTTGATTGGCTTTGTCGTTTCGAAAAGGTCGATATTTTGGCGATGCTGCATAGAGAGCATTCTTTTTTGGATAGAACCCTCAATGGAAGCCATACTCAAAAAATGGCAGGGCATATTTCGGTTCCGCTGCTGGTTATTCCAGGACATTAAATCGGATATCAGCTCGCCTGTTAACAGCGAGACATATTTGGAACTGATATTGGCATCGCGTTGCTTCTTACCGAATATGAGCTTTATGGGAACATCTAAAAACGTGCTAAAATGACCTTTTATGGACCACCATCCTTCGTTTTCGTAATTTGATCAATTCGTACCAGATCACTGATAAAAGCCCGGCGAGTAAAGCAAATGCCAGATCTCTAAAACTTAATGCTTCGAAGCCCAAAAATGAAGCTACCGGCTTGACATATATCAACATTGCTGTGATAGTTGTAGTCGCTAAAATTACAAAACCCAGTAAATTATTTTTATAGCGCAAAGTTGTAAAAATTGAATAGTAGAATGATCGGTTAACGAGCGTCAAGGTTATGTTCGCCCCAATTATTACGCAAAAAACCATCGTTCTCACCACGCTTTGGGAGAAATTGGACGAAACTGCAAATTGGTAGACTAATAAAGCCGCCGTCGTGATCACGAGGCCTTGTGTAATGCTTGTCAGCAACTCGCGCCAGTTAAAAAAAGAATTTGTAAAGGAACGGGGTTTTTGAAGCATTGTATTTTTTTCCATGGGTTCATTTTCATACACAATTGAACAGGTAGGGCCCATGATCAATTCCAGGAAAATGATATGGACAGGAGAGAATATGTTAGGGTATTTCCAACCTAAAGCCAGCGGGACAAATACAATAAGGATAATAGGAATATGAATACTGATAATATACTGGATCGCTTTTTTTAGATTGGCGTAAATCTTTCTGCCCATTGCAATCGCCTCAGGCATTTTTGAAAAGTCATCATCCAGGAGCACTAATGCCGCCGCACGCCTGGCAACCTCAGTACCCTTTTTTCCCATCGCAATGCCAATGTTAGCTGCTTTCAAAGCCGGTGCATCGTTTACACCGTCGCCCATCATGGCCACAACTTCATTTTTTGCCTTTAACGCATTTACCAATTTTAATTTAGCCTCGGGAAACATCCTGGCAAAAATGTGACAGTTTTCAGCCTTTACCGGAAGAGCCTGATCATTTAAGCTCAAAATATCATCTCCTGACAATATCGGGGCACACCCTTTAAATCCTACTTGCCTGGCAATGGCTGCGGTTGTTGCGGCATAATCTCCGGTCACGATTTTAACATCAATGCCGGCAGCATAAAATTGCTCAAATACCCTTTGGATATTTTGTTTAGGCGGATCATAAAATGCAAGCAATCCCATTAGACGAAACCTAAACTGCTGCTGCTTGTCCGGAAAAATGGTGCCTTCAAAAACTGCCTCTCCTACAGCCAGTACCCTGAAACCATCTTCCGAAAGCCGGTTAACCATTCGCTGCACCTTGCTGATCTCTTTTTCGGTAAGGCCTGATAGCCGCATGATCGCCTCGGGGCCTCCTTTTGCAGCGATGATTCGCTTCCCTTCTTTGTTCTCGAAAATATGTGTCATCATAGGCGGGCGCCCATCTAACGGATATTCATGGATCATCTTAAATAACGGTCGTTCATCGGATAAGCGTGTTTTTTTATAGGCATCATGCAACGCTATTTCCATCGGATCAAAAGGTATGGGTTCGCTTGCCCACATACCGTATCTGATAAGTTCTAGTTCATAGTTTGATAAATGATTTGAAACATCAGAAACGTCAGGTGCACCCGGCACATACAATTTTGCCAGCTCCATTTTATTTTCCGTGATCGTCCCGGTCTTATCCGTACAAATTATTGTAGCGCCCCCGAGCGCTTCAACCGTTTTCATCTGCTTAACCACGATACCGAGCTTCATGAGGCGCCAGGCGCCAAGCGCCATAAAAGTGGTAAATGCGACCGGTATTTCTTCGGGGAGAATGCTCATTGCCAGTGTCAATGCCTTTAGCATGCTGCCAAGCACTGAGTATGTGTGCGCATAATTGATTGCCCATACCATAATAAATACCAGTGCACCGGCAATCACCATTTTTTTTACAAAATCATTTATCTGGACTTCCAGCGGTGATCTTTCCTCGTCGATATCTTCCAGGCTTTTACCAATCTTGCCTAAGCGGGTCGCATTTCCTACTGCATTTACGGTAACAATTGCCAGTCCGCCGGTTACAATCGTGCCCATGAAGACGAGATTGTCCTTTTGGGTCTCGCTTTTAAAAATCGGTAATGACTCCCCGGTAAGCATTGATTCATTGACCGAAAAATCGTTGGAATGAATAATGATACCGTCAGCGGGGACAGAGCCCCCCTCCTCGACAATAATATAATCGCCAACAACAAGCTCCCGAATTTTAAGGCTGTTTGTTTTTCCGCTTCGAATGACTTTACATTCGGGCGCAGTCAGATCTTTTAATTGCCTCAAAGCACCCCGTGACCGCCTGTCCTGGAACAAGGAAATGGCAGCTACAAAAATTATAGCTGATGCCATGAAAAGGGCATCGCCTTTATTTCCGGCCAGGTAATATATTACCGAGGCGGTGAGCAGTAATAGGATCATCGGCTCTTTTAACAGGCTCTTCAGCGCAACAATAAAGCCATTTTCAATATGGTCGGATAGGATGTTGGAACCATATTTTTCGCGTGATGCAATTACTTCAACATCATTTAAACCTTTCAAATCAAATCTTTCCTGCATTTCCGATTTAATTGCACATTCCAGACGGGATCACCAGTAAAGGAACGTTTTGATGAGTTAATATTTCGCTGGTTACGCTATGCTGAAAAAGCCTTATAAAAAATGAATGCTGATGGTGCATCATCGCCAGAATTTCT
The DNA here is from genome assembly GCA_048498695.1 of Bacteroidota bacterium. Lineage (GTDB taxonomy): Bacteria > Bacteroidota > Bacteroidia > Sphingobacteriales > Sphingobacteriaceae > Mucilaginibacter. The sequence continues at coordinate 50,135 of JBEHXM010000004.1, forward strand.
ATATTCGATCCTTCACACAATGCAGTTAATCGTTTAGATAACTCCTTACCGGTAAATTCTTTAAAGCTCACATTGCTGTAGTGCGCACCGAAAACCTTGTCCAAAAACAATTTTCTTTCAAAAGGAATAATGGTCTTTTTATTAAGTAACTTAATATGCACGAGCTCGATGTGGAATCCCAGTTTTAACCCTATTTCGGAAAGGTAAGACAAGGCTTTATGATCTTCTTCGTTGAAGTCAGTGGCAAAGATGACGTTCTGGATGTCTTTCAGTTCAATATTTTCCGGAACGATCAATATCGGCCGCTTAGCGTGATTGATCGCTTCCGCTGTTTCACTACCTGAAAAGAAGTTATGGATTTGCTTCCCATGTTTTGCACCCATAACAACCAGTTCGACCTTTCTTTCACTAATTATCTCGTCCACATTGACGCCCAGGCGCCCTTCACCGCATTCAACATGGATTGTCGGATGATAAACATCGTGGTGCCTGTGCGCCATCGTATCAGCAAGGCGGTTTTTCAAGATTTTCAGCTTATGATTTCCCTGCTCTTGCCTTTCAAGAATTTCATCAATAACCCATGGGCCGCCTCCATAGGCGGTTACTACCGGCGCGGTAAAACAACTATTAAAAACAAATAAGTTCGTCTTTAATTTAGATGCGAGATAAGCTGCTGTCTTAGCTGCATTTTCTGCACCCTGCGTAAAATCAGTTAGACAAAGGATCGTTTTCATAAATAATTCTGTATAAATGGATTACAATTATTTGACTTCATCTGGCAGGGGATTCAAGACTATCCTTGTAATCGCTGCCATTCGCTGTTATATAATGTTTATCTTGTTTAGTTGAAAAAAGGAATTCTTTGTGACCCTGTTGTAATATCTTAGCTGTCTGTCCAAATTCATCCTTGATCTTCACACGTAATACATCCTGAGCATCTGGTTCCCCATGAACCAGGTAAATTCTTTTCGGTACAGGATCAAATTTTTTTAGCCAAATCAGCAGTTCTGCCTGATCGGCGTGCGCGGATAGTTGTCCAATCTCTTTCACATTCGCGTTCACTTCATAATACCGTCCATGTATTTTTATTTCATTGGCGCCATCTAACAAGGCTCTGCCACGCGTCCCTCCAGCCTGGAACCCTATGATCAGGATCGTGTTTCTTTTGTCGGTTACATAATCTTTCAGGTATTCCAGTACCCTCCCTCCGGTAAGCATGCCGCTTGCAGAAAGAATTATCTTGCTGTCCTTCTGATGGATGATTTCCTGCGTACCGGTATATTCCTGGTTAATAGTTATGCTGCTGAACATCCGCTTACACTCATCCTTGGAGATTGTCAGCCAATCCGGGTATTTAAGTAACGCCTTACTGGCGGAAGAAGCCATAGGGCTATCGAGGAAAACTGGTAGTATAGGCGGGATCGCTTTACGCTGCTTTAGCTTGTAAATAAGATGAATGATTTCTTGTACTCTGCCCACCGCGAAGCATGGTATAAGCACGTTGCCGCCGCTGGCTATAGTATTATTTATAACGAGGGCTATTTCGTCCGCTGCAATACCCGATGCATGGAGGCGGTTACCATACGTTGATTCCATAACCACAAAATCAGCTTTTGAGGGATGATCAGGTGGCGGTAAAAGCTCTGATTCATATCGTCCTATATCTCCTGAAAATAATATAGTTCGGCCGTAACAGGTTATATCGACCGAACATGCGCCATGGATGTGGCTTGCCATGTAAAATCTAAACAATATATGGTCGCTCAATTTGAAAGTAGTGTTTATGTCGACTATTTTGAAAAGTGGCAAAGCTTTTTCAACATCAGTTGTATCATATAATGGCTTCGCTGGATTATGTTTCGTATAACCGTGCTTATTGGCCTTCCACGCGTCTTCCTCCTGCAATTTCGCGCTATCGCGTAATATCAGTTCAGCCAGATCCCGCGTCGGTTCGCTCATGTAGATATTGCCCCTGAATCCGTTTTTAACCAATAATGGTATATAGCCGCAATGGTCAAGGTGAGCGTGCGTAAGTATTACAACATTGATGGATGAAGGTTTGACAGGCAGTGCTTCCCAGTTTTTTTGGCGCAAGGATTTTACTCCCTGGAACAGTCCGCAATCGATTAAAATGTTTAAGTCAGGAGTTCTAAGCAAATGTTTGGAACCTGTTACCGTTTCTGCTGCACCCAGGGATTGGATATAAACTGCTGGCTCTTTCAGTAAAACGCGTTCATCAGAAAGTGGATTCATAGCGGATGGATTTAATGTACTCTTCATTTCTTTGCGTAAGGTTTATTTTTCCTTATGTGCCGGACAAAGGAGGCCCGGTGGTTTACGTTATTGTTCGTTCTTATTTAGCTAAGGTCGGGAGAGGCGAATCCAATAAAAATGACGTTGATCACGGAATTTTCTGATTTAAAACGAAGTATGAATAATAACAAATGATAAACTTTCTCACTCCGGAAGAAACTTAATAGCAATATTCCATGTTATTTAAAAACAATTCATTTTGTCATGAAATCAAAAATTGCGATTATCACAGTTACCATTTATCTGGTAATTGTTTACTTTTTCGCAAATGCTGAAACTCTCTCAGTCTTTTCCGAAATTCTTGTCCTGATGATGCCTGTAGTCCTGGTAACAATGGTTATTGTGATCCTCAGGGATGATTCCCGGCCTTACCCGGAACTTGGCGAACAGGAATGGGGGTATCGGGATAAAGACAAAGACGACCTTGGAATACTTTGATTTTATAGCCGGTTCCTGTTAGTCAAGCTCATCTCTTCAAATCCTCCCATCCGACATTATTTATAAATTATACCATCAATTTGCGTCGCAAGTAAATTGATAAGTATCACATATTAACCTGACGGCCATCAATGGACAAAAATCCATACCGCTGTAAATTTGCAGTATAAATTTAGAAATCATGACAACAGCAATCGAAGACAACGAACTGAATGCCGAACTACAGGAGCTTTATCTAGTGAATAAACAATGGCTATCAGACCTGGAGTTTTTAGACACCGAACTGGAATTTTTAACGAAGCTGGCGGCAAGTAATCCGGTTGCTGTCGTTAGAACTGAAGAGTTAAATAATCTTCTTGATATTAAAAATTCTTACCGTGGTCTTAAAAAAGATATATTGTCATACTTACATGAACTTGAGCCATTAATAGTTGAGAAACATAAGGATTTCAATTTGCTTTTAATTGAAAAGCATGCTCAGTTGAAAGATAGGCTTGCCGAAATATTTAAGTCGTGCGTATCCGCTAAAAGAAGAATATTCGAATGCATCCAATCATATTTGAGCGAACATAATATTGCTGAGGTTGTTGGATAGTAAGAATTATAAAAAAATCTCATAATCATAAAATGGCCAAATCTGTTTTGATTGCGGCAGCTGAACCAGGTACCGGAAAATCACTCGTTACAATCGGGCTTATAAATGCCCTACTGTATAAAGCAAAAAAAATCGGATATTTTAAACCTATTATCAACGCTGATCCAAGAGAAAAAAAAGACATTCATATTGAAACCGTTATTAATCATTTTCAACTCCCGTTGCGATATGAAGATGCTTTCGCATTTACAAGGCAGGAAGCTCTTCAATTTATAGAAAATGAGAGCCATGGTGAAATGATCGATGCCATTATTGCCAGATACAAGCTGTCCGAGGAAACGTTTGACTTTACCGTTATGGAAGGGAGCGATTTCTCAGGCGAAGGCGTTGCCATTGAATTCGAGTTAAATCTGTTAATAGCAAAGAACTTATGTTGTCCCGCGATTCTCGTTGTTTCCGGTGAGAATAAAACGGTCACTCAAATTCTTAATGAGAGCCTCAACTTCCTGCATAATTTTAAGGATCACGATGTCCAGGTATTGGCTATGATCGTTAACAAGGCGGATCCCAAACAAGCAAAGATCGTTGAGGAAATCCTTTCCAATCACTTACCGCATGACACCATACTTTCGGTTATCCCCGCTGATCCTGTCTTACAAAACCCAACGATTAAAGAAATATTCGAAAACCTGAACGGGAAATTGCTTTTCGGCGAAGAAAGTTTAGATAATCCGGTCGACCACTTTGTAACCGGCGCGATGCAACTGCCGAATTTTTTGAATCATATCAAGGAAAACGTTTTAATAGTTACGCCTGGCGATCGCGGAGACATAATTATCGGTTCGTTGCAGGCTAATTTATCTTCGAGTTATCCCAAAGTTGCCGGAATTGTTCTGACAGCCGGCACAATGCCTGAGGAACCGGTAATGCGGCTTATTGAGGGGCTCCATAGCGTAGTGCCTATTCTTTCTGTCGATATAGGGACTTTCCAGGCCAGCACACAAATAGGTGGAATAAAGGCAAAAATTGCTCCCGGTAATACAAAGAAGATAATACTCGCCATTGAGACATTTAATAAATTCGTCGATATTTCAGCCCTTGATAATAGTATCATTACCTATCAGTCAGACGCTCTTACCCGGCATATGTTTCAATATAAGCTGGTAACCTGGGCAAAACAACAGATGAAAACAATTGTATTGCCAGAAGGGAATGATGATCGGATACTAAAAGCCGCATCGAGGATTGCCAACCAGGAAATTGCTCATCTCATTTTATTGGGCAACCCAGAGGAAATCGCCGATTCAGCTAAGAGACTGGCGATCAATATCGATCCGAATTATATCCAAATTATAGATCCTGCCAATTCCAGCCGGTTTGACGATTATGCCTCGACTTTGTTTGATTTACGAAAAACCAAGGGCATGACCATTGAGATGGCGCGCGACCTAATGACCGATGTCTCTTACTTTGGGACGATGATGGTATTTAAAGGTGATGCAGACGGCATGGTTTCGGGTGCAGACCATACTACCCAACATACTATCAGACCAGCCCTGCAATTCATAAAAACCAAGCCCGGTATTACCACAGTATCATCGGTGTTCTTCATGTGTCTGGAGGATCGGGTTTGCGTATTTGGCGATTGTGCGGTCAATCCAAACCCCACTGCCGAACAACTCGCAGAAATTGCGATCTCATCGGCGGAGACCAGCCAGAGTTTCGGTCTGGAGCCAAAAGTGGCAATGCTTTCCTATTCATCGGGAAATTCAGGTGCCGGCGAAGAAGTGGAAAAAGTTCGTCTTGCGACAAATATTGCAAAACAAAAAAGACCAGATCTTAAGATTGAGGGTCCTATCCAGTATGACGCGGCGGTTGACCCCATTGTGGGAAAACAAAAACTACCTGGCTCAGAGGTGGCAGGACAGGCAAGTGTGCTCATCTTCCCGGATTTGAATACCGGTAATAATACCTATAAAGCTATCCAGCGCGAGACAGGCGCCCTGGCCATTGGGCCGGTACTGCAGGGACTAAATAAGCCTGTTAATGATCTGAGCCGTGGTTGCACCACAGACGATGTTTTCAATACCATAGTAATTACAGCGATACAGAGCCAGGATGTGGCACATCCGGCCGAAATTTTAGCCTAACTTTATGAATATTTTAGTCATTAACAGCGGTAGCAGTTCTATTAAATACCAATTGTTTAGTATGCCCGATCACAACCCTCTGTGCAGTGGTCTGGTTGAAAGGATCGGCCTTGAAAACTCTTCCATAACGCACAAGGTTTATTCGCAAGGCAAAGAAAAAAAGCTGCATCTGAAAATTGATATCGCTAACCATGAAACTGGCATGCTTGAAATAGGTAAGCTGTTAACCAATCAGAAAGACGGCGTTATAAAGCATCCGGAAGATATACATATAGTGGGTCACCGCGTAGTTCATGGAGGAGAGCGATTGAAACAGACAACGGTAATAAGCCCAGCCGTAAAGGAGGAAATTAAGAGATTATTCACTTTAGCTCCCTTACATAATCCTGGAAATTACCAGGGAATATTGGTAGCTGAAGCCCTTTTTGAAAACGCGATCCATGTTGCTGTTTTCGACACGGCGTTTCACCAGACAATACCTCAAAAGGCTTTTAGGTATGCCATCCCTCGGCAATATTATGAGAAACACGGCGTTCGCGTTTATGGGTTCCATGGTATCAGCCATCAGTATGTGGCAGCAGAAGCATCAAAATATCTGCAACAGTGGGATGCTAAAATAATAACGATTCATCTTGGAAATGGTTGCAGTATGGCAGCGGTAAGTTCCGGAACGTCTTTGGACACCAGTATGGGCCTTACTCCCCTGGATGGTCTGATCATGGGAACCAGGTGCGGCAGCATCGATCCTTCGGTAATTTTCCACCTAATGTCCGAACTTGGCCTTTCAGCACAGGAGGCGGAAGAGTTGTTAAATAAAGGAAGCGGGATGCTAGGCCTGACCGGAAGCAGTGATATGCGCGATATCCGTCAACTAACTGATTCAAATGATCACAATGCGATACTGGCCTGCGAAATGTATGCCTACCGTATCAAGAAATTTATTGGCGCCTACGCAGCCGCAATGAACGGATTAGACGCCATTGCTTTTACCGCAGGAGTTGGCGAGAATGATCCCTCCATGCGGGAAATGGTTTGCCGGGACATGGACTTTTTAGGTATCCATTTAGATAATGTCGCAAATTGCTCACCAGGAACCTCCCTTAGGCAAATAAGTTCCGCCTTCTCCCGTGTAAGGGTTTTGGTTGTACCTACTAATGAGGAACTGCAGATCGCCGAAGAATGCCAGAAGTTGGTAAGTCAATCCGCTCGTCAGTCTTGTTAATTCACTATCAATTTCCCGAAAAGTGCTTTACCGCCATATCCGTGATTCAGCGGTAAAAGCACTTTGAGCTGTAGTTCATAATACCAGGATATCTTTAGAAACTGCTGGAATAATAATATCTACAGAATGCAATGTTATTATATGCTCGGCTTCGACTTGGATCTCCGCCATTTGAAATAAAATATCAATCCAATTGTAACCATCATAATCTGTAATGCCGCACCCAGCATTGTACTGATGTCCCGTGTGGTTTTCCCGGCAAAGTCCATATAATGATGCTTATGGAACAGCGCAAAGGTATAACCCTCATACAATTCCACATCATTGGTCTTCTTTGCCAGTACTCCGGTAGATACCTCTACATACAGGCGCTCTTTATGATTAAACGGGTAATTGATCTTCCAGACCGACAGGCGCTTGTCGGTAAAGTTATACTCATTAGTAAAATGGGTGATCAGTTCGGCAGAAACGATCTCTGTTTCAGCATGACCGCTTAATTGCGTGGCTAAGTGCCTTGCATATAATTCATCACCGTTAGAGAATACCGAATAATCGGCAGCATTAATGTAGGTGACTACCAGCGCATCGGCGCTCATATCTTTCATCAGGTCTTTACTTTTGTGGCTCTTTTTTCCACTTTGCAGATACACCTGCCAATAGGTTTTGCCATGCAGCTGCACAAGGCCAATATTGGTGACCGGTTTTTGAACAATGACACGCAGCTTATTCAGATCCAGATCGATAGCCGAACTTGCAAAACCATGCTGTACGCTTTTTACCTCTTTTTCTTCACCTCCTAACTTGGCAAACGCATGGTAACAGCCGCTAAACGTAAACATCAAAGTAAACAGGGAAGCTACGATAGCCGTATAACGGTGATTTCGCCGGGCTTTTACCAGCGGGTTGCCTTTCTTCTTTTTGCTTTTTGTACTAAAAAATATATAAACACCCATTATAGCCGTAACAAATCCCAGCCCCGAAAATAAGATGACGACCAAAAGACGTCCCTTTCCTAAAGAATCCATCCATCCCCAGGTATGGACCAGGTCAAAAAATTTGGTGAATGCTGCACGGTTTTTATCCACCGCCACCGCAAACCGGTCCTGTCCCGTTTCCACATAAAGCCTGATATGATCATCGCGCTTGAACTGCACCTGATACACAGGCAACAGGCAGTAGATCGGCTTATATTCTTCATCGAACCGGGTGATGAGGGAAGCGCCCTCAATAGGCGCGCCTGTTTTATTGTTGAGTACTGTACTGGCAGCCTCGCCACAACAATCCATGCCATCGCCAGCCGGCATTTCCGTTGCCGGTAATTGCTCTTTTACTTTTTTCGGTGAACCTTCTAAAAACAGCCGTGCGAGGTATTGCGCATAAAGCCAGTCGCCTTTGGACAGGATATTACCACTCTTTACGCTGATATATTGCAAAGCATATTTCCGGCTGGTTCTCACCTGGTAAAACCAGTTAGAATCGATATGCACCAGCCGGGCACTATAAATACTGTCGATCCTGTTTTGCTTGAGCACCTGTTGCAAGGTCAGCTTGATCTTGCTTTCGTCAATACTTTCCACCGGGATGCTTTGTGTCTTAACAGCCGGACGCACGTTGGTCATAATGGGGTGCATAAAGCCGCTGAGTGCCCAAAGCAGTACAGGCGCCGCGATAATAAGCGAACAGATGCGGTGCCATTTATAGATATTTTTACGAATCATGACGGATTGATCTTATTGTTTTCCAAAATGGTAGGCTAACCCCAGGGTGAATGCCCTCGGGTCGCCCAGATTATAGCTATAGGAAGCTTTGCCCCCTGTTACAGATGCCGTGCCCAGTGTAGCGTAATACGCATTGAATACATTCAACGCATTTATCCATATTTCGGCCGGGCCCAATTGGTAGCCTGCACGTATATTGGTCACCTTAAAGCCGCTATAGGGAAGTTGCTGCAGGTTGTCCATATAATATTTGCCTACCTGTTGTTCCTCAAAGTCGATACGAAAGCCTCTGATATAATGAGGTTTATAAACTACTTCAGCATTGCCTGTGAAGTGTGGGGCGCTGGCTATTTCATAGCCGTCATAATTCACGCCGCCAGCCACATAGTTTACAAACTTGTGCAGGGCATTTGAGCCGCTCAGGCGCAGGCAGAGATCATTCACCGGCCGGTAACTGATCCCATATTCAATCCCCTTATGGCGTGTTGCTCCCGCATTCTGCGGCTGGGTCGTATTGTCGGGAAGCCTGACATTGATGATCTCATTGGTGCCATTCATCAGGTAGAAGCTGTAGTCGATATACAGTTTGTTTTTCAACAATGACAACCAGCCGCCAACCTCATAATTTTTAAACGTTTGCGGTAGCAGGTAAGCGCTGTTCCTTGTTTTGCCGAATACCTGGGTGATCTGCGGCGGAACATAACCTTCACTATAAGTGCCGTAAAAACCGATACCGTCATAGTTATAGGTGAAGCCAACCTTGGGCGCTAACTTGCCATAATTAGTGATGGTCGACGGGCCGCCGGTCACTTTAGAACCGGGCAGGGAATTTACAAACGCATATTGGAAGGCATCATAACGCAATGCGGCAGATATCCGCAAGCCTGGTGCAATAGTAAAATCATAGTCAGCATACGATCCGAAATTGCTGATCACCGTGCGGTAATTGGCCATCACCGAATCTGGATTTAGCCTCGTGTAGCTGACATAGTTAACCACGCCATTTTGATTTTGCTTTTTCACCCAGATAAAATCCTGGAAAAAGGATTGGGGGTCCAGTTCTGTACTGGTACCAATGATTAACTTGCTATCCAGGAACCTGAAGCGCTGTATATGCTGTAAGAACAGGCCATAAGATTTGAAGGCGTTGGTGTTGATATTGCCGCTGGCGGTATCCGGCGAAAGGGGATTGGTGGCGTTACCACCAGTATGATAAGTGGCTATTGAATAAGAGGGGTTTTGGGTGACTGAGTTATCGCGGTAAAGAAAAGTCGCGCTGGTAGTACCGTGATCGCTCCATTTATGGCTGATGGTTGAACGGGCACGCAAGGCGGTTACTTTGCGATAAGTAAAAAAAGCCTGTGCTGCATAGTTTTTCCTGGCAAAATGAGTGCTGTCCAAACTGCCATACATATCGCTGAAATAGTTGATATAGGATATACTGTTTGTCCAGGTGGTGACGCTATCAATGTGGTAATCCAGCCGCGCTGTCACTGCTGTTTTATGAAAGTCGCTGTATTGGATAGGGCCATTTGTTTGGTTGGCGTAGTATCCACTGACAATAAAACCAAGCTTACCCGAAGTAGCCCCAATCTGTCCGTCTATCCGCTTGTAACCCTGGTTGTTCATCTGTGTGCTCACATAACCCGAAGGATAAGCTGGCGGGGCTTGGGTAATGAGGTTAATTACCCCGCCGATCGCTTCCGCACCATAAAGCGCAGATGACGGCCCTTTGATGATCTCGATATTCTTAGCGGCCGTCATATTCATCTCCAGCAGCGCATTGTGATTAAATACAGCGGAAGTGCGTAAAGGCAAACCGTCTTCCAGGTACAGGAACAAATTGTTAGTATTCATCGGTTGGCGTATGCTCATCTCGTGCTGTTCGTTGCCGAGGTTTACCATATTGACGCCGCTAACTTTATTCACCAGCTGGTCCAGTCGCTGGGCTTTGGTGTCCTGTATAGTTTGCCTGGATACCGTACCGATGGCTATCGGCGCTTCGCTACGTTTTTCGGCTGTACGGTTGGCACTGACCACCACCTGGTTCAATTGACTGGTGACTGGTTGTAAGGCAATATCTAACTGGCTGGCTGTTATTTCCACCATGCGGCACTCGTAACCAACACAACTAATTTTAAGAGTTTTGGCCGCTGTCGTGATCTTAAAGCTACCGTCATTATTGGATGTTACACCCATGCAGGTGCTATCACAAACCGTTGCGGCAGGAATGACCTCTTTGGTAATGGAGTCGAATATTTTGCCGTGAATGGTCTGCGCAAAAAGATTGCCGGCAAAAAACAAAGCGCAGATCAGCGATATAAATTTTTTCATAAAAAGTTATCATGACAAACCGTATGGGCGAGCCCTTTCGGTTCGTTTCGTGTAAAAAAGATGATTAACAATACCCGGAACGGGTGAAGGTGTTAAGCTACCTGCTTAGGCGGCCGGAAGATTGTTGATAGATAGCTGCTGCTATATTGATGAGTATAAGGGGGAAGTGTCCTTAAAGTCGTTTCTAAAATCACCGGTTCTATAAAAGAGACTTGATAAGGTTCCTGGAAAATCGAAACCTCTACTCTGGTAAGGCTTTTCTTAGTTTCCTGCTTTTTCTCATTCTCTTCTGCCTGCTGTATCTTTTTCATAAAATAGCACTTGCCATTGCAATGCAGCCAGGGCCTGTTTTTATTTACACAAAGATTTTCGGCAATATATTTATGATTCAACTCAAAACCGGCAAAAACGAAAAACCGTGAACAGTTGGAACCGATCAGCGTGGTAAGTAGTAATATGGCGGTAAAACGTTTAAACATTTGGCGCAAAAGTAACGATCAATTTAGCTAATGAACTTTAAGAATGACATAAATGTATTATTTGATAACTTCCTGAAAGGCTATAGTTCTTTTGAAAGATAATAGCAGCATACAGTTCTGGTTTCTTTGTCTTTTATTGCTGGCAAATCTACTCTTAAACAAATGGGTATGCCATGAGCGATGTCATGCTCAAAAGTGACCTTTATCAGTTTTAGCATTTCAATAGAAATTGAGATAGTTTCATACATCAACGCCTCTAAAAGCGAGAAATTGATCTGTGATTGATCCTAAACTCCCTACGAAATTGCACCTCAAACACTTTTAAATATGATGGCGATCATTTCCGGACATTTGCGAGTCCCTACTTTTGTGTTTTTACCATTAGCGTTAAATAAAATGACCGTAAGGGCCTTACCTATTTACTTCTCGTTGTTACTCCTTATTGCTTGCGGACGGACAACTACCATACATCCAAACAGAAAAGATATAGTCGAAACAGTCTACGCTTCCGGCAAGGTCATGGCGGATAGTGAGTATACCATTTATGCTTTAAATCCGGGCATCGTAGTTAAGAAATTAGTCAAAGAAGGCGACATAGTTCAAAGGGGGCAGCTATTGTATATTATCAATAACACAGCGCCGGCTGCCAGGTTGGATGCGGCAAATGAATCGTATGAAAAAGCCAGGGAAAACCTTTCATCACGGTCAAGGATACTCAACGACCTGAAATTATCAATGCAGAATGCCGCGATTAAATTCAGTAATGATTCACTGCAATATTTACGGCTCAAAAATTTATGGGAGCAAAATATAGGCACAAAAAGTACCCTCGATAATGCGGAAGCCCAATACCGCACTTCATTGAACGGGAAGAAATCGGCTAAGGAAAAATATTATTCCACGGTCAACGATCTCAATATTTCATTAAAGAACGCGCAAAGCCAGGTAGCCGGTGCACAGAACGACTTAAGCAACTACATTATCCGGGCGGAAAGCAACGGAAGAATCTACCAGATGATGAAAGAAAAAGGTGAAGCGGTTAAGGCTAATGAAGCTTTGGCGCTTCTTGGGAAATCCGGCGACCGTCTGATACGGCTTTCGGTAGATCAGCAGGATATCGGTCTGCTGCAGGCTGGTCAGCAAATCGTACTAAAAACCGATGCTACTGGCGACAGAATATTTAAAGCTGAAGTTACACGGATATATCCGACAATGAATGAGGCGGATCAGACCTTCAGAGTGGATGCGGCTACGGAAAACATTGCGCAATCGTATATACACACCTCTGTCGAAGCAAATATCATTATCAGAAAAAAACAGCAGGCCCTGGTGATACCCAGCGGCGCTCTCTTAAGCGGCGACAGCGTGAAGGTCAAAAGGAGTGGCAGGGTGACCACCGTCGCAGTTAAGACTGGTATACATACCCTGGATGAAATTGAAATAATAAATGGTTTGGATGATGGGTCTGATATAGTGATGCCATCCGCTGTAAAATAGAGATGATGGTTGATACCCTTATAGCGAAAAGGCATTTAATGGCCAACAAAAAGCAGACACTTGTGGCCATGCTTGGGGTTACCTTTGGTATCGCGATGTTCATCCTGATGATCAGTTTTATGGTTGGTGTCAACCAATTCATGGAGGATACCATGTTATCATCAACACCGGATATCCATATTTACAACGACATTAAAACGGATTACTCCGTTTCCATCGCCGGCGATTATTTCAAAAGCAATAAAACAATAGTATCGGTACACCATCCCAAGCCGAGGCAGGTTAAGCTGAATATCAAAAATGCTCAGGGAATCATCAATAACCTGCACAAGGATCCGGATATACGCTATATATCGCCTTTCCTGAGCACTCAGGTCTTCTATAACTACGGACCGGTGCAAATTAATGGTTATATTAATGGAGTAAATATTGCGGATGAATCGAAAATATTTGACTTGAAAAGCAAAATGACCATGGGCAGACCGGAAAACCTGCTTAGTGCCGATAAAGGTATCATTATGGGACGTGGCCTGGCTAACAAGCTTAACCTCAACGAGGGCGATATGGTGACGCTAACGACGCCCGAAGGCACGTCCATGAGTTTCAGGGTCGTAGGCCTCTTTGCTATAGGAATCAATACCATCGACGATATGCGTAGCTACGTAAGCCTCGCCAATGTACAGCAGTTGATGGGGAAAGACCGGAGTTACATTACCGACATCAATATCAAGCTGCGGAAAAATCAGCTTGCGCGTATGAAAGCTACCGACTTATATAAAAAATACAACTACAAATCTGATGATTGGGAGACAGCCAATTCATCGGTACTGGCGGGAAACATAGTACGTGATGTGCTGACCTATGTAGTCAGCATTACGCTGCTGGTTGTGGCCGGCTTTGGTATATACAATATCATGAACATGACCATCAATAACAAAATGAAGGATATTGCCATATTAAAAGCAGAGGGCTTCGCAGGCAGGGATATAGTGCAAATCTTTTTGGGACAATCGCTTTTTATAGGATTTTTTGGAGCCCTGATGGGTGAAGTGCTGGGCTTCCTGTTGGCTTATGCCTTATCGTGCGTGCCGTTTCCGCACAATGATTTTATCGCACTTAAGTTTTTTCCGGTGGCATTCAACGCGGGACATTATATGTTCGGATTGGCTTTTGGGATGGTAACGCCGTTTGTTGCCGGGCTTATGCCTTCGATAAAGGCGTCAAAGATCGACCCTGTGGCTATTTTAAGAGGATGACAGTATGAATGAGGCACTGAAAATTGAGAATCTGAACAAGTACTTCCACGAACCGGAAGAGTTTCATGTTTTGCAGGATATTTCCTTTTCAATAGCAAAAAGTGAATTTGTCCCTATCATCGGTAAATCGGGGAGCGGTAAGTCCACACTTTTATATTTGTTAAGCACGCTCGATACAGATTATAGTGGTAAGATAAGCATCAACAATGAGATTGTAACCGGCAAAAGCCAGAACGAGCTGGCCAGGTTTAGAAATCAGAACGTCGGATTCGTCTTCCAGTTTCATTTTTTACTGCCAGAGTTCACGGCGCTGGAAAATGTTATGCTGCCGGCCCTTAAACTGGGCAGGCTGAGCCGCGAAGAGATCGAGGAAAATGCATTGGATAAACTTCGGCAGCTTGAGATGCATTCATTCGCGCACAAATTATCTACCAAGCTATCAGGCGGACAGCAGCAGCGCGTGGCCATAGCACGGGCTTTGATCAACGATCCGGCCATAATTATGGCCGATGAACCTACCGGCAACCTCGACAGCATAAACACCGGGCTTGTTTTCGATATTTTTAAAGACCTGTCCCATCAGAAAGGCATTACCGTCCTGGCCGTTACGCATGACCTCGACTTTGCAAACAATGCCGACAGGATAATAGAGATGATCGATGGTCGAATAAAGTATTCTTAAGCACCGGGCAGTCGACACGTTGAAGTCCTGTTAAGCTTCGTTATGTGCCCCGAACTTATTGCTTTTTGCAAACCTTCGCATAAAACCCAACACTGTATTTGCAATATAAGTCTACCGGACATTCGTGAAACATGCATTTTAAATATGACTAAGATCATATATTTTAATGAGTATGGTCAGTCATAATAGTCCTGATTAGGGACAAATTTGTCTTAAAATAAGCACAAAAGGTTTTTAAATATTTAAGCCGTTTCGAGGTAAAACGAACATCAAAATTGCTTAATCCTAAAGAGCCTGAACGGAACATAATTAAAAGATTAAAAATCGCAATGATGAAAAAAAATTACTTATTACCTGCATTAGTTATAACAGTTATAACTAGTTTCTTTATTTATGGTTGCGGCGGCGGAAGCACGGAGGCAACCTCTTCAGATTCTACTGCAAATTCTGCAAACAGCACTTCGGCCACGCAATCGGCTACAAGCGATCCAAAAGGAACGGGAAAGTTTACTGATGTGAAACTAACCCATCCACTAGACCAAGGCATGGTGACACAGGGGAAAGCTATTTATGAAGTAAAATGCAACGCCTGTCATAAGCTAACATCTGAGAAGTTGGTTGGCCCTGGATGGAAGGGTGTTACTGACAGAAGGAAACCTGAATGGATCATGAACTTTGTTACAAACACTGATGAAATGCTCAGCAAAGATACAGCCGCTCAGGCTATGGTTGAAAAATGTATGGTTCGTATGCCTAATCAGCACCTGACCGATGATGATGCGCGCCATATCCTGGAATTTATGCGGAATAATGACGCCAAAAACTAATTCTCTCTTTATCTCAATTTTTAAAATATTATGAACAAAGTCTTATTAACGCTTAGCTCACTTGCTGTAATAGCATCCATGCAAAGCTGCAAAATGAAAAATACGGAATCAGCCGTTTCCGGTGATGCCGCCTCAAAAGTATATGTGGCGCCCGGAAAATATGATGAATTTTACAATTTTGTTTCAGGAGGGTTTAGCGGTAATGTTACCGTTTATGGACTGCCCTCTGGCCGCCTGCTTAAAACTATCCCTGTTTTTTCTGTATTCCCCGAAAACGGATACGGATATAGCGAAGAAACGAAAGCCATGCTGAATACAACCAACGGCCCCGTAGCATGGGATGACCAGCATCACCTGGAACTGTCTCAAACAGACGGCAAACAGGACGGACGATGGCTATTCGCAAATGCCAACAATACGCCACGCGTTGCACGGATTGACCTGACTACCTTTAAAACAAACGAGATACTCCAAATCCCTAACAGCGCAGGTAACCACTCATCTCCATTTGCTACTGAAAATACGGAGTATATCGTTGCAGGTACTCGTTTTTCTGTGCCACTTACCGACGTAGATGTGCCTATCAGTTCTTTCAAGAAAAATTTCAAAAGTACAGCTTCGTTTATCAGCGTTGATAAGAAAACCGGGCATATGAATGTCGCATTCCAGATCATATTACCCGGAATGAACCTGGACTTGAGCCATGCCGGTAAAGGCCCGTCTCATGATTGGTTCTTCTTTTCATGCTACAACACTGAACAGGCTTACACTTTGCTGGAAGTAAACGCTTCCCAAAAAGATAAAGACTTTATTGTTGCCGTGAACTGGAAAAAAGCCGAGGCATATGCTAAAGCAGGGAAAGGCCATAAGATGGCTACTTCGTATGCACATAACACTTTTGATGAAAACACACAAAAGGCATCAACAGTGATAGAAAAAGAAGTATTGGTACTGGATCCTAAAGATTGCCCTGACATGGTTTACATGATACCTTGTCCAAAATCCCCTCATGGTGCAGATGTCGATCCTACAGGACAATATATCGTAGGCAGCGGTAAGCTGGCCGCTCTGATCCCTGTTTTTTCGTTTGATAAAATTACCAAAGCTATACAAGAGAAACAATTTGAAGGTGCTTTCTATGGTATCCCGGTTATTAAATACGAAGCGGCCTTACATGGTGAAGTAAAGAAGCCAGGTTTGGGCCCGTTACATACGGAGTTTGACGGTAAAGGTAACGCTTATACTTCCATGTTCTTATCGTCTGAGGTGGTAAAATGGCGATTAAGCGACTTGCAGGTTCTGGACCGTGCCCCTACCTATTATTCTGTGGGTCACTTAATGATTCCCGGTGGTGATACTAAAAGCCCATATGGAAAATATCTTGTAGCTTATAACAAGATCACAAAAGATCGCTATCTGCCAACCGGACCTGAACTTTGCCAATCGGCTCAATTGTACGATATCTCCGGCGACAAAATGCAGTTGCTGCTGGACTTTCCTACAACAGGTGAACCCCATTATGGACAGGCATGCCCCGCCTCCCTTATTAAAGACAAACAGGTTAAATTTTATGATATCAATAAAAACCATAATGAATTCGTATCCATGGGCGAGAAGAAAACAAATGTGGTTCGCCACGGAAACAGGGTCGACGTATATATGACCGCCATTCGTTCTCACCTGGTTCCGGACAATATTGAAGGGGTGTTCGTTGGCGATGATGTTTACTTCCATGTAACAAACCTGGAGCAGGACTGGGATATACCTCATGGTTTTGCCGTAAAAAATTCATCTTCAGTTGATCTTCTGATCATGCCCGGGGAAACTCAGACAATGAAATTCAGCGCAAATAAGCAAGGCATTTATCCTTTCTATTGTACTGACTTCTGCTCAGCTCTTCACCAGGAAATGTCAGGTTATCTCCGGGTATCTCCCAAAGGAAGCAACGTTCCCCTGAAATTTGGTACCGGCGTAGTTGAACCGGAACCAACAGTACAAGCTGCCGCAAAATAGAAATCTATAATAGTGGACATGCGGTATACACCGCATGTCCATTCATACCTTATTCATCATGAAAAAATTAACTGTACCGGGTAAAGCCAGTATTCTATTGGTCATCCTTTTTCTTGCTACACTCTGGGTATTCCCAATGTGGCGCATTGATTTGCGGGCGCCACAGTACCCGGGTGGATTATCCATGAAGATTTGGATCAACGATGTGAAAGGCGATGTGGACATTATTAATGGCTTGAATCACTACATCGGTATGAGTTCCATCCATAAAAAAGATTTCCCTGAATTTGTCTTTCTGCCTGATGCGATCATCGTATTTATGGTGGTAGGAATTGCCGTATTGTTATTAAACAGAAAAGTGGGATATTTTATCTGGACATTCTTATTCACCTTTATTGCCATATTCTCCTTTTATGATTTCTATAAATGGGAATACAACTATGGACATAATCTGGATCCTGCGGCACCTATAAAAGTACCGGGATTGTCCTATCAGCCCCCTCTATTCGGCTACAAGAAACTACTGAACTTCGAGGTGCTTTCGCAGCCTGATATAGCCGGGTGGTTTTATATCGGCGCAGGCCTGGTCCTTGTTGGAATCACAATTTATGAATTGAAAAAAAGCCTGGTCAAATGAAAAAGTCCTTTCTGATATTGTTTGTTTGCTGCCTTATCGGCCTGGTTGGTTGTAAAAGAGAGTTTGAGCCTATCAACTATGGCCATGAGGCCTGTGCGCATTGCAGAATGACCATTATGGACAAACGCTTCGCGGCGGAGATCCTAACAGGGAAGGGCAAAGCGATCAAGTTTGATGATTTCGGTTGCCTGCTTAAATATGTTAAAGATAATGACTTTAATGATCCGGAAGCAATGATCTTCGTGGCGGATTATAACGACACTAACGGAAAATTTGTGGACGCGCATCAAGCTATCTATTTGCACAGTGAACAGCTGAAATCACCGATGGGCGGCAATTATGCCGCTTATGCTACAATGGCCTCTGCCACAAAATTGAATGCTACCTTGAACGGAACTCTATTGCATTGGAATAACCTGAAATAAGAAAATGAAATCTACATTCACGCTGTTCTTTTTTGCTGTGATCCTTTTGTTCCACGGAACGATAGGCTTCGGCATGGTCATAAAAGTTCATCCGGTAGTGAATGGGATTCATCAGGCGATAATAAAGGCCCATGATGGTGACACGCTATTGCTTCTTAAAGGCATCTACAGAGAACATGACATAGCCGTACATAAAAGATTGGTCATTATGGGAGATCGTTTTCCTGTGATCGATGCGGAAAATAAGTATCAGGCCTTTTTGATCTTTCGCGATTCGGTTATCCTGAAAGGTCTTCAGATTCAAAACGTTGGCAAAGCCAGTATAACGGATATGGCCGGTATCAAGGTCATCGAAGCAAAGGACGTGATCATCGAAAACAACAGGCTGATCAACAATACGTTCGGGGTATACCTGCAAAATGCAAAATTTTGCAGCGTTATCAATAATACGATTCACAGCGACGACAAAGATGAACTGAATGGCGGCAACGGAATCCATGCCTGGAGATCCGACCATCTGCTGATCAGCAGCAACTCGATTTCAGGGCAGCGCGACGGAATCTATTTTGAGTTCGTTACCGAGTCAAAAATCACCGGGAATAAATCCTTCGAAAATGTCCGGTACGGTCTTCATTTTATGTTTTCGCATAACGACACTTACACGCAAAATATCTTTAAGGACAACGGCGCCGGAGTTGCTGTGATGTATTCAAAAGGGGTTAATATGCACGGTAATGAATTTCTCCATAACTGGGGAGATGCGTCATATGGTCTTCTCTTAAAGGAAATATCAGACAGCAGAATAGAGCACAACAAGTTTGTAAAAAACACAATTGGGTTACACATGGAAAGCACGACCCGCGTTGATGTTAAACAAAACCTCTTCCAGGATAACGGCTGGGCCGTAAGGGTGCAGGCAAGTTGCAGCGGAAGCAATTTCATTAAAAATAACTTTATCGGTAATTCATTTGATGTGGCGACAAACGGCACTATGATGCTGAATAATTTCAACAGAAATTATTGGGACAAGTATGATGGCTATGACCTGAACAAAAATAGTGTCGGAGACGTGCCTTATTATCCCGTGAGCGTTTATTCGGTGGTAACTGAGAAGATTCCCTCCGCAATGATCCTTTATCGCAGCCTGTTAACAGATATTATGGACCAGGTCGAGAAGGTGCTGCCAACAATTATTCCTGATAAGTTAAAGGACGATCATCCCATGATGAAAAAATTAAAACTATGATCTCTATCGCGCACCTTTCAAAATCGTTTGGCAAATTTAAGGCCCTGGATAATATCACTTTGAATTTTGAAAGGGGGAATACCATCTCTTTGTTAGGCCCAAACGGCTCGGGGAAAACAACGCTGATCAAATCTATTTTAGGCCTTGTTATACCCGAAAAAGGGTCAATTATCATAAATGATGAAGAGATAAAAACCCATTGGGCATACAGATCACAAATTGGCTACATGCCGCAGATCGGACGTTATCCCGAAAACATGACCGTACGCCAGGTATTCAATATGGTTAAGCAAATACGGAAGGATTGCACGAAATACGATACAGAGCTGATGGACGGGTTTCGCATCTCCACTATTGAAAATAAAACCATGCGAAGCCTGTCAGGCGGCACTCGCCAGAAGGTGAGCGCATGCCTCGCGTTTCTTTTTTGCCCTGACATTTATATTTTGGATGAACCCACAGCAGGCCTCGATCCCCTGTCCAGCGAACTGCTTAAAGAAAAGATCCGCAAAGAACGGGCGAAAGGAAAACTCTTTTTAATTACGTCGCACGTATTAAGCGACCTGGATGATATCACCAGTCACATCGTTTATTTGCAGGACGGAAAACTGATGTTTTATAAAGAGGTGGAGGAATTAAAAAGATCAACCGGGGAAGAAAAACTAAACAAGGTGATCGCTACCATCATGCAGGAGGATTTACTTAACACTTACGCCTAAGAATATGAAAACGATCATCAAATATGTTCTCCTGGACCTTTTCAAAAACAAGACCGTCCTGGTGTATACTTTTATTTTGGCAGTATTGGCGGTAAGCGTATTAAGCATGAGCGGAAATTCCTCAAAAGGATTATTGAGCTTATTGAACATAACGCTTTTGTTTGTACCCATCATCAGTATTCTTTTTGCAACCATTTACTTTTTCAATTCAATAGAATTTATTGAATTGCTGCTTGCCCAACCTGTTCGGCGAAAAACATTGCTGCTGGCAGAGTATTATGGAGTAGCAACAGCTTTAACCATTGCTTATCTGATCGGAGTGGGATTGCCGTCAGTATTGTTAAATTACAGTTTGGCCTCGTTGGTATTGATCGCAAGTGGTGCATTTTTAACTTTGATCTTCACAGCTATCGCATTGTTCATTTTTGTCTTGTTTAAAGATAAAACAAAGGGTATCGGGGCGTCTATTATCACTGCCTTATTTTTTACACTGCTATTTGATGGGTTATTACTGTCCTTTATTTATTCTTTCAGCGATTATCCGATTGATAAACCCTTACTGGGCCTGATTTCCTTTAATCCCGTAGACCTGGGCAGGATATTGGTGCTGCTGCAACTTGATGTCGCCGTAATGATGGGGTATTCGGGGGCACTCTTTAAGGAATTCATGGGTTCTGCCATTGGCAGTATCTATACAGTCACCTGCATGTCCCTTTGGATTTTAGTCCCCCTGGCAGCATCAGTACGTAAATTCAGGAAAAAGGACCTGTGATTCCCAGGTACGGCAGGCAGCAATGAATGCGCGGGGTTTTATTATTCACCCTCATAAATTACACCGGAAGTAGGCGTTTCTTTTAGTTCTATCTTTTTCAGCCCGGATAATGATGGCTTGATCTTCGCCCATATCCACACTGCCAATAACTCTGCAGTTGGGTTCTCTAAACCAGGGATCTCATTTAAAAGATGATGATCCAGGGTATCAATTACAGGAGTCATGATTTCTTTTAGATCGCCAAAATCAAACACCCATCCTTCGTGCGGCATAAGCCTGCCCTCGGCATAGATAGTAAGATGATAAGTATGCCCATGAATTGCCCTGCATTTGTGGTTTTCGGGTACGTTCGGAAGGAAATGTGCTGAATCAAAAGAAAATTGCTTGTAGATGATCATCATTACTTGTTAATATTAAAGTGGAACGAGGGTTACGATTACCAGCCTAATTCTTGCCGGCCGGCCTCACTTATTTTATCCGCTGACCATTCCGGTTCAAACGTTAAATCAATGATGATAGCGTAGCCTGGAAAGGCTTCTTTTGCCATTAGTTCCACCCCGCCTTTAATATGATCTCCCGCAGGGCAGGCAGGAGTAGAAAGAGTCATGGTAATCTCAATCATTTTTTTGCCCTTATCGATCCCGATATTATAAATAAGCCCGAGATCCACTATATTAAGTTCAAGTTCCGGGTCCCTTACAAGTGACAGCATTTGCAGGAGCCGGGCCTTTTCTTCAAAAAAAGGATCAGTGATTTCTAAATCTTTCATTTCTAAGTTGATAAATTATGTGAAGTACATGACCGCAATAAATAATTGAGGCAATGATCATCATTGTGCTGCCTGTATACATTAAATATTGGGATTGAATTAAAATGCCGCTTAAAAACAATAAAAAGCCCGGAAGGTATATCCCGATTTGAAGCAGAACCAGGTTTTCCTGATATAAATTCTTCGGCTGTAGTTCCGGCAACCTGTCTGGTTTTGTAAGATGCATCCAAACAATGAAAGGCAGGGTTTTAAAGGTCTGGCCCATGATCAGGGTAGTAATGAAACCCGCAAAAAAAGAATACCCATAAGCGGTGATCATTGAAACCGGTGCTTCATGAGCACGTAAGAGGTAGGCTAACAAAATTATCCCGGGCAAGGCTATTGAACAGACCGCAACCAGAGTAACCTTCATGCCGGCATCCGCTTTTTTCCTGATCGCACTTTTATAACATTGCCGAACGTAAATCACATACGATAAAATTCCGGCACTGATCAGCATGATATAGATGAGATAGCCGTGACTGCTCCGAAAGATCATTCCTTCTATCAGAAAAGATAATAATGCGGCATTGATGAGATAATAGGCCATGGTTAAATATATTTTAACCTCATTTCTGCTTAACAAAAACATCGGGATAAGACGTGAGCTAACGCCAATAACCAGCAATAAAAACCAACCTACCATACCGGCAGTAGCATGGATCTTTAAATAGTACAAATGGTCTGCAGGCAAAAACCCAAACCGGAAATTAAATAATAACGTAATGCCGATGGCTGCGGTCAAAATCAGCCAGATATGAGCGGTAAGTACAAAATCAACAGTGATATTTTTGAGAGGCGATTTACTGGCGGTCATAAAAATATTTGCCGAATGCAAAATCAAAGCCGTCAGAACTGAAAAGGCACCAACGAATATCGGAGTTCCTAAATCGAACTTCCAGAAGCAATGAACAAGCAAGCATGTTCCCAATGTCAGCAGCACAAATCCCGCAATCGGCAGCTTATCGCTGTAAAGTTTTTGATCGGTAATGACGGGCATCAATTGATTGCTTGCTCCCATGATGATCATCGTACCCCACCCAAGGACAGTGAGATGTGTGATTGCCAAAAGGTGCGGCTGAAAGAAATGCCCCTTAAATTCCCTGATGGAAAAAAGCGTCATTACACTGATGATCACCAGAGACAAAGATGCCGCAATGTAATAGGGAAGGATAGTTTTTTTTCCTGGAATATGTCGCTCCGATAAGTTCATTTGAATTTTTAGTTGTAAATGTGAGCGGGGTAAATCAGGATGATCACGTCGGATGCCATTTGCTTGAAAACATAGTTAAAATTGCGTTCCCTCAATTCTGGCAAAAGGTAAACGGGAATTTTTCTATGACGGACATAAAGCGCTTCCCCGTCTTGCAGATGTTCAAGTTCATCCAAAATAGTGATCATCGGCGTTGGCATCTCCATTTGGCGAACGTCAAGCTCTGTAAACTTAAGGTCGTAATGACGCAATATGTTTTCAAATAGTTCCTCATCTTCTGGCATTGCTGTGCCTGGTTCGGTTAATGATCCCGGTTCATCAGCTCTTGTGACATAGGTGTAAACCATCCCGGACTGTCGTCTTGAGACGGCTATCATATATCCTTTGCTCTTTAATACTCTGATCAGCGGCACCGGCTCGAACGAATTGATCACCAGCATGGTTTGACCGGCTTTTAGTGCTGAAAGCTTTTTCAATATACTGCTCAACGGATCCAATCCGGCATCCAGTTCCGGTCTGGCGTCGTGGGATATGACCGGGTCGATTCTTAAATCATCTGCCGTCTCAATTTCCTTTTCAGTAATACCCGGTGAGTGGTTTACCTCGAAGCCTATTAACACAAGACTATCCAATATCACCTCGACGGAACAATCCCCGATGGATGCGGCTTCAGCAATAGTAACCCGTGGGGCAAATAGCTTTCGTAACAGCGGGTTTTTTAACCTATTAAAATGCGGACTAAGCGACATCAAAGCTTCAATAGCTCGCGGATTAAATTTTATTACCGTCCCGATTTTGGTTGTTGGACTGATGGTCATGACATTAAATTTAGTGAGTGCTGATCGCAGGACCAGTCTTATTTTTGGTTAAGTCTTCAACACTTAATTCTCGTTCAGCAGCTTTGGGGAACAGGATATTATTTTCAAGATGGATATGTAAGTGAAGGTCATTCTCAAAATCTTCGAGCATTTTGTAAAGCAGCGCAAAGCTGTTGCAGGCATTTTGCGGCAGAGTATAATCATGTGACAAAATTCTGATCTGCTCTGCCAGGTCGCCGACGATATCATGATCGTTTTCCATAGCTGCAATCGGCTCCTGAACGGAATGGAAAACCTGTTGTTCCACGTCCCCGGAAGCCTTGGCCTCAATCCCTTTTATATAAGGGAATAGCACGAACTCCTCTTTTTGCAAATGAATGGTTAACTCATTGCTCATTTCGCCAACCAGCTCCCTGATCCTGTTTAATTCCGAATATGTTCGTCCATGACGGCCAGCGACCTTCTCGCTCAGATCCTTGATTACCGGCAAGTTTTCTTTGACGTAAGCATGGTGAACATTGACGATATAATCTGCAAGGAATGCTAAGCTCCATGTGTTAAAGTCGTGTTGAGGCACCACGCCGGTTATCTTATCAGTTTTACTTAATGCCTCTTTTACCTGCAAAAGGTCCAGACCATTGTCCCTGCAAGCATCCTTCAGGGATTTTTTTCCTCCGCAGCAGAAATCTAATCCTAATTTTTTGAATACCTCTGCCTTACGCAGATCTTTGCTTACTATTTCACCAAGAGTTTCTTCGTGACGATCAGGATCGTTTTTCCGGATCTCTACTTCCCATACCTCCGGGCCGTTTACCTGATAATTCCATGTGAAGCAGTTTCCCCTTTCGCCAAGCAACTGGTAGTATAGCGGTTTGGGGTCATGGTCATTGTGGATCACAAATGCTTCTCCTCCGGATAGCTGATCGAAATGTTCAAAAATTGTCGGATGCTTTAAACGGGGCTCTATTTTCGTTACGTCCAATACTTCTGTATTATTCATATGAATTTAATTTATAATTTCAAAAATGTTTTCTGTTCTGGTTATCAGGGCCGGGGCGTGAGGCACCCTGCTGCGTTTGAATGGAAATATGACTGACAACAAAATAATCAGCGAACCCAGCAGCAGAAAGATGGCGGCAAACCACAAAAGCCAGGGATATATTGAGCTGCCCAACATCAGCATTGCGGAAAATCCCTGGATCATGAGTACAATTTCGTTGCCGATAACTGCACACGTAAAGACAATAATACCTTTTCGTGACAAAGCGTCTCCCCTCTTAAAAAAACCGGTATAAAATAAATGCGCTAAAAGATAAAGGGAAACAAACCCCAGCATCACCAGGTGCAGATAACCAATGATCATAGGCCTGTCCCCGAACACTTCGTTACCTATTGCCGGTATAACAATACCAACCTGCACAACCGTTTTTAGAAAAAACGCAGCCATAGACAGTATTCCTATTACTTTTGCAAACGGACTTATCTGTCTTAAGCCCGCTTGGGCTGACCGAAGCATCCTTACGAAAAAAACCAACGTTACGGCCAGTAATAGGCATCCCGCCAAGGCAATACCCCGGATGAGATCATTTGAAAAATGCCATAGATAAGAAAGGAACAACGTGGGCAATACAGATAATGACAGGATCGCCGAAAAGCGGTTGGCGTAATGTTTGGCCGCTTTATTAAATTTTGAATAGAATTGATTGAAGAATAACGCAAATACACTTAAAGTAAAAAAACCATTGTATTGTAAATGCAGGTATGTATAGATGGAATCCTTATATAATAATATGTTCACCTGGTGCGTAGCAAGCATATAAGCCAGTGTAAAAGGGCCCACGGATGAAAGGTCTGCGGCAATCAGTGCGGTAATGCTGAGGATCAGGATTGGCTTGTCTGCCCGCGACCTGAAAAGGTCCCTGACGAAAATCCAGCTGAAGGCGTATGTGACAAAAATAAACAGCGTCGAGAACAAAATCGAAAATAACCCATAGCCCTGAAATGGAAAGCTTAATAACATACCGGCAGCAGCTATCAGAGTCCCTCCAAGCAAGATCCGGTATCTTTTTTTGCAGCTCAACTGAGCCGGCAAAATTTCGAAAGTCATTAAAGTAAAAAGACATAAAGTCAACCAGCCTCCGAAAGCAAAATGTGAATGCGCGTGAAGCAGGAATTTAAAATCGATCCAGGGTATAGAAAATAATATCTTAGTCCGCAGCACCGTACCCAGGATGGCCACAATGACCAGATTAACCAGTGAAATGATTAGCCATCTGTTTTTTTCTTTAATTATGGTTGTCATATAAGTATATAAAGACCCTCTAATCCGTATTGGAACATTTAATTTTCAAAAAGTTGTTCCCGGTTTACAATCTTCTTTTGTCAGTAGCTAATTAGACACCGATTTCTTATCAACTATGATGTCAGAAAATATGATGCAAGGTAGCCCTTGACTGGTTTGACTAACGTGACCGCTATCATTGCCATTAATGATTTATGTCATGTTTATTCAGCCT
Organism: Bacteroidota bacterium; assembly: GCA_048498695.1. Lineage (GTDB taxonomy): Bacteria > Bacteroidota > Bacteroidia > Sphingobacteriales > Sphingobacteriaceae > Mucilaginibacter. The sequence continues at coordinate 76,813 of JBEHXM010000004.1, forward strand.
CATGAACTTTAATATTGTGTATTCTAAAGTATAACTATAATGATGGCCAGATTTAAGACCGAATTTTTATGAAAACGATCATTGTGATCAATGACAATTCAAATGAAGCGCTTCATGCGGGTTTGCTGGCATTGGACATCGCTGAAAAAGTGGGGGCGAACCTGCTGATAACGAATGAATTTAAGATCGATAAACAGATAATTACAAAAGGACGTGTCGCGGCGGGGCAAATTGAAGAGCCAATGGAGATTGAGGAGCCGGCAAGTAACCTTGCCGGTCACCTCAGGTTGTTATTTGATGCCAACGCAGAATTCATACCGGAGATAACGGAAATGGATATTTCGGATTTCAGACACGAAGATCTTGCGCGCTTCGTCATCAGCAAGAATATCTGGATGATCGTTACCGGAGCAACAGAATTGGCAGATACCCATACTAAAGATTTGCACATCAATATTCAGTCTGTGCTTAATCATGTAAGATGCCCATTGTTATTGGTACCCGAAAAATCACATTTGAAGGGCTTTGACCAGATTGTTTATATTGCGGACTTAAGATATTGCCGGATTCATATCGTCCGATTTCTCGCCGAGCTGGCATTACCCTACATGGCCAATGTCCTTGTTGACCACCTTTCAGCAAAAGGCCTTCCCCACATGGAAGAAAGCTATGCTTTAAAAGTTTTTGATACTGAAATAGCAGCGAAGGTAAATTATGACCAGGTATTTTTTAACAACATAAGGGAGAGGGACCTGACCAAGGCGGTTGATACCATGATCAATGGCATGCATTCCGACCTATTGGTATTAGTGAATCACCGCTTTCACTTTGAAGAGATTTTAGGAAGGTACGTCACCCATGCTTTGCCGGCTAGCATTACCATACCCCTGCTGATATTCCCATATTAAACTAACTACCTTTATAAAGGACGCTTGTATTTACTCTAATCTAAGCAATCTTGAAATACACCAACCATCAGCAGCTTGACCATTTCTGGCATTTAAAAGGCGATGATGCGCTTAACAACTTATCCTGTAGTCAGAACGGTCTTGACAGCAATACAGCCGCAGAACGTTTAAAAAAATTTGGATTAAATACATTAAAGGCCAACGCTAAAACCTCTTCCTTTTTTTTATTCCTTTCTCAGTTTAAAAGTCCTATAACGATTTTGCTGATCATGGCTGCACTTCTTTCTGCCGGCCTGGGGGATGTTCCGGATACCATTATAATTCTGGCTATCGTCTTAATTAGCAGCCTGCTCAGTTTTTTGCAGGAAAGAGGCGCTGCAAATGCAGTGAACGAGTTATTGAAAATGGTACAACTGCGTTGTACGGTGCTCCGGGATAATCAAAAAAAAGAAATTCCGATTGAGGAGGTCGTCCCCGGTGACATCGTTTGGTTAAACGCTGGAGACATCATTCCGGGAGACAGCCTCATCCTGGACTCGCAGGAATTATTTATTGATGAGGCAGCTTTTACAGGTGAGACTTATCCAGTTGAAAAGAACAAAGGTGTTCTGGCTGCCGATGCTCCTATTTCAAAACGCACGAATTCGCTGTTCATGGGTTCCCATGTGATTAGCGGAAAAGCAAAGGCTTTAGTTGTAAAAACCGGTATGCATACTGAATTTGGCAAAATTTCAGACGCCCTGCAGCTAAAATCTCCGGAAACCGATTTTGAGAAAGGCATCCGCAAATTCGGTTACATGCTGATGGAGATTACGCTGCTGCTGGTTATCATCATTTTTGCTATTAATGTTTTTCTCCACAAGCCTGTTTTAGACTCCTTTCTTTTTTCACTTGCATTGGCCGTTGGACTTACCCCGCAGTTGTTGCCTGCAATCATTAGCGTTAACCTTTCAACCGGTGCAAAACGCATGGCAGCCAAACAGGTCATCGTAAAACGCCTGGCGTCCATCGAAAACTTCGGCAGTATGGATATTTTATGCTCCGATAAGACCGGAACGATCACGGAAGGGAAGGTAAAACTAAAAGACACACTTGACACCGAAGGAAACCCGGGTGATAAAGTAAGCCAATATGCCTGGCTCAATGCTTCAATGCAGCAGGGTTTTAGCAACCCAATAGACGACGCGATTTGTGCAATTCCACATGCTGCGGTAAACACGTATAAGGTAAAATCTGAAATACCATACGATTTCATTCGAAAAAGACTGACTGTCCAGGTTGAGAATGAGCATGGGAACCTGGCCATTACCAAAGGTGCATTAAATAACATCCTGGCCGTATGTGATCGCGTGGAACTTCCAACCGGAGAAATTGTCGAAATCTCCGAAAAGAAGGCGCAAATTATAAGCCTGTATGAGCGATTAAGCAATGATGGCTCTCGCACACTTGGATTAGCCTATAAATCCGCCGACAATGACCGCAATTTCTCCCGTGAGGATGAAAAGGACATGATCTTTCTTGGTTTTATTACGCTTTATGATCCCCCAAAACTAAGCGTGGCCCAAACCATCGGCAAATTAGGTAAACTCGGGGTAAAGCTGAAAATTATCACCGGTGATAACGCATTGGTAGCCCGAAGCCTCGCCTTGCAGATCGAGATCGCTTCGCCAAAAATACTGACGGGCGCACAATTGATGAAAATGAGCAATGCAGCCCTTATCCACCAGGCGCCACTGACGGACATCTTTGCGGAAGTAGAACCTAATCAAAAGGAAAGGATCATCAATGCACTCAAAAAAGCCGGACACGTCGTCGGCTTTATGGGCGATGGTATAAACGATGCACCGGCATTGCATGCCGCCGATGTGGGCATCTCGGTTGATTCTGCAGTGGATGTAGCGAAAGAAGCGGCTGATATTGTTTTATTAAACCAGGACCTTGATGTTTTGTACCAGGGGATCGTTGAGGGCCGCAAAACATTTACAAACACCATGAAATATATTTTTATGGCAACCAGCGCAAACTTCGGGAACATGTTTAGCATGGCGGGAGCATCCCTGTTTCTGCCCTTTCTTCCTTTATTGCCGAAACAGATTCTATTAACTAACCTGTTAACCGATTTTCCCGAAATGGCCATAGCAACCGACCGCGTAGATGATATCAATATCCAGTCACCACAGAAATGGGACCTTGGTTTCATCCGGCGGTTTATGATCATCTTCGGGCTCCTGAGCTCCGTATTCGACTATCTGACGTTCGCGGTATTACTATTTATCATGCACGTAAGTGAAAAGCAGTTTCAAACAGGCTGGTTTATGGAATCCGTGGTTTCGGCTATCCTGATCGTATTGGTGGTAAGGACAAGACTCTCCTTCCTGAAAAGCCTTCCGGGTAAATACTTGTCCGCCGCAACAATCTTGGTATTGATATTCGTACTTGTCCTTCCGGTGACGCCTGTTGCTGCCTGGTTTGGCTTTGTAACACTGCCCATCAAATATTATGGTTTGATGCTGCTGGTTATTTCAACGTATTTAATAGCTGCGGAAACGGCAAAAAGATGGTTTTACCTCAAAACTGAAAAAAGATATTTTCATAATAGCATGAAAAAGAAAATGCCTTCGGGAAGCCTAAACAATTAATCAGGAATTTACGCTTATCATAAACTCATTAACGGCTTGCAAATAATAGCAGCCGGTCTTGTTTTCGTTGCGCATTTTACCCGCCATTTTATTTACGATTTGCTGGATTTTTTGTTCCGCAGCGATGTAAGGACACCTGGTATGAGGATTTAAAAATTCTGTACGATGAGATAGTGCGATCTCATTTAACATTGATTTGATGGCCTTTAATGCCGGCGCATTTTGCCGCATCAATTGCCATTCCATAAACATTTCAATATGCTTTTGTATGATTCTTTCAGCTTTCGGAACCTCTGCCTCTCTGGCTTTGATCGTATGATCTTTAATTTTTGATATCTCGTCAATATTAACTAACCTGATATTATCCAGCAAGCCGACGGATTGCTCAACATTATAAGGAATGGAGAGATCAATGATCAACTTCTTGCCCTTATTTTCAAGTTGAGATCTTAAAATCGTCGGCTCATCTGCGTTTGTCGCAACCAAAATAATATCTGAAGAGACAAGTTGTTGTCCCAGATCCTCAATAGGGGCATATTTTAAATTTAACCCCTTTGCCAATTGGGCTGCCTTTTCTTCTGACCGGTTAATCAGGGTAATATTGGTTGCGCCAAGATAATCGACAAGATTTTTGCAGGTACTGCTGCCGATTTTACCGGTCCCGACGAGCAATATGTTTTTATTAATGCAGTCCGGCAGGTTCTGTTTAAGGTATTGAACTGCAGCAAACGAAACTGACACAGTGCCGCTACTTAGATCTGTTTCATTTTTTATCTCTTTAGAAGACTGAAATACACTATTTGTCAATCGCTCCAGAAAGCAATCCATTCCGTTATGTTCTTTTGAGAATTTGACAGCTTGTTTTAATTGGCCGACGATCTCATAATCCCCCAGGATTTGCGAATCCAACCCGGATCCGACCTTAAATAAATGTTCTACAGCATCGGTGCCTTTCTTAATATAAGCTGCTCTGAAAAGCGCTTCCGGGTTACCTTTGGTTTGTGTACCTAACAACTCAAGTAAAGCCTGTCCGTGTTTAGCCAGGCCGTATATCTCGGTTCTGTTGCAGGTGGAAAGGATAAACAGGCTGCTTACCCCATACCTATCCGATAAACTTATAATGTTTGCATACTGTTCTTTTGTAATTGCAAACAAACCCTCGTTTCAGCATCTGTCTTTTTATAATTGATGCCTGCAACAAAAAAATTGTCCGATCCTGTATATGTGTTATATCTCATTGTTCCAGTATGCATATTATCGCCCGAACCGTTCTTCCTTAATAAATTGCTTTCCGGCCTGCATTAATTTTCGGTAAAGATTCAGATAAACGCGGCTTTTACTCATGATACCTATCATCTTGAGTAATGACTATTATCACATTTCGTCAGTGCGATCGCCTTGCCCCATGACTTAAGTCAGCAGTTCAAGTGACCATGGTCATTTTATTGATCGCATTTCCTGATGACTTTTGGCAAGTCGTTTTAATAATAGGTCAGGTCAAATGAATAAATCCGAAATCACATTTCTCGACGGTCCGCATTCGCGTCTGCAAGAGTTGAAATTTACAATTCTGACAATGGTGGAATTTATCAGGGCGTTTAGGGCTATGCATTTTATTGGCCCGTGTATTACCATTTTTGGATCTGCACGGTTTAAAGAAGACCATCCGTTTTATGCGCTGACCAGGGAGGCTGCCTCGCAATTTGCTAAACTTGGTTTTACCATATTAACCGGCGGCGGCCCCGGATTGATGGAGGCAGCCAACAGAGGCGCAAAAGAGGTAGGCGGCCGCTCAATGGGCTGCAATATTCAGCTTAAAACGGAGCAAATGCCCAATCCTTACCTTGACAAGTGGATCTATGTTAAACATTTCTTCCTGCGCAAAGTATTGCTCGTTAAATACTCCTTCGCATTCGTGGTAATGCCGGGTGGATTTGGAACAATGGATGAATATTTTGAAGCCTTAACACTGATACAAACCCGTAAGATCGATAACTTCCCGGTGATCATCTTCGGGAAAGAATACCATAAGTCGTTGATCGGGCACATCGACGAGATGAAACGAAACAGTACGATTGATGCAGAGGATACAGGGCTGTTCCTCGTAACTGACAGTATAGAGGAAGCTGTTCAGTTAATATGGGGTTTTGAGAAAAGTGGGTCGAGTTCGAGGCCAGGATCAG
>JBEHXM010000005.1:0-81083 GCA_048498695.1 Bacteroidota bacterium
TAATGGATACATACTTGATGGTGGTTTGCATGGTAAGCGTCCAGAAGATGCAGGAAATGCCGCCTAATATTAATGTTTCGGATATTTGCTGCCCGCCTACAATGGCCTTAAACACATATAATGGGGATGTACCAATATCGCCGTAAATGATACCTAAGCTGATAAGCAGCCCGGCAAGCGATAGCTTTTGAAGATCTTTATGCATTTGTATCTTATAAAAATAGTTTTTTTATATGTATTTTAATGCTAATTTTATAACTCTTAGTGTCTTTTTTACATCTATAAAATTGGCGCAAATATGTGATTAATAAATCCTTTTTTGTTAAATTTTGTTAAAATGTTTTATAAAAGCGCAAGGCTTTGAATTGATGCTAACATTATTTATATTTTTGTAAGGTATTTAAGCATGAGGCAAAGCTATACTTATATATTTTCGTGGATCATGATGGTTGCGTTTGCAATATCCATCAACCATGCTTTAGCTTACGGGCCCAAGACCAAACGCGCTGATACTACAGGTTTACATCTTCAAAAAAATAAACTCATTTCATCAAAGAACGCTTATTCAAAAAATGGCCTTCATTTAACCTTACCACCGTTAAAACCTGCAGCTACCTCTACTGCAAAAATAAATGTAATCCGTACTGATGATAAACTGCTGGCCGATGTGCAAGTTTACCCCAACCCTATTACCGACGAGATCAATGTTAAATATGTATTAACGCGCAATGCCATAGTTACTGTAAAAGTAATGGATGTACTGGGGAATGATGTAATTACCCTGCTTTCCCAAAGAATAGCATCTGGCGAGCAAAGCTTCAATTATCCTATCAACAATAAATTGTCGCGCGGGTTTTACTTTGTCAGGGTGGTAGCCGGTACTGAAACCGTGATCAAGAGAATATCTGTCCTATAGAGGCTTCTCTTTCAAATAAATTTTTCATTTAATTTGAATTTCGGATTTCGAATGTTCAATTTCGGATTTTCGAACCATCGTTAAATTTACCTATGAAAATAATAGCGATCGGCCGTAACTATGCCGAACATGCCAAAGAACTAAATAATCCTGTACCTACAACACCGGTGATATTCATGAAACCGGATACCGCCCTTATAAAAGATAACAAGCCTTTTTACCACCCCGACTTTTCAGAAGATGTACATCACGAGATAGAGATCGTACTGAAGATCAGCAAGGAAGGAAAACATGTAAGCGAAAAGTTTGCAGGCAGCTATTTTGAAGATATTGGTTTGGGTATTGACTTTACTGCCCGTGACATACAGCAGCGTCATAAAGAAAAAGGCCTGCCCTGGGAGTTGGCCAAGGCATTTGACGGTTCGGCCCCGGTTAGCGTGTTTGTACCAAAATCAAAATTCAATGATATCTATAATTTAAATTTCAGGCTGGATATCAACCAGCAAACAAGGCAGCAAGGCAATACAAAAGATCTTTTGTTCTCGTTTGAACGTATAATTGCCTTCGTATCAAAATACATTACTCTTAAAAAAGGCGACCTGATCTTTACCGGTACACCGCAAGGCGTGGGCAAGGTAAACATTGGTGATCACCTGGAAGCTTACCTGGAGGATGTAAAAATGATCGATTTCTACGTTAAATAAGAATGATAAAAAAATTTGCTGCTGTACTAACCATTTGTTTGGGCCTTTATATTGTGCATTGTTTTGCGCAGGACATTGTTCAAACCAAACAATACCCCAAGAACTTTTTTCGCTATTCGCTGGACCTGCCACCCGCTACCGCAGGATCATTCGGCGAACTGAGGCCAAACCACTTTCATTCGGGTCTTGATTTTAGGACCAACGGCCGTACCGGCTATCCGGTACATGCCGCTTATGATGGTTATATCTCCCGCCTTCGTGTACAATTTGGCGGTTTCGGTAATGCCATTTACATCACTCATCCTAACGGATTCACCAGTGTGTACGGACACATCGAACGTTTTGGCCCCGAGATGGAAAAGCTGGTGCGAGCCCAGCAATATCAGCAGCAAAGTTTTGAGGTCGATTTTAACCTACCACCTTACCAGCTACAGGTATGTAAAGACGATGTAATTGCCTTGTCTGGTAACGCCGGAGCATCTGCAGGACCGCATCTGCATTTCGAGATCAGGGATACACAGACAGAGCAAACTATCAACCCGCAGCTTTTTGGATTAACTATACCTGACAAGATTCCACCCACACTTGGCACCATTTGTATTTATCACCTGGGTGATGCGCCATTCAGTGAAAAAACACCGAGACAATTTATGGCATTGGCAGGAGCCGCAGGGCATTATCATCTTAAAAAACCTGAAGTGATCAACGTAAGTGGTCAAACAGGTTTCGGCATTACTGCCACAGATATGAACAGCGCTTCCTTTAACCATAATGGCATTTACTCCATCGAACTCAAACTGGACGGCACCACGGTTTATACCTTCGCTGTTGAACGCTTTGCTTTCGACCAGACCCATGCCATCAATGCTTATATCGATTACCCTACCTTTTTAAGCTCCCATCGGTTCATACAAAAATGCTTCATATTACCTGGCAGCAAAATATCGCTATATCCGCAATCAATTAATCGCGGTGTAATGAATTTTACCGACGATGCCGTACACGAAGTGGAATATGTGGTAAAGGATATAGCCGGCAACGCCTCTTCCCTAAAGTTAAAAGTGAAATCAAGTCCGGTTAAGCCGGTATTGATCCCGGCTTCAATCAGTCCGACCCTTTTTCATTATGATAAACAAAACGAGTTCAGCAACGACCAGGTAAAAGTGATCGTACCTGTTGGCAATTTGTACGACGATATGAATTTTACCTATGCAACATTGCCTAAAAAGCCGGGCGCCTATTCGGTTGTGCATCGTATCCACAACCGCTTTACACCTATCAACGATACTTTTCAGCTTTGGATAAAGCCGGATAACACCATAGGAAAAAATATTGGCAAGGCCGTGATCATCAATACCGATGGCATCTGCGAGGGCGGTACTTATGACAACGGCTTCATTAAAGCCAACGCACGCACCTTCGGTGATTACTATATCAGGGTCGACACCGTGCCGCCTGTTATCCACCCGTTAAATATTAAGAATGGAAGCAACATGGCCAAATTACAGCGGATCGCTTTTAAAATTGGTGACAACCTTTCAGGGATAAAAAGCTACTCGGGTAAGATAGATGGTAAATGGGTATTGATGGAATGGGATTACAAGACTAAAGTATTAGCCTATAAATTTACAAATGATATAGCGCCGGGTAAACATATATTTGACTTAACGGTTACTGATAATAAGGATAATATTTCCCAATTTACGGCATATTTTTTCAGATAATATGGCAAAACCAGCAGAGGGCCAGAAGGCCCCGGATTTTACAGCAAAAGACCAAAACGGCAAAACCGTTTCGCTTTCCGATTTTAAAGGAAAAACCGTGATACTTTATTTTTATCCAAAGGATGATACGCCAGGTTGTACTGCCGAGGCCTGTAGTTTCAGGGATAATTACCAGTCGCTGATTGGCAAGGGTTATGCGGTGATCGGTGTAAGCACCGATGATGAAAAATCGCACAAAAAATTTGAGACCAAATTTAGCCTGCCCTTCCCGCTCATTGCAGACCCGGATAAAAAAATTGTTGAAGCTTACGGCGTTTGGGTCGAAAAGAACATGTACGGTAAAAAGTATATGGGTACAGCCCGCACTACTTTTTTAATAGATGCAAACGGGGTAATTACCAAAGTGATCGATAAGGTGGATACCCAAAACTCATCACAACAGGTAATCGATTTGTTACAATAACTAAATAATCCCTATTTTCGCCGTTAATACAGGTACAAATATAAATTCAATACATGTCGGTACAGGTTGATGATGCAGAAATTTTACGCAAGTTCCAGGATGAAAAGACCCGGAACGAAGCCTTTAACCTGCTATTAAAAAAATACCAGCAAAAGCTATACTGGCACATCCGCCGCATGGTAATTGACCATGATGATGCGGACGACCTGATACAGGATACCTTTGTTAAGGTCTGGAAAAACCTGCCCGGCTTTCGCAGCGATGCACAGCTTTATACCTGGATGTACCGTATAGCAACCAACGAATGCATCACTTTTCTGAACAAGAAGAAGCAAAAAAATAATATTCCGCTGGATGATGTGGCGTATGAACTGGCTGATACTTTGGCCGATTCATCTTACTTCAATGGCGACCAGGCGCAATTAAAATTGCAGCAGGCTATATTGACACTGCCCGAAAAACAGCGGCTGGTGTTCAATATGAAATATTATGATGATATGAAGTACGAAGAAATGTCGGATGTGCTGGGGACAAGCGTAGGCGCATTGAAGGCATCCTTCCATTTGGCGGTGAAAAAAATCGAATCATTTTTACTATCTAAAGATTAAATTTAATTTTACTTTAAACCTTTGGACATTAGTTTCATCTATATAAAGATATGAACAGCGAAAGAGGAAATAGGGAATGGCTAAATGAATATATGTCACTTAAACAGGTTAACCCCGAAAACCCGTTTACAGTGCCTGAAGGCTATTTTGATGAATCGGAGCAGCAGATCGTGTCGTTTATTAAGTTAGATGCATTAAAAACCGGCGCTCCTTCACAGGGGTTTACCATGCCCGAAAATTATTTTGAAGAATTAAGTGATAACATCCATTCCCGCATAAATATTGAAGAAGCTTTAGATAAAGAAGCTACAGGTTTTGAAGTACCTGAGGGCTATTTTGAAAACCTGAGCCAGCAAATACAAAGCCGTATAATGGTGGGGGAGGCTCTGAATGAACCTGTTGAAACATTTGCCGTTCCGCAGGATTATTTTAACCAGCTTACCGAAAATATATTAAATAAAACAACCAATCAGCCCGAGATCACAAAACCTGAAGTTGTAAAACGCAAAGGTATCGTAAGGCAGTTATTTGCAACGCCGGCATTTAAATATGCTACCGCAGCTTGTTTGACATTAGCAGTAGGCGCTACTATATTTTTAAGCCAGAGCAGCAATAATGTTGTGGTAAGCCATAACAGTACTTTTTTACACAAATCGTTGTCGGCTATACCGGTTGGCGAGATCCAGGATTATTTGCAATTAACCGTTGATCCTTCTGACGACACACGTACACTAATTGACGAGAGTAAACAAGTTGATGCAGATAATTTAAGTAATGATCTGCAGGATGAATTAGACACCAGTCAATAATATGTACAAATTGGCGAGATATATTTTTATTCTGTTTTTACTGATGGGCATTGGTGCTACAACCTTCGGGCAAGAGCGCAGGCCTGTTTATCGCCGCCCGCCTAATTTTCAGCAAAGGGTGATCAGGCAGCCAAACGGTGTAAATAAAATTGAAGCTATACGCGAATCATATATCAGCCGAAGGCTTAATCTTTCTGCTGACGAGTCGGTACGCTTTTGGCCGATATATCGCCGTTACCAGGATGCATTGAAAGAAGTAAGAAGAAAAAAACGCCTTAATAATTCAAACGCACAAGCCAACGGTACCGAACAAATACAAAAAGAATTGTATTACGAAGGCGAGTTGGTGAACATCCGCAAATACTATACAGATGAATTCCTGAAAATATTGCCGCCGGATAAGGTGAGTCAGATTTTTAAAAGCGAACGCGAATTCACAGACGAACTGATAAAGCAACTACGTGAACGGAGCGAACCTGTGAGAAACAGTCCGTGATTTCGGATTTCGAATTTTCAATTTCGAATTTAAAGAGTTTTAATCCCCTGAATCCAAAATTGATTTGTGACGGACACATCAAAACTAAATACTTATTGATATTAACGATGATGATAAGAGAACAAATTCGAAATTGAAAATCCGAAATCCGAAATAATGTTAACCCTTCGTCAGCTTTTTTTAGCCAATAACGCCCAGACTACCGACTTTCCGTTGCTACTGGAGTTTGAACGTGCCGAAGGCATCTATATGTATGATAAGGCCGGCAATCCCTATATCGACCTGATATCAGGCATTGGGGTAAGCAGCTTAGGACACGGCAATCCTTATGTGATCAATGCAATAAAGGAGCAGCTGGATAAATATATGCACCTGATGGTATATGGCGAATATGTACAAAGTCCCCAGGTGCGTTTTGCGGAAAAGCTGGTATCCGTGCTTCCTGGAAGCCTCAATTCGGTCTATTTTGTAAACTCAGGGGCTGAAGCAGTAGAAGGTGCGCTCAAATTAGCCAAACGTCATACAGGCCGCAGCCAGGTTGTTGCCTGCCACAATTCCTATCATGGCAGTACGCAAGGTGCTTTGAGTATAATGGGCAACGAGGAATACAAACAAGCCTATCGTCCCTTGCTTCCGGGTGTAAACTTTATCCGCTTTAATAATATCCACGACCTCGAACTGATCACCGATGAAACTGCCGGCGTTGTGATCGAAACCCTGCAGGGTGAAGCGGGGATACGTGTGCCTGATATAGCTTATATGCAAGCCCTAAGAAAGCGCTGCACCCAAACAGGCACGCTGTTGATACTGGACGAGATACAAGCTGCATTCGGGCGCACAGGTAAGCTATTTGCATTTGAGCATTTTGATATTGTACCTGATATTTTATTACTGGCCAAAGCATTAGGCGGCGGTATGCCCATCGGCGCTTTTATCTCCTCGAACCAAATAATGTCCGCGCTTAAAGAAAACCCCATACTCGGACACATTACCACTTTTGGCGGTCACCCGGTATGCTGTGCAGCAGGCCTGGCAGCTTTGGAGGTATTGCTGAATAAAGATTTAATAACACAGGTAGAAGCGAAGGAAAACTTGTTCCGTCAATTATTGGTTCATCCCATAATTAGAGAGATCCGCGGCAAAGGTTTGATGCTGGCTATTGAACTGGAAAGTTTTGATCTCAACAAAAAGATCATCGACCGCTGTATTGAAAACGGCGTTGTGGTAGACTGGTTCCTGCATTGCAGTAATTCCATGCGCATTGCCCCGCCATTGATTATAACGCATGATGAGATCAGGAAGGCCTGCGGGGTAATTATAGAAGCCATTGATCATTATTCCCGCTAAAAAGTCCGTAAACAAATAAAGAGAGCAAGCTCTCTTTACAATAACTATTAACTGATCTTAATCACCGAAATAAAGAACTTTTGATTTTAAACATTCAGTAAAGAAGTTCCGCAAAAGTAGTATCCCGAATTTTAAGTCTATGTTATGATTTGATGATGTAATGATTTACGCTTTCTTATCAAAGCTTACACATTCTTTCAATTCTTTTTCGGTATAGGCCATGTTATATTGCTTCAATACATCATCCGGCACACCATTCCATTGGTTGGGCACATTACCCATGTAACCTACATCCTTCACCCCAATTTCAGAAGTATAAAAACCGGTTGCCGTCAGGTTGCGCATCAAATTAAAGAAAGCTACGCCCTGGTGCATCTCAGCTTTGGCCTTTTTTGGCCAAGCTATCTCGTCAACCATTTCCATTTGTTGTTTATGGTCGCAATCTTTAAAAGCCTTTTCATAACGTTTAAGGCATTGCATATCCAACCAGCGTAAGCCACCTTTCATTGGCGTTTGATGCTCAGGCATATCTTTTACAATATACTCTATAAAGTCGGGCACCTTAGCATCTGATGCGCTGCCGCTTACTGCATCCTTCGGGATAATAATATCGCCCAGGATAGTGATGGTAGCCATTTCATTTTCAGTGAAAAATTTCGGCATGGCGCGGATCTTTTCGTCCACCAGGTTTTCCTCTGCCATCCTATCTGGTTGCGCAGCGGTTTTACCTGCTTCGGCTTTATTGTCAGCACCATCTTTTGCAGGCTGCTTACAGGCATCCAGCAAAACTGTAGTTGATATACCACCAACGATCAGGGCTTTAAGGGAGTCTCTTCTATCCATGATAACAGGATTAAATATTTTGTTTCTTTAATTGGTCAACTATATACTCAGAGGCACGCATAGAAAGCGCCAGTATCGTCCAGGTGATATTTTTATCTGCCTGCGATACAAACTGTCCGCCGTCTACGCAAAACAGGTTCTTCACATCGTGTGCCTGGCTGTATTTATTCAGCGGCGATTTTTTAGGATCATTACCCATACGTACCGTACCAGCCTCGTGAATAATATTACCAGGGTTATGCAGACCATAATTATTATGCGGACCATCATCTCCACCCCAGGTAACCACCGCGCCCATGCTATGCAGTATTTCCTTAAAGGTTTCTTTCATGTGTTTGGCCTGGTTGATCTCGTAATCAGACCATTTGGTATGAAAACGCAGCACGGGGATACCATATTTATCCACCACATCCGGATCGATCTCACAGTAACTGTCTTCTCTCGCAATACCCTCGCCCCTGCCGGCCATTCCCACATGCGCACCGAAGAAGTAACGGTAATCTTCTTTCAATGATGCCCCATAACCGCCGGCCTCTTTTTGCTGACCTTTGATTTTGTAGGCCCCGTTAAGGTTTTGAATATCCCAGTTAAACCCGTATAACGGCATACCAAAGCCTCCGCCATATTCAATGTGATAACCGCGGGGGAAATCCAGTTTTTTATTGTCCAGCCACCATGGGGTATACACGTGCATACCGCCAACACCATCTTCGTTATACCGTTTACGGTCAAATAGCTCGGGGATAATGCCGCCCATATCCGCACCGGTAGAGTCATGCAGGTATTTACCTACCACGCCGCTTGAGTTAGCGATACCGTTTGGATAACGGCTTGATTTGGAGTTCAGCATTAGCCTGGCGCTCTCACACGCACTTGCAGCCAATATTACAGTACGCCCGAACACCTGGTATTCCTGCATATCGGCTTTGTTCACATAAGCAACGCCTGTAGCCAGGCCTTCGCGGTTGGTTAATACCTCCCGCGCCATCGCGTTGGTGATCAGATCGACGTTACCTGTTGCAACCGCTGGCTTTACCAGTACAGAGGATGATGAAAAGTCACCGTATATTTTACAACTTCTTCCGCACTGTGCGCAGAAGAAGCAAGCTTCACGATCTTTATTTATCTTTTTGGTCAGGATAGATAACCGTGAAGGGATTACCGGTATATTAATATTACCCGCAGCCTTTTTTATAAAAAGCTCGTGCAGTCTTGGTTTTGGCGGCGGTAAAAATAATCCATCAGGGTCGTTATATAAGCCTTCATTGGTGCCAAATACACCTATCAGTTTATCTATTTTATCGTAATATGGTTTTACATCTTCATAGCCGATTGGCCAGTCGTCACCCAGGCCGTCAATGCTACGGCGTTTAAAATCCTTAGGTCCAAAGCGCAATGATATTCGCCCCCAGTGATTGGTTCTTCCGCCAACCATGCGTGCACGCCACCATTCCCAATTGCTGCCGTCTTTTTGCGTATAAGGTTCGCCATCTATTTCCCAACCCCAGTAGCAGCCGTCAAAATCGCCAAAAGGTCTGAATTTGGTACTTGCTCCCCTGCGGGGCGAGTCCCATGGATTTTTTAATTGGGATGAGTTTTCGCGCGGGTCATAATTCGGCCCTGCTTCCAGCAAACAAACTTTTAATCCTGCGTTGGCCAGTACATAGGCAGCCATACCGCCGCCTGCTCCTGAACCAACAATAATGGCATCATATTTTTTTGATTGCTTTTTGATCTGGATGTCGTCCATTGAAATGATATTTAATTGAAAAGGTAACAAGAAAGTGACCGTCACAAATCTACATTTTGATTTCCTTTTTTAAAATCATGTTTAGGTATCAATTGTATTTAATTTGTTACTTAAATCTGTTTAAAATTAACACCCACAAAATCAGCGGTCTATTTCTCTTCTAATATCATCATATCTCTTATTAATTAAAAATTACTTTCCAGCTTATTCCCTGCAAAGTCAGCTATAATGTTCTTAGTAACTTATAAATTTTACTTCTAATTAATTGGTATAATTTGTGCAATGTATTTTGATATGAAGTTGTTCATTACAAAAAATCTATAAAAATGGCGCCTTACGATACAGAAATGCACTTTTTTTAAGTCACAGGTATAAACAATATCATACAATCGAGTGTTTAAAATATAACTATCAATAAAAACAGGGTTACATCAATGAAAATAGCATACATATCTACCTATCCTCCCCGCGAATGCGGTATCGCGACCTTCAACCAAAATTTGATGCGTGCTATAGACGCCAATTACTCTGAACGTACAAAATTGCTAGACGGGGGCTTTGTAGTAGCACTTAATGATTCTGAAAACTTACAGGAATATGAATATCCCGAGGAAGTAAAATATGTGATCCGCCAGGATCATCAAAAAGACTATATCCGTGCGGCCAATTATATCAACACCAGCATTGCTGATGCATGTATTATGGAACATGAATTTGGTATTTATGGCGGCGAAAGCGGAATCTATATCCTTCCGCTTATTCACCGGCTTGAGAAACCCCTGATCTCCATATTACACACTATACTAAAAGAACCCAGCTATGTGCAGCGCATCATTATCCGCGAGATTGCCGAGCAATCGGCCAAGATCATCGTGATGAGCCAGCGTGCTGTTGAGTTCCTAACAACTATATATGATGTACCTGCCGAAAAGATACAGATCATCGAACACGGCGTACCCGACCTGGAAGAGCCTGAAAACAATCCGGTTAAACAGCTTTCAGCGTTCAAAAACCGCCGGGTGCTGTTGACATTCGGTTTGATAAGCCGCAATAAAGGGTTGGAAACTGTAGTGAAAGCTTTACCGGAAATAGCTGCCAAGCACCCTGATGTAATGTATGTGATCTTAGGTAATACACATCCGGGAGTAATAAAAAATTCGGGCGAGGAATACCGCGATCATTTAAAGAGTCTTGCTGCTAAGCTTAACGTATCTAATCACCTTGCATTCATCAATAAGTTTGTATCCGAAGAGGAACTGATCAGCTATCTTACCGCAGCCGAGGTATATGTAACACCATATCATAACGAAGCGCAGATCACCAGCGGAACTTTATCCTATGCTGTAGGTGCCGGAGCGGCTGTAGTTTCGACCCCCTACTGGCATGCCACTGAGTTACTGGCAAATAACCGTGGGCGTTTATTTGATTTTAAAGATTCAGAGGCGCTGGCCTGCATAGTAAACGAATTGCTGGATAAAGAAGAAGTGTTAAAGGAACTAAAAGGGAATGCCTATGAATATGGCTTGCATCTGCGCTGGCCGCAAACTGGAGCAGAGTTTATTAAAGTTGCACAGGATGCTATGCTTAATCATGACTTTAGCGATAAGATATTAAAGAACAGCATTGTTGATCCGGAGATCATGCCTAAATTCAATTTGACCCATGTGCTGCGCTTAACGGATGATACAGGGATAGTTCAACATGCTAAATATGGCATTCCTAATTTAAAGGAAGGTTACTGCCTGGATGACAATGCCAGGGCATTGATCATGGCGCTGATGGCTTACCAGCGTAGTAAAAGTAAGGAAGCTTTTGAGCTTTTACCTGTGTACCTCAGCTACATCCATTATATGCAGACCGAAGATGGTAATTTCAGAAATTTCCTGAGCTTTAATCGTCAGTATCTTGATGAAGTAGGGTCGGAGGATTCATTCGGACGCACCATCTGGGCCTTGGGTTACCTTATAGGCTGTGCCGCCAGTAATTCTTATCGCGAGTTTGCGATAGAGCTGTTCCAAAAATCCATCCGCCACTTTAAATCTCTGGAGCATTTAAGGGGAATGGCAAATACGATCATCGGCTTAAGTCTATATTTGAAAACCTTCCCTACTGACGAAGGTTTAGTGAACGAATTGGTAAGACTTACCCAGCCTCTAATTGATGCTTACGAACGCACCCAATCGGACGACTGGCAATGGTTTGAGGATAAAATGACCTATGATAATGCCATATTGCCATTGGCGCTATTACACTCTTTTGAAATAACCGGAAACGAAAAGGCCAGGCAGATTGCCATGAAAACTATGGCCTTTTTAGATAACCTGACCCTCTCGAACGGGTACTTAAGCCCGGTTGGTAACGACGGCTGGTATTACCGTGGTGGCACCTTCCCGACTTTCGATCAGCAGGCTATTGAAACTATGGCTATGGTGATGATGCATTTCCAGGCTTACCAGATATTCCGCAAACCGGAATATATTGAGAAAATGTTCCTGTGTTATAAATGGTTTTTGGGCGAAAATACGCTGCGCGCGCCATTATATGACCACGAGACTAAAGGCTGCTGTGACGGTCTGCTGCCAACAGGCATTAACCGTAACCAGGGAGCTGAAAGTACCTTAGCTTATATGATATCACACCTCACCGTGTTGAAAGCATTCGAGCTGGAATACGAATACGACAAATTTGGGCAACGATTGGAGACCTGTTAATGCGAGTAGCCGTATTAGCTCCTGTTGCCTGGCGCACACCGCCCAGGCATTACGGTCCCTGGGAACAAATTGCGTCAAACATTGCCGAAGGATTGGTAAAAAGAGGGCTGGATGTAACCCTCTTTGCTACCGGAGATTCTGTTACCACTGGCAAACTTGAAGCAATCTGTAAAAAAGGGTATGAAGAAGATCGCACACAGGATGCTAAAGTATTAGAGTGCCTGCACATCAGCAATTTGATGGAGAAAGCATCTGGTTTCGATATCATCCATAATCATTTCGACTTTCTTCCGCTTACTTACTCGGGGCTTATCAAAACGCCGATAATCACAACGATTCACGGTTTTTCATCTCAAAAAATAATCCCGGTATATAAAAAGTACAATGCTACTTCGCATTATGTATCCATCAGTAATGCCGACCGTAGTCCTGAATTAAAATATCTCGCAACGGTTTATAACGGGATTGATACCAGCGATTTTGAATTTGTACCTGTGCCTGATGACTATCTTTTATACTTCGGGAGGATACAGCACGATAAAGGAACAGCTGAAGCTATTGAGATCGCTAAAAGTAGCAATTGCAGGTTGTTCATTGCAGGAATTATCCAGGATGAAAATTATTACAGGGAAAAAATAGAGCCACAGCTGAATGAGCAGGTGGTTTATATCGGCCATGCCGGCCCTGAAAAAAGGAAAGAGCTTTTAGGAAAAGCAACAGCTTTACTGCACCCCATAAACTTTAATGAACCATTTGGATTAAGTGTAGCCGAAGCCATGCTTTGCGGCACACCTGTTATTGCATTTAACAAAGGTGCCATGCCCGAACTTATCAAGCCAAATGAAACCGGGTTTCTGGTAAATAATGTGGATGAAGCGATTACAGCTGTTAATCAAATATCTCAAATCGCCAGAGAAAATTGTCATCAATGGGCCGGCTCCATGTTTTCGGCTGAGAAAATGGTAGATGATTATCTAAAATTATATCAGCAGATATTGGCTTAGCTTCCCCAGTCGTCCCTTAACTTATTGATCAGGTCATTCAAATCAACCTCTGCAAACGCAGTAGAGGAATCTGATACGCCATAAGGGATAATCAGCTTGTTATTATGTACGATGGTTCCACAGGAATATAAAACGTTAGGTACATAGCCCTCACGTTCCTCGCTGTTGGGTATCAGCAAAGGCTCGTTCAAGCGGCCTATTTCTACCGTCGGGTCATCCAGTTTTAACAAACTTGCCCCCAGCACATATCTGCGCATAGGTCCCACGCCGTGCGTGATCATTATCCACCCATGCTCGGTTTCAATGGGCGATCCGCAGTTACCGATCTGGATAAATTCCCACGAAAACTTCGGCTGCTGTAATAAAACCGGGTTTTCCCATATATTGATCTTGTCCGAATACATGATGTAATTATTACAACCATCGATACGCGATATCATCACATACTTACCATTTATTTTACGCGGGAAGAGCGCCAAATTCTTGTTCTGTGCTCCTGCCCCGTATAAAGGCATGATCCTGAAATTATAAAAATCAGTGGTCTGCAATAATTTGGGCATGATCAGCGAGCCATCGTATGCCGTATAGGTTGCATAATAATTTGATGAGCCATCGTCGTGCAGGAATTTGACAAACCTTGCATCTTCTATCCCTTTCCGCTCATATTCGGATATCGGAAATATGACCCTGTCGGATATATCGGTATCCATCGAAAAAACGATCTCATAATAGGAATCTGCCAGCCACAATATTTTATCATATTCCAACCTGAGCATATCATTATCCTGCAGCTTTTGTGAATCGGTGATAATGCGGTGAAGGTTAGTATATTCAAAGTGATGATCAAGTTGTCCTTCTATCTCTTTCAGTACAGTGATATTGATCTGGGTAGTTACGGCTTTTTCAAAAAACAACTTCTTATTGTAAACCGCATTCCTTACGATCTCGGCTTCATCAATATAACTTCCCGATGGGATAACGGTAATGTTATTGAATTTATCGATCAATGCCCTGCGGAATGTAATTGACGAAATATGCCCTTCACCTACTGCTCTGAAACTGATGATCACGCGCCTTTCGCCGTCCTCTAATTCGGTTTGATCGGGATCTTCTACAATAGAAGGATTAAAGAATGCAGCTGATTCAATGGAATATTCATGCGTAAAGTATGAGCCTATCAGCAGCTTACGGTAAACCGTAAGCGTGTCGTATTCAATGTTCAGCTCGGCAAATAAGGGTTTCAGTTTGCTGCAATGCCGGCTTAAAACACGGGTGATATTGCGGTGGCGTTTAGAATATTCCTGTAATATAGGCGAGACTATTCCGAAAGCGGTATCCTCATTTATGCTCATTACGCGCTGTATCACTTCTTTGGCCCTGTCGTTCCCATTAAAAAAGAATCTGGCTATTACACGTTTCGGATCGGGGTTTACTCTTATGGGTTTTCGTTCAATGGAAAGTCTCATAGAAACAGATGTGTTTATTTATTAACAGTACCCGGGGCAAATTGATTGATAAAATTTCACAAAGCTTTTTACCCCAGCTTTATAACGTAGGTCTTATTACTGGTACGGTTTAATTAGTTTATAGGTTTTAGATTTATTAAAGATCATATCATGCTGTTACGCTTTACCAGGTAAGCTTTCAGGATATTATTATAGCCATCATGTATATTGGCATCAACCAGGTCGATGTGATATTGGGCACATTTTAATTCCAGTTCGTGCCGGTAATTATCCAGGTTTGCCTTATAAGCCTCGCGTATTTTATTGGGATGCACCCTGATCTCGTCTCCGCTTTCTATATCCACAAAATGGTGCGGACGGTTGTCAAAATCAAAATCCAGTTCCTTCTGCCTGTCGTTTACATTAAAGATCACTACCTCATGCTTATTGTATTTCAAATGCTGTATGGCTGCAAACAGCGCCTGCAGTTTTTCATTATTGTAAGCATTTTCCAGCATATCGCTAAAAATAATGATCATTGACCGCTGGTGTATCTCTTCAGCTACGTGATGTAGTACGCTGGTAATATCGGTAGTGGCATTTACCTTAGGTTGATTATATGCCTTTTCCAACTCAGCATACAGGTAAAAAAGGTGCTTGGAGGTGGAGCGCGCAGCACTTATCCAATCTATTTTATCCGAAAAAAGGCAAAGTCCGAAGGCATCCCGCTGTTTTTTAAATAGATAGATCAGAGAAGCAATCGCATAAACAGAAAATTGCAGTTTATTGATCCCTTTTTCCGGGTAATTCATTGAGGAAGAAGTATCCAGCAGCAGGTAACAGCGCAGGTTGGTTTCTTCTTCAAATTGCTTTACAAATAGCTTATCGGTACGGGCCAGTAATTTCCAGTCGATATTTTTTACCGATTCGCCATTATTGTATAAACGGTGCTCGGCAAACTCAACAGAAAACCCATGGAATGGGCTTTGATGGAGCCCGGTTATAAACCCCTCCACTACCTGCCTTGCCAGTAACTCCAGGTTGGCAAGCTGCCTTATTTGCTGTTCATCACTAAGCTTGGGCATAATTGCTAATGTAGACTAACCGACTTTAGTATCCAAATAAAAAGAAACTTAGTAAACTGGTATTTATTATCACAAAGCATTGGAAATGGAAGAGAAAGTTTTAATGTTGAAGTCAACAGTTGCTATCCCTCCCCCCCCCCCGATTTTATTATACCAAAAGGTATTTTTATTCATATTCCAACCTGAAAGAATGGCAGGAAAACATACCGTATATGCCAAAATTGCTCGATAGACTATTAAAACAGGAAACCAGTTCCCTCTTTGCATTGAAGATTAATATGGCGATAAAGAATAACCTAATACTACAGATGATTAGCCTTGAAACATAAAAGCCCATCCAGAGTTTTCTGGATGGGCTTTTATATACTTATTGGTATATTATACTAATTGCTTGTCTAACTTACCGGCAAGTACTGATTTTGGAACAGCGCCGATCTGTTTGTCTACAATTTCGCCTTTATTAAAGTACAGCAGGGCAGGTATATTACGAATGCCAAACTTCATTGATATACCAGGATTATTGTCAACATTAACTTTTCCTACTACTGCCTTGCCGCTGTATTCTTTCGCAATTTCTTCAACTACGGGACCTACCATACGACACGGGCCGCACCATTCTGCCCAAAAGTCAATTAACACCGGTTTATCTGATTTAAGAACGAGTTCTTCAAAGTTTGCATCAGTTATTTCTAAAGCCATGATCTTTTTAATTTTAAATTATATCTAACAAATATATACTATTCAAATAGCTTGCCACAAATGCGGACTGACAATGTGACAATGCAATTATTATCAATCATCGGGTTAACTTTGGGGTGACAATAAAAATAAAGGATTTGTTGGAAGAACCGGGAATTATTTATTAACACCAGCTCTAAATATGGCTGTTATTAACATCATTATATAATAGATCAAGTTGAAAAAATACTAATTTTACTTATCAACCTAACTTATGCAATTACAAAAATTAATTCTGAAGATAGAAGAAACTATCCCTGATATGCTAGATCAATCAGGTTCTATAATATATAGCTCCAAAAACTCAATTTGTAAAGGCGATTTGTATGTAATGGGTTTAAATCCGGGCGGGGAATCTGGTGAAAAAATAAGTAAAACATTAACTGAACTTCCAAATAAAATAAAAAATTCATATCGCGATGAATCATGGGGTGATAAGAATTCTTTTGATGTGGGAAATCACCCTCTTCAAAGAAACTATGTCTACTTAATGAATCAACTAACTGGAGGGGAGAAGGAGGTTTTTAGTACTAATCTTGTATTTACACGCAGTCGTGACGCACAAGGAATGAATTACCCTGAAAGTGCGCATAACTGTTGGCCCGTTCATAAAATTTTCATTGAAACGGTTGACCCAAAATGCTTTATCGTTTTTGGGAATTCTTCGGTATCTCCTTATAATTTCATTAAAAATAAATTCGGGCTTCAGGACAACGGTGATGTAGAAAGCGGCCATGGGAATTGGATATGCAAGAGTTCGAAAGGTATAATAGAAGACAAGGAGAGATTATTGATAGGCATTCCTCATTTAAGCAGATATCATATCAACTATAATAAGGAAGATGTTATAAAGTGGATTAAGGATAAAATAGCTGATTTCAAAGATTAGTTGCAGTCTTTTAAGTAGCTAATATAGGTTGACTATGTGTCAAACTATATATATCAGAGATTAGATCATCACTGGGATTGACCTTAGATGTTTTGATTGTTCCACTAACACTTAGATCATCTTCAAAATCTTTAATATTAATTTTTAGATCACAATTTCTATCTTGATATCTTTCGTTATTTTTTTCTATCAAAGTCTGAAGATTTTCAATTAAATGAGCATTGACGCTATGCAAATCCAGATTGATTATCAGTGATTTGGTTAGTTTTTCACGCATACCTGAAAGCATCCCTATACTCAATATCCTTAAATCCCAATTATCTTTTTGCCTATATTTTTCTTCGATTGTGCCTCTTATATGCAAAAAATAGCCATCTACCAATTTATCACGATTTTTCACATACGTTTCGGCTTTGTCGGAAAACAATGCAAATTCGTACGATTCATTAAAATCTTCAATAACAAATGTGCCAAAAGGACTACCATTTTTAGTTGTCTTGTGCTGTACATTCGAAACTAATCCTCCTATAGTTAATTCTCCCTTCTGACGAAGCTTATTAAACGCAGTCTTTATATCATCCCCACCCTCACCGTTACGCATTTTCTGAATAATTTTCAAATCTGAAACAGTTGCATTGCAAAATTTATTAAGCTCCAATTTGTAATTATCGAGTGGATGCCCGGTCAAATAAATACCGATCACATCCTTTTCATGTTTCAGCTTATCAATCAATGGCCATTCTTCTGCCTCAGGCATAGGCGGCTCCGGAATGTAAGATGCTACCGAACCCCCAAACAGTGAAGATTGTGAGCTGTTCTGGGTATTCTGGTAATCGTTAGCATACTTATTCAGGCGTTCTACCCCGGTTAATATGCCATTTTCGGTTTTGGCAAAGAACTGGGCACGATTCAGTTTAAACTCATCAAATGCACCGCTATAAACCAGGTTTTCATATGATTTTTTATTTACCGAGCGAACATTAGACCGCCTTGCAAAATCATATACCGATTGGTATGGACCGTTCTTTTCCCGCTCCTCAATAATGCTTTCTATAGCTTTATCACCGACTCCTTTTACCCCTGTAAGTCCAAAACGAACCTCGCCTTTGTTATTTACGGCAAAGGCATGATCTGATTCGTTGATATCCGGGCCAAGTACGGGTACCCCCATCCGGCGGCACTCTTCCATAAAGAAGGATATCTTTTCAATACTGTTCTGGTTATTCAATACCGCAGCCATGTATTCGCCGGGGTAATGCGCTTTCAGGTAAGCTGTTTGATAAGCCACAAACGCGTAACAGGTAGAGTGCGATTTATTGAACGCGTATTGGGCAAAAGCCTTCCAGTCGTTCCATATTTTGGTTAGTTTATCTTTGGGGTGACCTTTAGCGGCCGCGCCATCCATAAACTGGGCCTCCATCTTGTTTAGCACTTCAATCTGCTTCTTACCCATCGCCTTACGAAGCACGTCGGCATCACCTTTGCTAAATCCTGCCAGTTTTTGCGAAAGTAGCATCACCTGTTCCTGGTATACGGTTATACCGTAGGTTTCGCCCAGGTATTCCTCCATATCATCAAGGTCAAAAGTGATCGGCTCATGCCCGTGTTTACGCTTGATAAAATTGGGAATATATTCTATCGGTCCCGGGCGATACAGGGCGTTCATAGCGATCAAATCCTCAAACTTATCGGGCTTCAGATCGCGCAGGTACATTTGCATCCCGTCACTTTCAAACTGGAAAGTACCGTTGGTATCCCCGCGTTGATAGAGGGCAAAGGTCTCCTCGTCTTCCAGGGAAATATAATCTATATCAATTTCAACCCCATGATTCTGCTTGATCAGCCTTAACGCATCTTTAATAATAGTCAGCGTTTTAAGACCCAGAAAGTCCATCTTGATAACACCGGCATCCTCAATTACCCTGCCGTCGAACTGCGTAACCAGCAGGTCGGAGTCTTTAGCAGTTGCTACCGGGACAATATTAGTCAGGTCATCCGGGGCAATGATGATACCTGCCGCATGTACGCCTGTATTACGCACTGATCCTTCCAGTTTTTCAGCTTCACGAAGAACGATGCCCTTCAGTCCGGGATCTTTATATATATCCTGTAGCTCCGGCACCTGGTCAATGGCTCCGCGCAATGTGATGCCTAAAGTTTCGGGTACCAGTTTCTTTAGGGCGGCTACTTCCGAGAGCGGCATATCCAGTACCCGGCCCACATCCTGTATACTGGTGCGGGCGGCCATAGAGCCGTAAGTGATGATCTGTGCTACCTGGTTCTTACCATATTTATCAACCACATAATCAATCACCTTCTGCCTGCCCGCGTCGTCAAAGTCCGTATCAATATCGGGCATCGACTTACGGTCGGGGTTCAGGAAACGTTCGAACAGGAGGTTATACTTTAACGGATCGATATTAGTAATACCCGTGCAGTAGGCCACCACCGAACCCGCAGCTGAACCACGGCCCGGACCGATAAACACGCCCATGTTACGGCCTTCCTTTATAAAATCGGCCACAATCAAAAAGTATCCGGCAAAACCCATCGTACGGATGGTGAAAAGCTCAAAGTTGATGCGCTCTTCCTGCTCGGGGGTGATCTCTTTATAACGTTCTTTTGCACCCATGAAGGTAAGGTGCTTCAAATACTCCCACTGGTTTAGTGTATCAGCATCAGGCGTAGTATGTATTTTAAATTCTTCGGGTATCACAAAGTTCGGCAGCATGATATCCCGCTTAAGCTTCAGCACTTCAACCTTATCCACTATCTCGTTGGTGTTGTCTAACGATTCGGGCAGATCGCTGAAAAGCTTACCCATTTCGGCCTGCGTTTTAAAATAGAACTGGTCGTTAGGGAAACCAAAACGATAACCCTTGCCGCCTTCTTCATCGGTTGCAATAGGCGTGCTCTGCATATCGCCCGTATTCACGCAAAGCAAAATATCGTGAGCATTAGAGTCCTGCTGATCCACATAGTGTGAATCATTAGAGCAGATCACCTTTACATTATACTTTTTAGCAAACTTTAACAGTACAGCGTTAACGATATTTTGCTCAGGGATATCGTGGCGCTGTAGTTCGATGTAGTAATCTTCACCAAAAAGGTCGAGCCACCATTTAAACTCCTGCTCAGCTTCTGTCTCACCTTGCTTTAATATAGCTTGTGGTACGGATGCACCAATGCAACAAGTAGTAGCGATCAACCCTTTATGATATTTTAATATCAGCTCTTTATCAATACGCGGCCACTTGCTGTAAAGGCCTTCCATATAACCCAATGAGCAAAGCTTTACGAGGTTCTTATACCCTTCGGCATTTTTTGCTAAAAGCAGTTGATGGTAGCGTACGTCTTTCTTTTCCTTGGTGAATTGCTTTTTGTGGCGGTCTTCTACTACATAGAACTCGCAGCCAACAATAGGTTTTATATTATGCTTCCCTGCTTCCGCAACAAATTTAAATACACCGAACATATTACCATGGTCGGTAATAGCCAAAGCCTTCATTCCATCGCTGGCAGCCTTTTTGTATAGCTTGGATATATCAGCCGCTCCGTCTAATAAGGAAAATTGCGTATGTACGTGTAAGTGCGAAAAATCAGGCATAACTAATCTGTTTCAACTTTTTCCGAAGGATACAAATCTATTCAAAAAAATAAGTCTCATTTCAACATTGTTGAAAATCTATACGAATGTTATTAAAATAGTAAAAGTATTTTCAGCCCAAACTATTTGACCATATTACAGTTATAAAATTACCATTTGAAAAATATATACCCTTGAAAAAATTTGGCCGGATAGCCCTAAAAACCATCCTCTGGATCATCGGCAGTATTTTATTTTTAGTACTGCTTGTAGTTATTTTGATACAAGTTCCAGCGGTGCAAAACTTCGTAAAGGACAAAGCCGTCACTTATCTGCAAAACAAAATCCACACCAAAGTTAAGATAGGTCATATCAGTTTGGGGCTGCCTAAATTGATCGTGGTAGACAGTGTTTATTTTGAGGATCAGAAGAAAGACACACTCATAGCAGGAGATCAGCTCAAGATCGATGTGAGCATGCTAAAGTTATTGCACCATAAGCTTGAAGTAAATGAGATCAACCTGAAAGGTATTACCGCCAATATAAACCGCGGTGCAGACAGCGCCTTTAATTTCGATTACATTATTAAAGCTTTTAACAGTGGCCCTAAAGAACCCGAAAAACCTACTGATACGGCATCGGCCATGAAGATATCGCTGGATAAGATCATCCTGGATAAAATAAATATCGGCTACAAGGATGTCACCACCGGCAATAATGTAAAGTTCATATTAGGCCATTTTGATACCCGTATCAAGGATTTTGATATGGATAAGATGAAGTTCACTATTCCAAAGATCACCTTGTCCGATGTAAATGCTAAGATTATACAAACACCCACTGGTTCTTCGGTAGCGCAGGCTGCGGCGGTAGACACCGCTACCCAGCCTATGAATATGACGCTGAACCTTGGAACGATAGATATTTCGAGGATAAAGGTTGATTACCGTACCAATGAAATGGCCGCTAATGTAAATTTAGGAAAGCTATTGGTGGAGATGAACAAGCTCGACCTTAAAAATCAGCTGGCCGATATCAATAACATATCGCTTGATGACACCCGGGCTTCGCTCACATTTGCTAAACCACAAACGGTAAAGAAAGCCGTAGTGAAAACCATCAAGAAATTGGATACCCTGGTAGCCAAACCACAGAGCACCAAAGGCTGGGCGGCAGTTTTAAGAAAGATCAGTTTTAAAAATGACAATATCCAGTTTGACAATAACGCACAAAAGCCAATAGCCAAAGGCCTGGATTTTGCCCACATGAATATCAGGGATCTGAATGCCGACCTGGAAGACCTTAGATACAGCACCGATACTACATCCGGTAAAATAAACAGCCTTACCTTCAGCGAAAAAAGCGGACTGGAGATAAAAAAATTCCATACAGCATTTTTTTACGGGCAGCATAAATCTTATTTAAATGATCTGTACCTCGAAACACCGCAAACTGTTTTACAAAAGAAAGTAGAAGTAGGTTATCCATCGCTTGACAATATCAGCAAGGATTTGGGACAAATAAGTATCAATGCCGATCTGGATGGCAGCCGCTTAGGACTGAAAGACGTATTGCTGATGATGCCGTCAATGGCTTCTATGGAACCCTTCAAACATTCGCCAAATTCGGTATTCCGTATCAACGGAAAAGTAATTGGTAAAGTAAATGACCTGAGTATTCCTTCATTGGAAATTACTGGGTTGAGCAACACGCATATCAAAGCTTCGGCAAAAATGAAGGGCTTGCCCAATGTAAATAAATCCTATTTTGATCTGACCATTGCTGATTTTAATACCAGTCGTTCTGACCTGAATAAAGTCGTGCCTGCGGGCATGATCCCATCCAATGTCAGCATACCTGAAAAGCTGAACCTGAAAGGGAATTTTAAAGGGAGCATGACCAGCTTTAATACCAAAATGACGCTGCGCTCCAGTTATGGCAGTGTAGATATGACCGCCAGCATGAAGAACGGCAGCAGCAAGCCTAAGGCAACTTATTCGGCCAATGTTAAAGTAAACCAGTTAAATATCGGGGCGCTGACCAAACAGCCTAAAATGGTGGGTACGGTAACGCTCACGACCACCATTAAAGGTACCGGGCTCGATCCTAAAAAGGCCAGTCTGCAATTCAACGGAAATGTAGCCAGCGCTTATGTGAAAGGATATACCTATAAAAACCTGGTGCTGAAAGGAACCGCTGTTAATGGCAGCTATACCGCCATCGCGCGGATGAAAGATCCTAACATCAACTTTAGCCTGGATGCTAAAGCCAACATGAACAAAAAATACCCTTCGGTTAAAGCTACCCTGTTGGTGGACAGCATCAACCTGAAGAATTTGAATTTTACAACAACGGCAATGCGCTTTCATGGCAAGATCGTAGCTGATGTACCAACTGCCGACCCGGATTACCTGAATGCCAATATCCAGGCGACCGACCTGCTGATCGTAAACGGAGAGCAAAAAATCAACCTGGATACCGTTGGCCTGGTTTCTACTGCCAATGCTGATAGCAGCACATTAAGATTAACTACAGAAATGCTGACTGCTCACATGGCCGGTAAATATAAACTTAGCCAGGTAGGTGACGCTATGCAGGATGTGATCAATCAGTATTTTAACAGATCTATCGCTACCAAAACAGTTAATGCCAAACCAAAATACACTCCACAGCAATTTGTTTTTGACGCCCGCTTTGTGAAAACACCATTGGTTACAAAGTTTGCGCCCGATCTGAAACAGCTTGACCCGGTGATCATTAAGGGCTGGTTCAACAGTCAGACCGGCGACCTGGTGGTGAATGGCTCGATGCCGAAAGTAGTTTATGGCACTAACGAAGTGAACAATATGAAACTGGCCATCAAAACACAGGGCGATGAGCTGGATTACAGTTTAACGGCCGATCGGATCAAAGCATCTTCTTCTCTCAACTTATTGTATACCAGCATAACCGGTAACGCACAGGATGATAAATTGAACATCAGCGTACAGATACGCGATGCAGCAAAAAAAGAGCGGTACCGTATTGCCGGGGTATTCAGCATGTTACCGGATGAATACCAGTTTAGTTTCCTACAAAACGGCCTGCTGCTTGATTATACTGCATGGGCTGTAAATGCGGATAATATGCTGCAGTTTGGCAGTAAAGGCATACTGGCAAAGGACTTTACGATTAGCAACAATAGCCAGGTACTGAGCATCAACAGTACCGCACAGGAAATGAATTCGCCTGTTAAGGTTGACTTTAAGAATTTTCACATCGAAACCCTGACCCGCGCGGCCGAGCAGGATTCGTTACAGGTGGGCGGTACCATCAACGGAAATGCCACCATCAGCAATTTCCAAAAATCGCCACAATTTATTTCAGCTCTTGATATTAACGACTTCAATTTTAAGGGTGATACAGTCGGCAATATTGCTATCAAGGTAAACAACCAGACCGAGAATGCCTACGCTGCTAATGTAAGTATCAAGGGCAAGGGCAACCAGGTTGATATGGATGGCATCTATTACACCAATCCGCAAAGCAGGTTTGATCTTGACCTGAGGATAGTAAAACTGAACATGAAAAGTATCGAAGGCTTTAGTTTTGGCAGCATTAAAGAAGCAAGCGGCGATATCACGGGCGAGCTAAAAATTACCGGTACTACGGATGCACCGTCTGTAAGAGGCGATATCAATTTTAATAAGGTAGGCTTCAATGTTTCCATGCTCAACTCCTACTTTACCATGCCTAAAGAAAGCATCACCTTTAATAACGATGGTATTCGTTTTAATGATTTTACCCTGGTTGATTCGACAGGAAATAAGGCAGTAGTTGCAGGCACTATTTATACGACAAATTACACCAGCTACAAGTTTGGGCTGGATATCCGCACAGATAATTTCAGGGTGATCAACTCAACCCAGGCGGACAACAAACTTTACTACGGCAAGCTTTATCTTAACAGTAATATTAAAATACGCGGCAATATGGACAAGCCTGTTGTTGATGCCACGCTGACGGTTAATGATAAAACTGATCTCACGATCGTTTTGCCAACTGATGATCCAGGCATTGAAGACCGGAAAGGCGTGGTAGAAGTTATTAATGAAAATGCACCTAAATTAGACTCGGTACTATTGGCGAAGCATCTGGATTCATTAAAAAATTCCAATCTCAAAGGATTGGATGTGACGGCCACTATCAATATTAACAAGGCTGCTAAATTTAATATTGTTGTTGATGAGCGAAATGGTGACGTGGTGCATATACAGGGAACAGCGCGTTTAAATGGAGGGATCGATGCCAGCGGGAAAACCAACTTAACCGGCACCTATACCGTCGAAAGCGGATCATACAACCTGGCTTATGCTACTGTAAAACGCACATTTAATTTCAGAAAAGGCAGCACCATTACCTGGACGGGCGACCCAACCAGCGCTAATATCGACCTTACTGCTATTTATGTTGCCAACGTACCCCCTATCGACCTGGTGCAGCAGCAATTAGGCGGCGACAATACTTCGGTTAATGCAACGCAGTACAAGCAAAAATTGCCGTTCAATGTCGATCTGAACTTAAAAGATCAATTAATGAAACCGGCCATTAGTTTTGATATCGTACTACCGGATAGTAGCTATACCGTATCGCCACAGGTGGTTTCAACCGTTAATGACCGATTAGCGCAAGTGCGCCAGGACCCTAATGAAATGAACAAGCAGGTTTTAGGCGTATTGGTGCTAGGGCATTTTATAGGGGATAATCCCTTACAAAGCAGCGGTGGAAGCACCGGGATCAATGGCGCTATCCGCAATAGCGTAAGCAGTTTATTGTCCGATCAATTGAATAAACTGGCGGGTAACCTGATCGGCGGAGTGCAACTTAGTTTTGGTGTTACTTCTGGAGCAGATTATTCTACAGGTACCCAACAAAACAGAACTGATTTGAATGTCGGTCTGTCTAAAAAGTTTTTGAATGACAGGGTGACCGTAACTGTGGGTAACAATTTTAATCTAGAAGGACAGAATCAGCCGGGGCAAAAAACTACCGATATAGCAGGCAACTTATCAGTAAATTATAAACTGACACAGGATGGGCGGTATTTAGTTAGGGCTTACCGCAAGGATGAATTTATTGTGATCGAAGGACAGGTGATCGAAACCGGGGTTGGCTTTTCTCTAACCTATGAATATAATCGATTTAAAGAACTATTCGCCAAGAGATCTAAACAGGATAAGGAGCTGCGAAAAAGGTATAGAGAAGAACAAAAAGAAAAAAAGAAGGAACAAAAGGACTCTGATAAGAGGGCCGATGATGCCGCTGCGCAAACACAACCGGCTGATACGACTGATAAAATCAAAAAATAGCAATCAACTTATGACCAACCGTAGATATATATATGTTTTTCTTGCCGTTTTCATAAGCGCCTGCAGCACGACAAAGTTTTTACCTCCGGGGCAAAAGCTATACACTGGTGGTGAGGTAAAAATTGAAAATAAAGACATCAGTAAAAGCGACGCTAAAGCCATAGTTGGTGAAATGGAGGGGTTATTAAGACCTCAACCAAATGCTAAGATATTGGGGCTCCGTTACAAGTTATGGATATACGAAAAGACAAAAACAAATAAAAAACGGGGTCTAAGGCATTATCTGAATACCCACCTGGGCGAACCACCTGTATTAGTGAGCAGTATTGACCTGGCCAAAAACAGCTCCATATTACAAAACAGGTTGCAAAATGAGAGTTACTTTGTGGCACAGGTAAATAGCGACACCGTAAGTAAAAACCGTACGGCTAAAGCTGTTTATACCATTAACACAGGTCCTGCCTATCATTATCGCAACATTACATTCCCGGATGGAAAGGACGACCTGGATACAGCTGTTACCGGCACATCTGCCCAAAGCCTGTTAAAATCCGGCGACAAATATAACCTCGATGTTATCAAAAGTGAACGTATCAGGATAGACGCAAAGTTAAAGGAAGAAGGCTATTATTATTTTGCACCTGAGGATCTGATCATGCGGTATGATAGCTCAAGCGCAGGTAACCACCAGGTAGACATGTTTGTTAAAGTGAAGGAAACAACGCCTGATGAGGCCCGCTGGATATATAAGATCAGGAATATCTATGTCTATCCGCATTATACTTTACGTGATACTGCTTTAAAACTGGATTCAGCAGTAAAGTACCGCTGGTACAATGTGATCGGCGGCAAAAAAACGGTCAGGCCTTTTACATTTAAAAATTCCGTCCTATTACACCCCGGAGATATTTATAACCGAACCGAGCATAACAATTCGTTAAACAGGTTTATTGAACTGGGCCCTTTCTCCTACGTAAAAAACAGGTTTGAGGATGTGACTCCCGATTCACCTTTCCTGGATGTATATTACTTTTTAACACAGGCCAAAAGGAAGTCGCTGCAGGCCGAAATTATTGCACGTCAAACATCTGCAAACTATGACGGTACACAGCTTAACGTAAGTTTTAAAAACAAGAATACTTTTAAAGGTGCGGAATTATTTAATGTTACCTTTTTTGCCAGTACTGATAAACAATTTGGTGCCTACCAGCATGGTTTCAATGTTAATCAGCTTGGTATAGCCCCATCTATATCATGGCCAAGGTTTATCAGCCCGTTCAACTTTACTACAAATAATGCCTTTATACCGCGCACTATCTTAACTACAGGTTATACTTTGATTGACCGGTCGCAATTATACCGGTTAAATTCGTTCAACTTGTCCTGGGGCTATCAATGGAAACCCAGTCTGCATAAGCAGCATACACTTGACCTGATGGACTTTACCTATGTTGATGCGGCCAGTGTGAGCCAGCTTTACCGGGATAGCATTAATAAAACCGGTAATCCTACACTAAAGCATGTTATTGAAAACCAGTTAACTTTTGGGCCAAGCTATAGTTACACTTACGATAACACGACTGATGATTACAGGACAAACACCTTCTATTACATGGGCAAGTTTAGTGAGTCTGCGGGTCTTGTCGGACTGGCTACGGGCGCTGATACCCTTGCAGGTAAAGTCCGCAAAATATTCGGTAAAACATTTGATCAATATGTGAAACTGGAAAACGAGATCAGGTTCTTCCATAAATTGGGGCCTTCAAGCAAAATCGCGACACGTTTTATGGTGGACCTGGGTTTACCTTATGGAAATTCTACTATTCTGCCATATACGCAGCAATTCTTTATAGGGGGTCCTAATAGTTTACGCGGGTTCCAGGCCAGGACTATAGGTCCGGGCGGATATAACTTCAGAACCTCACTTGCGGCCAGCGGAACACAATTTTTACCGGATGAATCAGGTGATATCAAGATAGAAGCGAACGTAGAATACCGTCCGAAATTATTCAGTATAGTTGAGGGGGCGCTATTTGTGGATGCTGGTAATATCTGGCTGCTGCATAGTGAGCCGGGTTTGCCTAATGCTGCCTTTGGAAAAAACTTTTTACATCAAATAGCAGTAGATGCCGGATTCGGTTTACGATTTAACCTTTCTGTGTTAGTGTTACGCACCGATCTTGGTTTCCCGCTGATCAATCCTTCTTTACCTGTGGGGCAACGTAACGTGGTTAATAATTTAAGTTTTGGCAATTCTGTATTTAACCTGGGTATTGGTTATCCGTTTTAATTAATTTTTGAATTACTGACTGAGTGATTTATTGATTGGCTATTATTGCAGATGGTAATAACTGTTCC
The DNA here is from genome assembly GCA_048498695.1 of Bacteroidota bacterium. Lineage (GTDB taxonomy): Bacteria > Bacteroidota > Bacteroidia > Sphingobacteriales > Sphingobacteriaceae > Mucilaginibacter. The sequence continues at coordinate 28,825 of JBEHXM010000005.1, forward strand.
CCTCCAAATTATTGATCTGCATGATGACGGGTTTCATCCTTTGTTAAATATTACTTTGTATGGTAAGCCTTTCATTTTGGTCCTGGATACGGGTGCATCAAGAACTGCATTCGACCATAACATACTTTCAGAAGCGGGCGAAAATGCTTCTATCAAATCAAGCGACAGGCTTTCAACAGGCCTGGGAACCAATAGCATGGCTTCCTCTACTGCACTAATCAGTGATATGCACATTGGTGATTTTATTGTACCCGAGTTTGAAGTAGCAGTGCTTGATCTGTCCAGTATCAATATTGCTTACCGGCAGCTGAACCATCCTGAAGTTTTAGGTGTTTTAGGCGGTGATATTTTGATGAAATATAAAGCGGTGATCGATTATGGGAAAAAGAGGATTAAGTTTAAAGCTTAGTTTTTACCTTTTGTCATCCTGATACGAAGGATCTTTTGCTGGGGATGGGTGCGACATGCAAGGTGAAGAAGTCCGGTGAAGAAGTCGGGTGAAGAAGATTCTTCACTGCGTTCAGAATGACAACCTGTATAAACTAAAAGGCATCGCTTTGTGAGCGATGCCTTTTAGTTTTTGAGCGGATAATTATTATATATCTATCCTTGCGTATTTGGCATTTTTTTCGATAAAATCCCTGCGTGGCGCAACTTCGTCACCCATCAGCATCGAGAAGGTATGATCACATTCTGCCGCGTTTTCAATACCGGCTTTGCGCAGGGTACGGGTTTCCGGGTTCATGGTGGTTTCCCATAATTGCTCGGCATTCATTTCACCCAAACCTTTGTAACGCTGTACGTGTACGCTGTCTTCCTTACCACCACCCTTTAGGCGTTGGATGGCTGCATCACGCTGCACATCGTTCCAGCAATATTCCATTTCCTTGCCTTTTTTAACCTGGTAAAGCGGCGGTGTAGCGATATATACATAACCAAACTCTACCAACTCTTTCATATAACGGAAGAAGAAGGTCAGGATCAAAGTAGTAATGTGTGATCCGTCAACGTCGGCATCCGTCATGATCACGATCTTGTGGTAACGCAGTTTGGTAAGATTCAGTTCCTTATCATCTTCTGCGGTACCTATGCTCACACCAAGGGCAGTGAACATATTCTTTATTTCCTCATTCTCGTAGATCTTATGCTCCATGGCCTTTTCTACGTTCAGGATCTTACCCCTTAACGGCAAAATAGCCTGGTACTCACGGTTACGGCCCTGCTTGGCTGTACCACCTGCCGAATCGCCTTCGACAAGAAATAATTCACAAAGCTCGGGGTCACTGTTAGCACAATCGGCTAGTTTACCTGGCAGGCCTGATCCACCCATCACGTTCTTACGCTGAACCATTTCGCGGGCCTTACGGGCCGCAGCACGGGCTGTTGCAGCAAGGATCACCTTGTTCACGATCATCTTTGCCTCACGCGGATTTTCTTCCAGGTAATTACCTAAAATTTCGCCTACGGCCATATCCACCGCGCCCATTACCTCGTTATTACCTAGCTTGGTTTTGGTTTGCCCCTCAAATTGAGGTTCGGCTACTTTTACCGAAATAACAGCAGTCAACCCTTCACGGAAGTCATCCCCGGTGATCTCCACCTTCATATTCTTAAGCAATCCCGACTTATCGGCATAAGCCTTTAAAGTACGTGTCAAGCCTCTGCGGAAACCAGCCACATGTGTACCACCTTCGATGGTATTGATGTTATTTACATATGAGTGTACGTTCTCTGTATAAGTATCATTGTATTGAAGGGCCAGCTCAACAGGTATGCCCTGTTTGGTGCCATCTACATAAATTGGTTCAGGAATGATGGATACACGGGTTCCGTCCAGGTATTTTACAAACTCCCGTAAACCGCCTTCAGAGAAGAATTCTTCTGTCTGGAAAGTTCCGTCTTCGCCTGGATACCGCTCGTCAGATAAAGACAGGCGTATACCTTTGTTCAGGTATGCCAGCTCGCGCAGGCGCCCTGCCAGCGTATCATATTTGTATTCAGTAGTTAGCGTAAATATTTCCGGGTCGGGATTGAAAATAATAGTCGTCCCTCTTTTTTGTGTATCACCTATGGTTTTTACATCAAATAGCGGTTTCCCTTTTTCATACTCCTGAGTCCATACCTTATCTTCACGGTAAACCAAAGCAGTTAAATGGGTTGATAACGCGTTCACGCAACTTACACCCACACCATGCAAACCACCTGATACCTTGTACGTGTCTTTATCAAATTTACCGCCGGCGTGTAATACGGTCATTACAATCTCTAATGCCGAGCGTTTTTCTTTGGTAGTAATACCGGTAGGGATACCACGGCCGTTATCCTCTACCTTAATTCCATTATCTTTTAAAATGGTTACTTTTATATTATCACAGTAACCGGCCAGGGCTTCATCTATGGAGTTATCCACGACCTCATAAACCAGGTGATGCAAACCTTTTGCCCCTGTATCCCCTATATACATTGAAGGGCGCTTGCGCACCGCTTCCAAACCTTCTAAAACCTGTATATTATCTGCTGAATAGTTGGATTTGTCTTTATTTTTTTCGCTCATATTGGTGTTTAACAATAGCCTTATTTCCTTAAGGAAATTTATATGCAAAAATACGCATTTTGCCCCGCATTCCGGGTATTTTGTGGATAAAATAAGCACATGTTTATATGTGTTGTGATGTAACGATATGGATACGTAAACCGGGGTTAAATCATAGCTGAAAGCTTCATGAAATCAAGTATATATAAAGTTTTTATAGAGGTACAAAAGTACACTATTATATTTACGCAGCCGGTAATTAGGATACTTGCAATGAAAGTTTATCTTTGTCAAAATTTTTTAACTTTTTGAGAATGAAAATCCAGGCCTCTTTTTTGACAAAATTAACATTAGCGCTATTGGTTGCCGGAAGCATGGCAGCGTGCAACCAAAATAAAACCGGGGATAAATCAACTACCTCTGCTTCTTCAACTGCAGCTACAGGAGGGATAGTGTTTGTCAACCAGGACACATTATTAGCCAAATACGAATATTTTAAGGATATGACTAAAAGGCTTGAGGATAAAAACAAATCTGCCACAGGTGATGTAGAATCAAGGCGCCAGGCCCTGCAACGCGAAGTAGCTGATTATCAAAAAAGCGCTAATACATTAAGTGCTGACCAGCGTTCAACTACCGAACAACGTCTGCAACGCGAAGGACAGGAGTTTCAAAGCTATCAGCAAAATGCTTCAGCCCAATTTCAGAATGAAACAGCCGGAGAACAGCAAAAATTATATGAAAAGGTTGCCTCTACAATTAAGGATTATGCCAAAGAAAAAGGCTATAAAATGGTCTTAAGTTTCCAAAAAGGAAACACCAATTTATGGTATGGCGATCCGGGGGTTGATGTTACTGCGGATGTGCTGAAAAGGCTGAATGATGCTTACACCAAGGAAAAGAAATAACATAGATACATCAGTTAAATACTATATTAGCCCTGGCTTAAAGCCGGGGCTTTTTAATTTGGAGCGATATGGAAATGCAGGAACATGAAAAATTTATGCGCATGGCTATTGAGCTGTCTGAGCATAATGTGAAACAAGAAGCGGGAGGCCCCTTCGGTGCAGTAATTGTGAAGGACGGGATGGTGATTGCACGAAGCGCCAACAAAGTTATTCAGCAGAATGATCCAACAGCGCATGCCGAAATAGCTGCTATACGATTGGCTTGCCAGGAATTAAATGCCTATACACTTGAAGGATGTGTGATCTATACCAGTTGTGAACCGTGTCCTATGTGTTTGGGCGCTATTTACTGGGCGCGACTGGATAAGATATATTATGCCAATTCAAAAACTGACGCTGCGGATATCGGTTTTGATGATCATTTTATTTACCAGGAATTTGAGCGCCCCATGAAACAGCGCAAATTAGAGATAGTTCAATTATTACGCGATGAGGCATTATCCGCATTCAAACTCTGGGAAGATTCCGGGTCAAAAACAGATTACTAAAATTAAACGTATGAAAAAAGGCGCCCTAATTGATCAGGACGCCTTTTTATATGATTAATTTTATTTTTTAATTTACCAGTACTTCCATATACTCTTCATTACCACTGCTGGTATCAAGGTATTCAAATTGAGAATTTCTGCTGATAAACTCAGGCACTATTTCTTTCATCTTATTTACCAAAGCTTCGTCATCCTGCTTTTTATTAATGGCCAATAATTCATCAATATCGGCACTTACAGCTTCGTAAGGGTAAGTTATTACTTTAGCTATCTTAATTTTAGGGTGGTGTGTAGGCATTGTACATTCTCCCTGGTTCAGCAATTCTTCGTAAAGTTTTTCACCTGGCCTTAAACCTGTATATACGATCTTGATATCCTTTTCAGGCTGCAAGCCCGCCAGTTTGATCATCTTTAAAGCCAAATCTGTGATTTTTACAGGTTGCCCCATATCAAAAATGAATATCTCACCACCTGAACCCATTGTACCTGCTTCCAGTACTAACTGTACAGCTTCGGGTATGGTCATAAAATAGCGGGTGATCTCAGGGTGTGTAACTGTTATAGGGCCGCCCTTTTGTATCTGTGCCCTGAAACGTGGTATAACTGAGCCATTTGAGCCTAAAACGTTTCCAAAACGGGTAGTTACGAAACGGGTTGACGGGACACCAGGCCTGTTATTTGCAGGGATATCCTTTAATGATTGAATATATATTTCTGCGATCCGCTTGGTAGTACCCATAATATTGGACGGATTAACCGCCTTATCGGTAGATATCATTACAAATTTCCTGACACCAAATGCAACGGATAGATCTGCAACATGTTTGGTGCCTAATACATTGGCCAATACTGCTTCAGATGGGTTTTCTTCCATCATTGGTACATGTTTGTAGGCTGCTGCATGGAAAACCACCTCGGGACAGTAGTCGGAGAATAGTTTATGCATCCGCTGATAGTTCCTTACGTCCGCTATAAATATTTTAGCAGGAACATTAGGGAATTTCTCCTCAACCTCCAATTTCATTTCGTGCAGCGGAGATTCAGCCTGGTCACATAATATCACCATTGCCGGTTTATAACTCAATACCTGTTGTACAATTTCGGACCCTATAGAGCCGGCTGCACCGGTAACCAAAACACGTTTACCATACAGGTCTTCTGATATCTGCAAATTGTCGATACGTATGGGTTTACGCTGCAATAAGTCTTCAATTTTAAGGTCTTTAATTTGCTGCAGGTTAAGCTTACCATATATCCACTGATCTGAAGGTGGAACAGTGAGCACCTGTATGCCTAGTGACAAGCATTGTTCAACTGCTACTTTTTTGGCTTGCTCATCTAAATGCTGATTCATAATGATCAGCTTATCCACGTCATATTTCTCCTTTAATTTAGACAGTTTGTCAATGTGATATACCCTAACCTGCTGTATTTCCTTGTCTATTTTTTTGCTGCCGTCATCTACAAATCCCACAACAGCAAAATTAGTTTTGGCACTAGTTTCAAGCGCTTGTTTAACAAGTACTGCATTATTATCCGATCCATAGATCAGTACTTTTGTCTTCTTGGCGTTGGTATTGTTATTAAGGTAAAAGAAAGCACTTTTAACGGTTGTACGCAATAAAATGAGCAAAGTGCTTGATACCGAGAAATTGATCAGCAACGTAAGGTTAACTGTAACCAGGTTTACATGGATCATATTTACCAGCCAGATATTGATAAACAATAAATACAGTAAACAGGTTAAAAAAGCTGAGCTAAAAATACGCAATACGTCCCGCGTATTTGAGTAACGGATAAGACCGATATGTATGCGCATGGCATACATTACAATAGCTGCAATAGCGCTATAGGAGCCAGTTAAGATAAAAAAATACCCCCTAAGGATGTTTACAAATTCAAATCGTTCTACAATAAAATAGGAAGTAGAAAAAGACCAGAATACGATGGTGAGGTCGACAAGCATTATTAACCATCTTGGTACAACCCTGGTAAACAATAGGTATTTTTTCATAAAGTATAATGTTCGTAGATTATATAATTATAGTTAATATTCTTTTAACAAACAAAAATAAATAAATTTATATGATTCTTGATTTGTTAAATATTTTTCAACAAGTTACATACTTGTACGGTTCTCATTGAAACATTGTTATTACAATCTTTTCAAGGTTCATTTTTAACAATGCGGTTAATCAAAAGTTTTGAATTTTGCTTTAAACCGCAGGTTATTGATCAGCAGGTATTCTTCATAATAAACGGTTTTAATGATATATAGATGATTGCGAGCGGGATAATAGTGAGCATAAATAAGGAAGTGGTTGTAAGCCCCAATCCTTTTATAATAACCAGTATTATTATTCCCTGCAATAGCGCGTATCCTAAAGAAACCCACAAATGGGAAAATTTGCGTTCATTAACCAGCACCTGGTAAAAATGCATCCTGTGAGCTTTTAATATATTTTGCCGCAGCAGCAGGCGATGGGCTATCGTTACCACCGAGTCGATACCATATACCACCAAAAAAAGGATGTATCCCCAGTTTTGCGTAATGAAAATCAACTTAACCAATAGCATAATGATCCAGAATGCAATGGTAACGCTGCCTACATCGCCGGCGAAACACCTGGCTTTATTACGAAAATTAAAGTACAAAAATATTGCACTGGCAAGCATAGGCAACCATATCAGATCCGCTTGAATAAAGGCAGCCTGGTTCAGATTGACATATTGCAGCCCACCCAATACCACCAAACTGTATATACCGGTGATACCATTAATGCCATCCATAAAGTTATACATATTGATAACGCCGATAACCATAATGTACAGCAGAATACAAATGTAAAATGGCTCGGTGTGAAAAACATTTAAATACATAAACATTAAGGTTACGGCAAGCAAATGAAATAGTAACCGTACGCTGCTGGAAAGTGTAAAAATGTCATCAAGAAAGCTGATGATACCAATAACCAGTATACCTGCAACGGGTAACCAATAATCAGGATGCATAATAACAGCACACACTGCAGCTAAAAGAAAAATAATACCTCCCCCTCTAATGGTAATATTTGTATGTGAGCTGCGTTCGTTGGGATGATCTATGATATTATAATGGTCGGCTATCCGGAAGTAAACGAGAATAGATGTAAAAAGCAGGATAGCAATTAAGAAATAGATCATTAACAGAAGTTTACTACCAGGTTAAGGTTTTACAAATATAAATAAAAACTTTCCGGTAAAGTTAAAAATTCTTTACAACACGTTTATTATATTACGTAACTAATCTTTTAATAATTACAGTTTGCCTTAAATATTTTTTTATTTAAGGCTGCTGTCTTTTCTATCAAAAAAATCATCTTTCAGATCATCAATTTCCCGTCTGTCCTTTTTGGTCGGCCGCCCGGTGCCCCGGTCCCTTTTCAAAAGCGGTGCATGAAACATGGATTTAAACCCATGGGTTTGCTCTATCGGAGTTTCATCTGCATAAAAATTGATCACATTTTTAGCGTCCATCCTGTTTTCCAAAAGGCCGGTTACCCTCAAAACTTTACGCTCTATTCCTTTTGATACCTGGTATACTTCGCCCACTTTTACTTCATGTGCAGGTTTTATATTCTGGCCGCTTAGTTTTACCCGGCCGGCTTTGCAAGCCCCCGTCGCCAGTGAGCGTGTTTTAAAAATCCTTATTGCCCACAGGTATTTGTCAATTCTTAATTTTTCTTTCTCAGGCATTTTTTAAAAAAATGTTCACTACGGTTATCGCAATCAGATTTTGTTCAAAGTTATAAACTTCATAAAAATTGCAGACTCAACAATTGTTCACATTCCTTGATTTATTGTTAATATGTACAATAGGTTAATTATACATGAACAAATTCCCCTTAAAATCCTTTAATTTGTCAAAAGATTAGATTTACCGATGCAAAATTTAAAAAAGCTGATTGAAGAGGTTTGGGAAGACAGAAACCTGCTTGCTAATCACGAATACACAACTGCTATTGAAACTGTTATACAAGAACTTGACAGAGGCGAATTACGGGTGGCCGAACCTATCGGCCATCGCTGGCATACCAATGATTGGATAAAAAAGGCCGTGATCCTATATTTTCCGATCAGGCAAATGGAAGAAATTAAAACCGGTCCTTTTGTTTTTCATGATAAAATGAAACTCAAAACCGATTATAAAAAAACAGGTGTGCGAGTGGTACCCCATGCTATTGCACGTTACGGTGCATACCTGGCAAAAGGGGTGATCATGATGCCATCTTATGTAAACATCGGCGCTTACGTTGATGAAGGCACGATGGTGGATACCTGGGCTACAGTAGGTTCATGTGCGCAGATAGGCAAACATTGCCATTTGAGCGGTGGTGTTGGTATCGGAGGAGTACTTGAACCTGTGCAGGCTTCGCCGGTTATAATTGAAGACAATTGTTTTTTAGGCTCCCGTGCCATAGTGGTTGAAGGTGTACATCTTGAAAAAGAGGTGGTGTTAGGCGCAAATGTGGTACTGACTGCATCTACCAAGATCATTGATGTTACCAGTGCCGACCGTAAGGAACACAAAGGTTTTGTACCGGAACGTTCTGTGGTGATACCGGGCTCTTACACCAAAACTTTCCCCGCTGGTGATTTCCAGGTACCCTGCGCTTTGATCATTGGCCAGCGTAAGGAATCGACCGATAAGAAAACATCTTTAAACGATGCACTGAGGGAAAATAACGTAGCCGTATAATTGTATCAATTGCGTTCACCTATTTTTGATATCAATAATGACACATGAAAATAGGATATGATGCCAAGCGTGCCTTTCTGAATAATACCGGGTTGGGCAATTACAGCCGCTGGCTCATTGGTAACCTGGCAAAGCACTATCCCGGAAACGAATACTTTTTGTATACGCCAAAGGTTAAGGATAACAACAGGTTAGGCTTTTTAGACAACTCAGCCAGTATCAAAACGGTAAGACCTGAAAGCAGCTTATTTACTTCCTGGTGGCGCACCAAAGGTATAGTGGCTGACCTGCAACGTGATGGGATCAATTTATATCATGGCTTAAGTCACGAATTACCGGTTGGGATAAAGAAAAGCGGCATGAAAGCAGTCGTCACTATTCACGACCTGATATTTATGCATTTCCCCGATCAGTTTGGCTGGGTTAGCCGTCGCATTTATGCCATCAAAGTCAAATATGCCTGTAAAGTTGCTGATAAGATCATAGCGATCAGCCAAAAGACCAAAGATGATCTGGTAAAATATTTAGATATCAACCCTGCAAAAATTGAGGTAGTTTACCAGGGAATTGATCCGGTTTTTAGTATCAAACAAAGCATCGAACAAAAAGAAACGGTCAAAATTAAATACAAGCTGCCCGAAAGTTTCCTTTTAAGTGTAGGGACGATAGAGGAACGTAAAAATTTATTGCTTACAGTAAAAGCATTGGCCCTGCTTAAAAGTAATGTTTCATTGGTAGTAATAGGCAGGCCAACCAAATATATTGATCAGATAAATGAATTTATAACAGCGAACAAACTGGGTGACAGGGTTATTTTCCTGCATCAGGTTCAATTTGACGATCTGCCTGCAATTTATCAAATGGCATCTATATTCATTTATCCGTCATTCTATGAGGGCTTTGGGATACCTGTACTGGAAGCGCTCAGTTCGGAAATACCCGTAATTGCCGCAACAGGTTCATCACTTGAAGAAGCAGGTGGGCCGGGCAGCATTTACATCGACCCGCAGGATGAAAAAGAACTGGCTGAGAAAATTGAAAGCCTGCTTGAGAATGAAACATTAAAGCAAAAAATGATCACGGAGGGCGTAGAGCACTCCAAAAAATTCAATGACGACAAACTTGCTGAACAATTAATGCATTTATATAAAACTGTGGAACATGCTTAGAGAAGAAATTGCCAAGGCATTGAAGGTGGTGCAGGATGGCGGGATCATCCTCTATCCTACTGATACCATCTGGGGTATTGGCTGTGATGCCACTAATACCGAAGCCATTAAAAAGATCTTTGCGCTAAAACAACGGGATGAGGCCAAAAGCATGATCATACTGCTGGATACCCACAATAAGCTGGAAAGCTATATCAGGGAAGTGCCAGCCATAGCCTATGAACTGATAGAGTTTGCTGAAAATCCGTTAACCCTGGTAATGCCCGGCGCTAAAAATATATCACCGGCGCTGATCAGCGCGGATGGAAGCATAGGTGTACGCGTAGCCAAACACGACTTTTGCCAGCAATTAATACAACGTTTGCGTAAGCCACTGGTTTCTACATCTGCTAATATAAGCGGGATGCCATCACCACAAAATTTCGGGCAAATTGATCAGGAGATCATTGACGGTGTTGATTACGTTGTCGACCTGGAACAGCATAGCATGGAAAGGAAAAACCCTTCTACCATTATGCGTTTACAACCAGATGGCAGATTTGAATTTCTCCGCCGGTAAAATTGTTTATGGTTTTAGACTTACTAATTACGATTTTTGTGGTAAATAATTTTACGCTTAATCATTTAAGCGTAGCATAAATATGAAACAACACCTGCGACATCCTCTTTTTTCGTTGATCAGTACTATTGCTGCTGAGCAAAATGCGCAGGCCTATGTTATCGGCGGTTTTGTGCGTGATCTTTTATTGAATCGTCCTTCAAAAGACATCGATATTGTTGTAATTGGCAATGGGATCTCGTTTGCAGAGCGCGTGGCGAAGAAACTGAATGTGAAGCTTTCGGTTTTTAAAAATTTCGGCACGGCCATGCTGAAGTATAAGGATATTGAAGTGGAATTTGTCGGTGCCCGTAAGGAGTCTTACCGGTCTGACTCACGGAAGCCTATTGTAGAGAATGGCACTCTTGAGGATGATCAGAAACGCCGCGATTTTAGTATAAATGCACTGGCATTAGCGCTGCATCCCGATCAGTTTGGTGAATTGCTTGATCCCTTTGATGGAGTTAAAGATTTGGAGCAAAAAATGATCAGGACACCACTCGACCCGGTGGAAACCTTTTCGGATGACCCTTTACGGATGCTCCGCGCTATCCGTTTTGCAACGCAGCTTAGTTTCACTATTGATAACATCGCCGTTGAGGCAATAAAGCAAAACGTTGAACGCATTGCCATTATATCTCAGGAGCGTATAACGGAAGAGCTAAATAAGATCATCCTGTCGCCAAAACCTTCCATAGGTTTTATTTACCTGTTTGATACCGGCCTATTAAAAAATATATTCCCCCTAATGGCCAACCTATATGGTGTTGACATTATTGATGGCAAGGGCCACAAGGATAACTTTTACCATACTTTACAGGTTCTGGATAATATCTCAACTACCACTGATGATCTTTGGCTGCGCTGGGCCGCCATTTTACATGATATCGCCAAACCTGCAACCAAACGCTTTGAACAAGGACATGGCTGGACTTTCCACGGGCATGAGGATAAAGGCGCACGCATGGTGCCCAAAATATTTGCTGAATTAAAACTGCCCCTGAACGAGAAAATGAAGTTTGTTCAGAAGATGGTGCAGCTTCATTTACGGCCTATCGTTTTAGCACAGAATGTGGTGACTGACTCAGCAGTACGCAGATTATTATTTGAAGCAAATGACGACATTGAGGCCCTGATGCTGTTGTGTAAAGCAGACATCACCACAAAAAATGAATACAAAATAAAAAAATACAGAAATAATTTTGAGCTGGTTCAGCAAAAATTAAAAGATGTTGAACAGCGCGATCAAATAAGAAACTGGCAGCCGCCGGTTACCGGGCTGGATATTATGCACCTTTTTGGTATAAAAGAAGGCCGCGAAGTGGGAATTATTAAAAATCAGATACGCGAGGCTATCCTGGAGGGCGAGATTCCGAATTCACGCGAAGCAGCACTCGACTTTACAATCCGCAAAGGCTCAGAAATTGGCTTAAAAGTTGTAGCAAACACTTTTTAAATTAAAACATTATTTTTGTAAAATTACTACACATAACAATGGCACTATACAGATTCAAGATTACTTTTGAAGATTACGATGATGTAACGAGAGAGATCGATGTTAAATCCACTCAAACATTTGAGGATCTGCATCGTGCAATTCATCAGTCGACCGGTTATAATTGCGAATACCCTTCCTCTTTTTATATCAGCAATGATCAATGGATAAAGGGTGAGGAAATTACCTATTTACCCAATCAACGCAGAATTGACCGCGGTGTAGTACTAATGGATAAGGTAAAACTGAGTAATCGTATAGACGATCCACACCAGAAGTTTTATTATACTTTCAACTTTGACAGGCCATTTGATTTTCATGTTGAATTACTGAAGATCATTCTTGATGAAACCCCGGGAACTACCTATCCTGCGATAATAAAATCAGTTGGCGAAGCGCCAAAACAATTTGGTAATGTATTTAACCCAACTATACTGCCGCCTGCCAACGAAGAATTTGATTTTCTGAATGAGATGGAATTTGCACCTGAAGATGCAGAGGAAGGTTTTTCTGAAGTATTGGATGCGGAAGACGAAGTAGAAGCTGATGACGTACTTGGTGAAGATGCCGAGGAGGAAGACGAGTTTGGCGGTGAGTTTTCAGATAATGAAGGCTTTGAAGACGAGGGCAAATCGCATCATGGCGACGATTACTAATTCCTGCTTTAATTGATGGTTCATAGTTGATAGAGGTTTATTTAACAATTTACTGAGTGTTTTGCTATGGCAGCTACCATGAACCGTCAACTTCCGCTCAAAACACTTATCGTCATTGCCGGCCCTACTGCTGTGGGGAAAACCGTCGTTGCCATTAAGCTTGCCCAACAGCTAAAAACTGAAATAATTTCGGCCGACTCCCGCCAGTTCTATCGTGAAATGTCTATTGGCACAGCTAAACCCTCTGATGAGGAATTAGCAGCAGTAAAGCACCATTTTATCAATTCGCATTCCATAACTGAGAGTTTTTCAGTGGGCGATTTTGAAAAGCAATGCCTGCAATCGTTGGAAGAACTTTTTAAAAAGCATGATCAAATAATTATGGCCGGCGGTTCAGGACTGTTTATACAGGCTATAACTAAGGGCTTCGATGAACTGCCCGTTGCTAATGCTGAAACAAGAGAGCGCTTAAACCAGGAGCTTGCAGAAAAAGGGATTGAATTTTTACAGGAAAAGCTTAAAACAGCTGATCCGGATTATTACAGGCAAGTCGACCTGAATAATCCCCAACGCCTGGTGAGGGCATTAGAAGTATTTGAAACTACCAGTAAGCCGTTTTCTTCTTATCGTAAAGCTGTGGCCAATAAAAGAGCTTTCCGGGTTATCGAGATTGGGTTGGATCTGCCGAGGGAACTGCTTTACCAACGCATCAATCAGCGGGTGGATAGCATGATTGGTCAGGGATTAGTGGAAGAGGTAAGGTCACTTTTACCCTACCGGCACCTCAACGCATTAAACACTGTTGGGTACAGCGAATTATTTGATTATTTTGATGGCAAAACCGATCTGAACACAGCCACTGAATTTATTAAACAAAACACCAGGCGGTTCGCAAAACGACAACTTACCTGGTTCAGAAAAAATAAAGAGATCAAATGGTTGATGGCAGACAGACCCGATTTAATTGATGCTATATCAGAACAATTGGCTTATTGAAGCAAATTTTTCAAATACATTCCGTAACCACTTTTGATATATTTATCAGCCAGTGTGTTTAATTGATCCCGGTCAATAAAACCATGCCGGAAGGCAACTTCCTCAATACAACCTATTTTATTATTCTGACGTTTTTCTATCACCCGTACAAATTCGGTGGCATCACTTAACGAATCGAATGTGCCGGTATCCAGCCAGGCCGTACCCCTGTCCATCACACCCACGTGCAGTTTTTTATTTTCGAGATAAGCTTTGTTTACATCAGTGATCTCGTACTCGCCACGGGGTGAGGGCTTTATATTTTTTGCAATATGCACCACTTCGTTATCATAAAAATATAATCCCGGCACTGCGTAATGCGATTTTGGCTTCAATGGTTTTTCTTCTATGGATAAAGCGGTAAACTCATTGTCAAACTCAACCACGCCATACCGTTCGGGGTCTGACACTTTGTAAGCAAATATGGCGGCTCCATCAACATCGTTAAAGCTCTTAACTAAATTATCAAGGCCTGTACCATGAAAAATATTGTCTCCCAATATTAGGGCAACTTTATCGTTCCCGATAAATTGTTCGCCTATCACAAACGCCTGGGCCAGTCCGTTTGGATTAGCCTGTATCGCATATTCAAAGTGGCAACCTAACTCGTGGCCGTCGCCTAATAGTCGTTTAAAGCTTTCATTATCCTCGGGGGTGGTGATGATCAGTATCTCGCGGATATCAGCCATCATCAGTACGGATAATGGATAATAGATCATCGGCTTATCATATATCGGCATCAGTTGTTTACTGATGGCTTTGGTGATCGGGAAGAGCCGCGTGCCAGAGCCGCCCGCTAAAATGATACCTTTCATAAAGATTTAAGTTTACTGATACACGTGATCAAGCTATCACGCCAATAGGGTATTTCAATATCAAATGTCTGCTTTATTTTTGTTTTATCAAGTACTGAATAGGCCGGTCTTACAGCGCGTGTAGGGTACTCAGAAGTTTTGATAGGGATCGCGTTGACTTCCGTTTTCGATATCTCAAAAATAGCCTTTGCAAAATCGTACCACGAGGCAATTCCCTCGTTACTAAAATGGTAAGTGCCATAAGCACCTATCTCTTTTATAATGATCCAGCATATAGAGGAAGCCAGGTCCATGGCATAGGTTGGTGTACCTGCCTGGTCAGCTATTATTTTTAATTCATCTCGTTCACTACCCAACTTAAGCATGGTTTTAACAAAATTATTCCCATACTCCGAATACAGCCAGCTGGTACGCAGTATATAATATTTGGTCAGCACATCGGTAACCGCTTTTTCACCTTCCAGCTTGGTCAGACCATATACGCTGATAGGTTCGGCTATATCTGTTTCTGTTAATGGCGAAGATATATTGCCTTTGAAAACAAAATCTGTTGAAATATGGATTAGCGTCGAATCATATTCCAGGCAAAAGCTACCCAGATTTTCTACTCCAGTTTTATTTATCTTCCGGGCCATTTCTACATCATCTTCGGCTTTGTCAACCGCAGTATAGGCGGCGCAGTTAATGCACCATGCCGGCTGATAAGTATCAAATATCTTCCGAATAGCTTCTTTGTCTAAAATATTGGCTTCTGTTTCTGGTGGGAAATAAATGGAAGCGATACCCAGCATTTCGGCTACCTGCTTTAAGCATTGCCCCAATTGGCCCGAAGCCCCAAAAACAACAATATTGCTCATTTGATCAGTTTAAAAGCCTAATTCACCAACATGCTTTAACAGAGGTAGTTCCACATCTTTTGGGGATACGATGAGCTGATCGTGCGGCAATATCCAATCGATACCCAGTTCAGGATCAGCATAATGTATACCACCTTCGGCAGCCTTATCATAGTAGTTATCACATTTGTATTGAAAAATAACTTCATCGCTCAATACCACAAAGCCATGCGCAAAACCCCTGGGAATATATAGTTGAAGATTATTTTCTGCAGATATCTTTATATCAAAATGTTTACCGTAAGTTTTTGAGCCACTGCGCAGATCAACTGCCACATCTAACACTTCGCCTTTTACTACCTGAACCAGTTTAGCTTGTGATAATCTTCCTTTTTGGAAATGCAGTCCGCGCAGCACGCCTTTTGTTGAATAGGATTGATTATCCTGCACAAATACGGTATCATGACCGGTCAGATCGCTGAATTTTTTTTGATTAAAGCTTTCAAAAAAATACCCGCGTTCGTCCTTAAAAACCTTTGGTTCAATTACAACACAACCTTCTAAGGGCGTCAACCTGATATTCATAGGTTATTTATTAGGCTATCCTGGGATCAATTCTGAAGTTTAAGCTCATGGGACAAAAAATCCTGGTAAGCCAGCTTTATCCCATCTTCCAATTCAATAGTATGTTTCCATCCTTTGCTGTGCAGTTTAGAAACGTCCATCAATTTGCGTGGGGTACCATCAGGTTTTGAGGTATCAAATTTAATTTCACCCTCAAAGCCAATTATACCTTTTATTAATATTGCCAGCTCTTTTATTGAAATATCTTCTCCTGTGCCAATATTAACCAGGCCCTCTTCATCATAATTCTGCATCAGGTAATAACAGGCTTCGGCCAGATCATCCGCAAACAGGAATTCACGCTTAGGCGAGCCCGTTCCCCAGATGGTTACATCGAACTGATTATTAACTTTAGCTTCGTGAAAGCGACGTATCAAAGCCGGTAAAACATGTGAGTTCTGGGGGTGGTAATTATCATTATAACCATAAAGGTTAGTTGGCATTACCGATATATAATTGCAACCATATTGCGCCCGGTAAGCATCGCACATTTTAATACCCGCAATTTTAGCAATTGCATAAGGCTCATTAGTTGGTTCTAAAAGACCGGTCAATAAATATTCTTCTTTTAATGGCTGTGGTGCCAGCTTAGGATAGATACAGCTTGACCCAAGGAACATCAACTTTTTCACCCCATTCACATAGGACGAATGAATGATATTATTCTGTATCTGCAGGTTTTCATACAAAAAATCGGCACGGTAAGTGTTATTGGCAATAATGCCCCCCACTTTAGCCGCTGCCAAAAATACATAATCGGGTTTTTCCTGTTCAAAAAATTGGGCGACATCGTTTTGATTGCGCAGGTCCAGTTCTGATGACAGGCGGGTAATAATGTTGGTATAACCTTCTTTTTGCAGCTTGCGGTGTATAGCAGAGCCTACCATGCCACGATGCCCTGCAATATATATTTTTGCGTTTTTTTCCATCTTAATATATTCGCACCAATTTTATATAATATTAAAGAATTTCTTTTTAACAGATTGCTTTTCGCGTGCAAAAATAGGCAAAAAAAGAGATGGAAACTAATAGCAATGGTTGGCCCGATGAAGCTTCTTACTTGTTAATACAGGAGAAGCGATCATCTGATTTAAAAATCCAAATGGGTTTGAATTTTACTATCAGGCCTGTCCCATTGTCCCTCCGAAATTCATTGGGAAGCCGGCAGGTTCCGACTGGATTTTTATTCTTCCGTTTGCAGCTTCAAATTTTTCTATATTATCCTCCAATGCTGTTAACAAACGCTTGGCATGTTCGGGGGTTAATATAATCCTTGATTTAACTTTTGCTTTGGGGACACCCGGCATTACGCGTATAAAATCAAGTACAAATTCTGAGTTAGAATGGGTTATAATCGCCAGGTTTGAATAAACACCTTCTGCAATATCTTCAGAAAGTTCAATATTCAGTTGATTTTCATTTTGCTCTTCCATAGTATTAAATTTTATAACGCCTTTTATGGGGTGCAACAAAAGTATTTAAAAAAATGAATTATATGATCAGCTTATCCTGAAAGCTTCTAAAACCTTTGCTGGCTTCCATCCCAACAAATTACGGGCTTTAGTGTCATCAAGTGTCAGATCGGATGTTATCTTTTTCAGTTTATTGGAGTTTAAAGGCGCCTTATTCCCTATAATATTTCCGGCCAAGGCAATAGTTTTTGCCAGGTACCCGGGAAGATTTAAAGGTGGCTTTTTATTTAACTGTTTGGCAATTACAGCACTTAACTCTTTAAACGACGGGTGATATCCATCGGTCAAATTGTAAACTCCCCCAACCCTGGCGGCAGCAGGAATAATAGCAGCTACGTCTTCAGCCAGAACGATGCTTTTCCTGGCCTTTCCGCCAGAAATATTAAAATAGTACCCGCTTTTAATGCCTTTGATCATTGCCTCCAGATTTCCGGGAGGGTTGGGCCCTGCGATCAAGGGCAATCTTAATACGGTACACTTTACATTATTTCTGAGGCACCAATCATGAATGAGTATTTCTGCCTGTATCTTACTATCGCCGTATGGGTCTTTTGCCAATAAGGGGGTATCTTCGTTAACATTATTTCCTGTTTCTAAACCATAAACGGCTACCGAACTGATAAAAACAAAAGATTTAGGCAATGCAGGTACATTTTCCAATCCTTCCAGCAGATTTTTTGTACCTGTTACATTTACGTTGTAAAAATCCTGTTTCTCCTCCTCAGTGCGTGGAACGGAATGTGCCTTACCAGCTGAATGGATTACAATATCAAATGTTTTATCAAATGCAGGGATTCCCTTTGCAAGGTCACATTTATAGTGCGAGCTGTCATCACGGCCGAGGGTTTGGATATCATTATCCGGCAACGATTGTGAAATGATCTTTCCAAGGAAACCGTTTGCGCCTGTCAGTAATAAATTCATGCTTGAAATATTACTAATATACCGATCATAAAGTGAGCCTGGAAACTTCTATTCAGTAATTGCATTTAAATATTTTTGGGATAAAAATTTTATTGAGTGATTGGAAAGAACATACGCTTTCCCTTTTTCTCCCATTAAAGCCCGATCCGAAGCATTCATATTATAAAACCTCAGGATGCCGGCCTCAATTTCCGAAGCAGAGCCGGGTGGTACAATTATCCCGCAGCCGCATACCTCAACTGGGTCTTTGATCAAATTGTTTGAGTCCAATATAGGCTTACCGGCCAGCATATAATCAAAATATTTATTTACTGATATACCATGTTTATAAAGTGACAGATTATCATGTATACCTACAAAACAAACATCAAAGTGCCTGATGATATTCTGTACCTGGTCTTTTTTTATTTTGGGTATAAAATGAATTTGCGGGCAATCTGCCGACTCTTCTACAAGTCTTGTTTTTAAATAACCATCACCAACTAACACATAGTGAATATCGGGATATGACCGTGCTACATTTTTTGCTGCTTCGATAAAAAATTCAAGCGCATTAGCCAAACCGATCGTACCGGTATATCCAATGATCATTTTTGCATCTGCAGGCAGCAGTTTCAATGTTTGTTGATCCAATGGCTCATCTTTCAATTGATCAGGGTCGATCCCATTAGGAATATATTCAAAATTTACTTTACGCTTTGCAACTTCTTCAATATGCGCTCTCGCATTTGGAAGCAGTGAAACTATAAGGTCAGATTTCCGGTATCCAAATTTTTCAAACCAGCCTATAAAAAGCGCTAAAGGATGATATTTGGATACCTTTGCAAGTTCAATAAGGGATAAAGGCCAGATATCCCGTATCTCGAATATCAGCTTACTGCTTTTAAACTTCTTCTTTAGAAAAAACCCGGATAGTATCGGGAAGATAGGCATCGAAGACACGATGATAAAGTCAGGTTTATTACTGAGGTATTTATTGATAAATAAAACACGCCAGGCAAATATCAGCATACTCAGAAAACGCTTAACTGATTTTGGGTCGTAAACAGGCGTTTTGATCCAATAAAACTTAATACCGTTATAAACTTCTTCTTTACAAAAACCATCGACCTGGACGGTCTTGCGGAACATATGATTAAAAGAACTGGATACGATGGTTACATCGTATCCCTGCTCTTTCCAATATTTTGCCAAATAATAATGCCGTTCTCCCCATCCTGATTCCGGCGTACCTGCAAATTGATTAATTACTAAAATACTCTTCATCAGGTATTAACGCCCCTGAATTTTAGTTACCATCATAGAACGAATTATTGCGAACATCCATGGTACTTTTATCCCATTGAACTATCTGGGCTTCGGGCTTTACACGCGCTTTTCTATGCGGCCCTTTTTGAAAATCCTTAGCTTTTTCGTTCATATCTTTAGTAACGACAATACTGTTGTTGTAAACAGATGATTTAAATCGTGGTATACCTCTAACTCTTACGGCCGGGTTCTTTCCGCTAACAAAGAAAAGGTTATTGTTTATTCTTATACTATCACCTGCTATATTGGTACCGTCTTTACGGTCTACACCGCCATGCATATCAAATTCATGCCCCTGCAAGCTTGAATGTGGCAGGCATACATTAAAGTCGGCTCCGTAGCCTGTTCCCGGTTTACCCGAACCTGCAATAGCATGCCTGTTATAATCAAATAAATTTCCCCTCACCTTTGCATATCCTTCCTCGATATCAATACCATAACCAAGACCGAAACGCTGATTGTGGTGAATATAGTTGTGATCGATAACACAGTTGCCTCCCTTACGTACATGGATACCCGAGTGGCTCCAATTAAATATTTCGCAGTTTTGAATAGTCACATTCTTACCATAAACCTGTATTCCCCATGAATTTGGTTTATTATAAGATTGGTTTCCCATTTCGCCATCAGGTCCTTTTACTCTTAAACCTGTAATTTTTACATTATTGGCAGCGATCTGAAACATCGGTGCGGTTTTCATATTTGTACTGAAGACCAGAGCACCCAGACTTTTGTTTACACCACGGCCGCTGCAAAGTGTCACACCTGCTGGTATTACCAGCGGCGAAGCGTCAGACAAATCAAATGAAGCATCATCTTTTAAATAAATTACTGCTCCTTCATGAGCATTTTTTACTGCATCTATTAATTCCTGCGTTGTACCTACAGTAGCAGTGGGGTTTTCAGTTTTGCCGTGAAAAACAGTATAAGTAGAAGGATCATAATTGTAAACTCCTCCTATATAATTACCATCTACCATTCCATCTCCGATACCAATAAGATCACCTTTTGATTGTGCCCTGGAAATCTGTATCGTACAAGCAAAGCACATTAAAAGTGCTGCAATTATGTGTGACCGTTTCATGATTTTAATTTATTTAAAGGGGTTAAATTAGTTACTTAATAATATATCTATGATCTTTTTACCAGTATTGCCATCACCATATAATGGCATATCAAAATTAGACGATTTATGTTTGAGTGATGAGTATGTGTTAATAATTTTACCGTAATCCGCACCAACCAGGAAATTATACCCGTTGGTCACCAACTCTGTCCATTCAGTTTCGTCCCTAAGCGTGAGGCAGTATTTTTTAAAAAAGAACGCTTCTTTTTGCAGACCTCCGCTATCAGTCATCACGATATGGCATTTCTGCAACATTCCGAGCATATCGAAATAACCTAACGGATCAATGATCTGGAATTGTGTTTCTATGCTATTTTTCTGAATAATATTTCTTGTGCGCGGATGTAAAGGCAAAACAACGGCTATTTCTTTATTTATCTGGTTTAAAGCTTTAATTATATTCTTCAACCTTTCAATATCATCCGTGTTTTCAGCCCTGTGAAGTGTGCAAAGAATAAATTTACCCTGCTCATACTGAGTGGATATTTTAGCCATTTGTTCTATTTTTTGCGAATAATAAAGCACAGAATCATACATGATATCACCTACATTTTCTATCAGGCTCCCGTTATTACCCATCCCTTCTGAGGCAAGATTGCTAACAGCGGTTTCGGTGGGGCAAAACAACAGGTCAGATATCCTGTCGGCCAGGATACGGTTTATTTCCTCGGGCATACGCATGTTATATGAACGTAAACCTGCTTCAACATGTGCAACTTTAATATGTATTTTTTTTGCAGCCAATGCACCGGCTAATGTTGAATTGGTGTCTCCATAAACCAATAAGTAATCTGGCTTTTCAATAAGCAATACTTTTTCTATCTCCTCCAGCATTCTGCCGGTCATGGCGCCATGCGACAAACCGTTAATTGCCAATTTATATTTAGGCTGAGGAATTTCCATCTCTTCAAAGAAAACATCGCTCATATTTTGATCAAAATGCTGACCGGTATGTACCAATACCTCTTCAATGCCAGGTGTTTTTTCAATTAATCTGCTTAGGATAGCTGCTTTTACAAATTGCGGGCGGGCCCCAACTACTGTTAATATTTTCATAGTATAATACAGCGAAGTTACATTTTTAATTAATAACAGGCGCTGTGTTTTCAACAGGAAGTATGTTCATCCTTAGTTAAAATTATAAACGTTCATCAGCCTGTCTTGTTCTATTTTCCAGCTTATTTCTTCGTTAACTTTCTTAAAATTAGGTTTAATTTGTTGTAAAGCCTGTTTGTCAATCGCATTTACCAGGTTCCTTAAATCACTAAATTCCGGATTTACCGTCCAGCCTATTTTGTAATGATCAACATAACTGCTCATTTCAGGAAAATCACTTACAATAAGGGGTACACCGGCCATCGAATACTCAAAAACTTTATTAGGAAGTGCATAATAGTAGCTTAAACAAATATTCTCTATCAATGATATTCCAACATCTGCAGTTTTGGTATATGCAATCAGATCAGACGGAGGGACAGCATTCTTTAAAAAAATGTTCGGGTATGATTTTGTATATTGGCTAATCACTTCAAATAATGGCCCGAAGCCCATAAATACAATGTATTTATCTGGCAGGCCGGCAAACACATCCAGTATTATTTTAATACCCCGTCCATTGAAAAAACCTCCCTGGTAAATAAATAATAATGCATTCCGAGGAATATCAAATTCTTGTTTAAGATCAGCCGTCAAATGGGTTATGTCATCAAATACTTCTGGAATATTCCTGATAACATATGTTTTATCTTTCATAAAAGGATAATTTTCCCCATACCAATCAGCAATTTTGTCACAAACCACTATCATTTTATCACTCCGGCGTATCAGAGACCGCTCAAGAAGTTTTGATATTTTTTTACGATATCCAAAAACACCATTCCTTTCCGTTTCGAGCTCATGCGCGTCATAAATAAGATAAGATCCATGGAATATCTTAAAGAAAACCCCAACCAGTAGTACCGACAGACTATGACAATTAACTATCGCTGGTTTTCTTTTACCTCTGAACCTGAATGCGATCTGGCACATAAAGGTAAAAAACCTGATAATATCCCAAATGCCACCCTTACTGAAATTATTGAAAACAGATTTTAGTCTGAAAACCTTGATCTTGTCTGTAATATCCTCTTCTTCCTTAAGACCTTTAGCCCAGGTTGCCGCTATATATATCTCGTCGGCCAGGTTAAGGTTTATAATACTTTTTGTTTCGCGTAGTATCCGGCTCTCATTTTTGAATGAAGAAGGATAGATATGTAAATTGCTACGCATGACTTTACTTTGAAAATAACCCTAATGAGCGAAGCTTATTCACTCCTTTTTTCATTAAGTTTATTAGATACTCTTTATTAGGGTAGTCCTGGTATGCTCTGACCGGCAGTTTCATGATCTTATCAAATTCTTCCTGGCTTATTTGCAGTTTCTTCGTTGCAAATTCCATATCATCTGCGATAATTTGTGGATCACACGCTGGCTTTTCCAATTCGGCTAATGCCTGCTCACGTTTCATCTGCCCTGCCAGTACCAGGTTTGAACAATGTGCCCGCCGCTTATCAATATTAAATTTTTCGGGCAGAATATATGATTGATAGAATCTTGTATATACAGATTCATAATGTTTTCCGCCATAATATTTCCAGCCTAATTCATCCTGTAGCACACTCATCACCGCTTCTTTATTATAATCGATATAATTAAGTATGGAAACGTATTTGGTCCGTTTTATAGCCCAATGATAAAACAGTTTATTAATAGTTATCCTTGGGAATGTTTTCAAGGCCCTGTTTCCGAATTGTTTATTTAAGCCTTTTATATACTTCCAGTCAAGATGCCCCTGAGCCCATGCTTTTGGGAGGATGGATTCGGTTTTGTAGTTCATACCGGTTATAATATGCTTAATCCCCCTTTTTCCGGCTTCGTTAAATAGCAGGGAAAATATCGCATGATCTGACGGGATCTCCCCGTCAGGTGTCGAGCCTTTCAGGAATGCCAGTTGCAATGATCTAAACTCTTCCCAGTTGATAACATAAGTATACAGATCGATGTCCATCTTTGTCAAAACATTCTCCATATTTTTCACAGCCAGTTCCGAGTTCCAGCCATTATCCAGGTGAACAGCCAATGGCCTTAGACCTAATGTTTTTACCAGGTAGGCTACGTAAGTGCTATCTACCCCACCGCTTACTCCTATCAGGCAGTCATAATCCCTCCCTTTTCCGGCAGTTTTTATTTGTTCAACCAATTGGTTTAATTTAGTGCTTGCCGTGGCATTGTCAAATACTCGCCCACTCAAAGATTCTTCGTAAGCATGGCAATGGTTGCAAATACCGTTTTCATCAAAAACAATATCCGGGTCGCTGGTATCCATTACGCATTGCGCACAGATTTTATATAGGCTCATTTATTTATATAGTGTATTATCCAATTGTATTTTGTCCGGGTAATTGATCAATATCCCTTTAAGCTTGCCATGAAAGACAAACATGCTACCAGCAGTAACAGCAGAAGCACCAGCGTCAATGGCTTCGCGAAAGTGAATTAATTGCCCGGCGCCACCGTTTGCAATGATAGGAATACCGGTTGCATCCGACATTAGTTTCAGCATTTCAAGGTCATAGCCTTGCATTGATCCTTCGCGGTCAACAGAAGTAAGATATATTTCACCTGCGCCGGCTAACTCAAGTTTTTGGGCAAGTTCAATCGGGTCTAAGCCTGTATTTTTTTTACCTGAATGGATAAAAACTTTTTGTGCGCCCCACACAGTTTTTTTATAGTCTATTGAAACTACTATGGACTGATTGCCATAGCGTGAAGCTAACTCCTGTAAAAAATAGATATCCTCAACGGCCGCACTATTTATGGCTATCTTATCCACCCCCAGGCGAAAAAGGATCTCTGCGTGTTCAATTTTATTGATACCGCCGCCATAACATATTGGCATAAACGATTCGCTGACGATACTTTCTATCAGATCAAAATCAGGGGGTCTTTTCTGGATGGTAGCAGTAATATCACACAATATCAGTTCGTCTACTTCCTTTTCATTAAATATCCGAACTGCATTGATGGGGTCACCAATATATATGGGATGGCTGAATTTACTTGTTTTTACCAGAGCCTTGCCATCCAGCAAAAGCGTCGGGATAACACGTATACGTCCCACTTAATACAGGTTTATAAAATTTTTTAATATTTTCATCCCAAACCTGTGGCTTTTCTCAGGATGAAATTGAACTCCCACAATATTATCTCTTTCCAGTGCCGAAACAAACTGATACCCATAGGTAGAATAGGTCAATACATCTGAACTGGCGCTTGTCTGCATATGATAAGAATGGACAAAATAAAACCTGGCTTCATCATCCATACCTGCAAATAAGTGGCTATTTTTTTTACAGACATCAGCACTGCTCCAGCCCATGTGCGGCACTTTAGTAGCAGTAGAATCAAACTTAAATTTTACCGTTTCCGCATCAAACCAGCCTAAGCCTTCCTGAACTCCTTCCTGGCTCTTTTTAGTAAATAGTTGCGCTCCCAGACATATACCGAGTATGGGTACATTATCAATCAGAACACGCTGATTAAGGACATTTATCAACCCGCTTTGGATCAGGTTTTTCATCCCGTAATCAAAATGGCCTACTCCGGGTAGAATAAGCTTTTCGGCGCTTGAAATGATATCAGGATCTGAAGTAATTATAGATTCGGCACCAATTTTCCGGATCATGTTTTTAATTGATCCGGTGTTGCCGGCATTGTAATCTATTATGGTTATCATATAGGGGTATTATAATTCGTTCATCGTATTAAAAGTGTTTTGCGTTAGCAAAATACTGTCATGTAATGTGGTCCATCTGAATGTATTTTATATCTAATCAAAGGTAAATTCCCGGTATTAAAGCTGAATTAAAGCCGGGTTAGAAACAGATTAGAATTTAAAAATCATTAATGGGCTACCATACATCTACCCGACAGAGTTATTATCGACCTGGTTATTGATGATTCAGCTTTTTTAGGATACAATACGCTAGCAATGCGGACAACGCTACAAGCAGAACAAAAATTTCAGTTTTACAAATACATGCCTGGAAGCATATAAATACGAATAGCCGGATACAATATCATGAATATTGCATCCGGCTATTACAAAACTAAGCTGGTTTTATTAGTTAAAAATCAGTTAAAATTATAAGTTTCGATCAATCGTTCTTGTTCTTTTTCCCAGGTTACCTCTTTGTAAACCTTTTCGAAATTAGGTTTGATATCGTCCAGGGTTTTCCTGTCAATTGTTTTTAACAATTCTTCCAGATCATTAGAACCTGGTGTTACCACCCAGCCTATTTTGTAATGTTTGACATGCCCCCCCATTTCAGGAAAGTTACTGACGATCAATGGCACTCCAGCCATCGAATATTCAAACACTTTATTCGGCAGTGCATAATAATGGTTCAGGCAGGTGTGTTCCGTGAGCGAAATACCAACATCTGCCGTTTTGGTATATGACAATAAAACCGCAGGCGGAACAGCATCCTTGAGGTAAATATTAGGATGTGAAGCTGCGAACTCACTGATCAGTTCATGCAGGGGGCCATAACCCATAAATACAATGTTCTTATCAGGCATATTGGCAAAGGCATTCAACAAGGTGGTTATTCCCCGCCCTTTGAAAAATGCCCCCTGGTAAATATATAATAGTTCATTTTCAGGTATGCCTAACTCGCGTTTCAGGCTAACATTTTTAACCTCCTGCTGACCCGACAGATCAGGTATATTCCTTAGCACCGATATTTTACCTTCCAAAAAAGGATAATGCTCCAGGTACCAGGCACCTATGCTATCGCATACCACCATCAGCTTATCGCATTTTTTGATGAGCGACCTTTCCAGAAATTTGGCGATCACTTTCCTGTAGCCAAAAACCCCGCTCCGTTCTGTTTCCAGTTCGTGTGCGTCAAAAATAAGGTATGATTTAAAGAATATCTTAAAATAAACGCCTCCCAATAAAACAGATAAGCTATGACAGTTTACTATGGTTGGCCTGTTTTTCTTCTTACTGAACTTAAAGATCACCTGCCATAAAAATGCAGAGAACCTGAGAATATCCCATATTGTTCCCTTTTTAAGGTTACTGAAGATATTCTTTAAACGATATACCTTGATCTTGTCGGTAATATCCTCTTCCTTATTAAGTCCTTTTGCCCAGGTTGCCGCTATATATACATAATCAGCCAGTTTTAAATTGATAACACTTTTGGTTTCCCGTAGTATTCTACCTTCGTTTTTTAGAGGAGGTGGATAAATGTGCAAGTTAGTCCGCATATATTTTATGTTTATTTAAAAAAGATCTTACCGAAGACCTTATACATCATTATTTAATTGTCTTTTGATCAGCGCCGAATCCGGGATTTTTACTTTTACTAATGCGCTGAAGAGCCACAAAATAGCTAAAGGAAAAAATACAACTACCGGGTCGAAAAGGCCAAGATTTGTAAAATCCACCTTGGCATATATTGCAACAAACACTAATGATATGATCAAGAAGAAAACATATTGCCAATAATTTCTGGATTTAATAACAAAGTTGTACCAAAGCCTTATCAGGAAACCTACAAAAAACATCCCGGCAAATGGGCCGACAGGGCCAAAATTCATATACATTTCACCAACGGCTGTTGTTGGTAAAGCGCCCCCCTCCACATTAGGATACCACATGGTTCTAACCATATTACTGGTAATAGCAAAGCCACCCGACTTGGCATCATGAGGCAAGCTGTTCATAATACCTGAGAGCAGAGATTGACCATATAAATAACCATGATCTGTTTGCCAGGCGTCAATAACTTTCATAAATACGGCCACATTGGGTGTATTGCCTTTGTCAATTGCATAATAACCTAAAACATTTAAAAAGCCCTGAGCCAGTTCCCAAAAATCGCCTTTTACTAATGAGCCGACACCTCCTATCTGGATACTGCTCAACAGTCTCAAAAAATAGAAGGCTACCCCCAGCAGGGGAAGTGGTGCAAGGTAAGCGAAAACTTTTTTGTTGTTGGTTTTGCCCGTTTTAAGGAAGTTATAAAAATAATATATCGCAATAAACGAAAGAAGATAAGCCAGAGTGCCATATATCCGACCATTACTGGCTTTCAGCAAAAAGCCCACTGCTATTACCCCTATTAAAAATAAGTTGACCTTTTTCCCTTTCCTGAGATAAGAAAAAACCAGCAGGTAGGACGCCATGTAATAAAAATTGTAGCCTATGGTTGTACCACCTGATTCCTGGAATTCATCCTTACGGACAGCCACCGTTGCCAGATAAGAGAACAAGTTTCCACCAGCGCTTACCAGCACGTTATAACTGAAATTAAACACCCCGATAAACAACATGCCAAATACGAGGATCTTTAATATATAAGGGTTCAAAGTACTGTTACTTTCAAATATCATAGGTTTGTAGGCTGGCTTTTTTAAGATACTATATCCTAATAAAATAGATGCTAACCCCACGAAATAATAAAAGGCAGTCATGTCAAACAAGTAAACGTAGTCATGACGCAAAGAATTTTTATCCAGATATTCGGCCGACGCAAAGTCGGTTGCGATGTAGTAAAAGTTAGTGATGGGTATGGTAATATAAAATAGGCAAAACAAATTGAGAGGGGCGAATAATAATATCTGCTTTTGCAGACGGAGAAAAGCGTAGATTAATAAAAGCATTGCCCATGACCAGAATTTGACTACAAAAAATTTATCCTCGAGCGCCCAGCAGCCCAGCGAATAAGCTACTATTAAGCACCCAAGTAAAAAAATTTCATATAGTTTCCAGTCCGTTTTATCCATATCGTTAATTAGCATTAGCCTGAGCTTTGCCCGAAACAAAATTCACTAATGTTTTAGCTTTATTTAAAACCACATCTTCCCCATACTCTTTTATCAACAACATGCGATTAGTGCTCACTTCGCCGGCAGTTAAACGAATATTTATGTTTTCGTTATTTAACTGCGTTTGAAATGAATAAATGTGAAACCCCTTGCGCCTTAAATAGGTGTACACCACACTATTTTCAGACATAAATATTTTAGAGCCCAACCACAATAACGAAATGATATTACCCATGGCCTGCTGCCTTTCATGCAGCATTAAAGCTATATCGCAGCTTTTCAATAATTTCACATATTCGGTCGAAGGTAACATTTTCTGTAAAGGGTTAAATTGATCGCCAAATTGTTCAACCCCTTTTTTAATAAGCAAATCTCTATATTCCATACCCTCGCCATAATTCAAGGGCACTATGATCTTCCTGTCTGCAATAGAAAGTGTTTTCAACTTAGCCAGCGCATCAAAATGATTGGATGAAGGATCAATAGAATTGCCGACCAGTATTCCATTACCATCTACATAATCATCAATGCCTACATTTTTAAAATTATCTTCAATAGTAGCGTAAGAAAAAGGCACACGGGCAGCCCTGAAAAAATCCCATTCCTTACACAATATATCAAATTCATCCGGGATAACTGTTGCGCAATAATCAACTTTACTGACCGCTTTTTTGAATGAGGCAGCAGGGAACGACCCGGTAAGCAGGAAATAATAAAAATCACGCAATTGCGATCTTATCCGTTTTGCCGATGAGTTACGTATCCCATCGACCACTTTTTTTGTATGAGGTTGATAAATGTTTTTATTATAGGTTTTTGTTAACCTTATATCTCCTCCCCAAACCAGCCATATTATTTTAACGTTCTTCTTTAATTGATTTACGGCTATTGCTTTATAGTCGTGCATGAAGTGAACAACCAAAATATCAAAATCAACACTATCAATAAACTGGTAATATTCTTTTGTCCTGATCTTTCTTATATGGATGGCATCTGTCTGTTTGGTTTTTTTTAACGGTGCATCAGCATTTTTTACCCCAACTAAAAATGTATTATTACCCGGATTGCACTGTTCAAAAATATTTACAGCGAAATCGGTATATAAAGTATCATTTATTAAGTGCAGATATCTCATTATTCAATACTGCTAATCATCAATAGAAAAGGTTGGTCACCGGCATTATCTTTTTAAAATTAACTGTCTGAAATCGACAAAAGCAGATATTTTAATAAAATTACAAATACCCAGGTAGATAATAATATACACTATCCCGGTTACCATAATTTGCAACAGGTCAACACTGCCAAGTATGTGATTTAAAAAATAATAAACGCCCCATGCAAGTCCGCCAACAATCGCAGCTAATATAAATAAGGGCATTATATCTTTTATTTGCTCTTTCATGGAATAATTGATCATTCTGCCGCTATAAAAGGAATTGATATAAAAAGCGATGAACGAAAAAATGACCTGGAAGATCAGTAATCCATAAATGCCGAAAGGCAGGGCGCAAACAACCCCAATGGCAATAATGGTTCGTTTTATTATTTCCAGTTTCATAAACAGATCACTCCGGCCTAATACATTCAGTATGTTCAAATTATACATCTGCAGGGGATAAAGTATGCCGGTAACACAAAGTATTTGAAAATATGGCACCGAAGGCAGCCATTTTGCCGTTAAAACAAACCGAAAAAGGGGCTCTGCAACTATTGCCAGATATATCATCAACGGTGTCACCCAAAAGATAACCTGCTGCATTAACTTTTTATATACTGATTTTAACTTCACCTTATCATCCTGTATGGATGCAAACATTGGAAAGGTTACTTTAGTTAAAGCCAGTGAAATATTTTGCACCGGGAAGCCTTGCAAAGTATCTGCCCGGTTATAAAATCCTACTTCGTTAGCAGAAAAATATTTACCGATGACCAGGTTATATATATTTGAAAAGATGCTGCTTAACACCCCTGCAATGGTTAACTTATAACCAAACTTAAAGTGATGTTTTAATCTTTCCCAGTCTATGATAAAACTTGGGTACCAGCCTGAATGGAACCAATGCTGTATTGAAAACAGGAAGGCACTTGTTAAACTCATCCATACCAAACTCCACACACCATAATGCATATAAGCCATTATAACCCCTACTATCCCTCCTACTATTACTGACGGGATCTGCATGATCATCTGAACCCTGAAGTTCATGTTTTTGGTAAGCCGGGTGGTTTGTACAGCCATAAAGGCCTGTATGATGAATGTTAAGGTATAAACCCTGATAACCGCTGTGAGAATAGGCTGCTTATAAAATGATGCTATTAATGGGGCACAAAAGAAAAGAAGGAAGTAAATTATGATACTTCCGATCATATTGATGAAAAATACGGTAGAATAATCACGCTGGTCAGGGTCAGGTGTCCTGATTAAAGAAGCCGTAAGTCCGCTATCCATTAATGATTTACCGATGCTTATAAAAACAGAAAGCATGGCAATTAATCCAAACTCTGAAGGAAGTAATATCCGGGCAAGTACGATCTGCGCGATGAAATTGATTAGCTGAACTCCAAACTGCTGACTAAAAGTCCATAATACGCCCGAAACTGTCTGTTGCTTTAAACTCACTATATACTTTTAACATAGACATTACTAATATCTGCTGCTTCATAGCTGCCGGCTATGATAGGTATGGTTCCGGTATGATTATCTTTCTTTACCGTTATAAATGCGTTCGATGATATCTACTACTTTTAACCCTTCGAGTGCATTGGTGGTAACGGCTGCACGGCCCTTTAGCACATCTACCACATTTTCAATAACATAATGATGATTCGCCGCCGAACCTTTGTATGCGCCGTAGTCATTACCGGGATTAGTAGGGGCAAGTACGGGCATTTCATAATCTTTTACATGGCAAACTTCCACCTTGTCCATATACTGGCCACCGATCTTTATTGATCCGTTTTCAGCAATTATGGTCATGGAGCTTTCCAGGTTCTGGTTCCATATAGATGTAGAATAATTAATGCTGCCCATGCCGCCATTCACAAAATCAAAATTCACAAATCCCGAATCTTCAAATTCTGTTAAATGCTTATGATTAAAGTCGTTTAATTTGGCCTGGATATTTTCAATATCTCCGAAAAGCCAATACATGATATCTATAAAATGTGAGAACTGGGTAAACAATGTTCCGCCATCAAGATCTTTTTTTCCATGCCAGCTATCTGCTTTATAGTAACGGTCGTCACGGTTCCAATAGCAATTTAACTGAACCATATATATTTTGCCCAGTTTACCGCTTTCTATCATTTCTTTGATCCACACTGATGGCGGCGAATACCTGTTTTGCATTACTGCAAACAGGTATTTATGTACGTGTAAGGCTTTAAATATTACCTTTTCGGCACTGTTTTTATTTAGCGCCATTGGTTTTTCAACAACAACGTGTTTTTTTTGATCAAGGCATTGCAACGCTTGTTCTGCATGATATCCGTTTGGAGATGCAATGTTTACAACGTCAACATCAATACCGGCAGCAAAAAAATCTTCCAGCGTATTAAAGAAAGGAACATTATAGCTGTCTATCCCCAGGGCGGTTTTATTTTTGACATCTATCAGCGCCACCAACTCACTTTCAGGGTTCCTGGTTATCATTTCTGCATGCCTTTTACCAATGTGGCCGCATCCTATCACAGCAAATTTTATCTTTTTATCCGATGTCATTATTCAATCCTGGTTACTGTATTATTTTCCAATTTATATTTCTGGCCACTTTCAATACAAGTCGCTATTCCTTCTTTGTTAAAACTCAAACGGTGCCCGTATTCGCCCACCCAGCCTAGTTGCCTGGCCGGGTTACCAACCACCAGAGCGTAATCAGCTATATTCTTTGTGACTACGGCACCAGCACCAATAAAAGCATATTTCCCAATGTCGTGCCCGCAAACAATGGTTGCGTTGGCTCCTATACTGGCACCTTTACCCACATGCGTTTTAGCATACTGATCGCGCCGGTTAATAGCACTGCGGGGATTAATTACATTAGTAAATACCATAGACGGCCCCAGGAACACGTCATCATCACATGTAACACCCGTGTAGATAGACACGTTATTTTGAACCTTAACATTATTGCCTAAGGTTACATCAGGCGAGATCACCACATTCTGACCGATGTTACAGGCCTTACCTAATTTGCATTTAGGCATAATATGAGAGAAATGCCAGATCTTCGTCCCGGCGCCTATCTCACAACCTTCATCTACTATTGCCGTTTCGTGTACAAAATATTCCTGCATATTATTTAAAAGATTGTATGGCCGAAACAATGTAATTCAATTGATTTTCATCCATCTCGGTATGTATCGGCAACGAGATCACCCTTGTACACAGATCTTCTGAGACAGGGAAATCACCTGCGCCAAATTCTGGTGTTTTAAAAGCTTCCTGTAAATGCAAAGCCACAGGATAGTAAACCATGCTCGGAATGCCCTTCGAGGACAAATGTTCTTTTAATTGGTCACGATCCGAGGACTCTTTTAACTTTATAGTATATTGATGAAATACATGGGTAGAATTAGTTTGTCTCCCTGGTATTTGGAGCCAGCTTAATTTTCCCAAATGGAGGTCATAATAATCAGCGGCCTTATTACGGGCGGCAGCATAGTTATCAAGATGAGGCAATTTTACATTCAATATAGCAGCCTGTATGGTATCCAGCCGGGAATTGACACCAATAAGTTCGTGGTGATATTTTTTTGCCTGACCGTGATTAGCGATTTTTTGCATTTTCACCCCTAATTCGGCATTGTTGGTGTATAACGCCCCGCCATCTCCATAACATCCTAAATTTTTTGAAGGGAAAAAGGAGGTAGAGCCTATATCGCCCATGGTACCCGCTTTCATCGTTTTGCCTGATGAGAACTTATATTCGGCACCCATGGCCTGTGCGGCGTCCTCAACTACATAAATATTATGCTTTTTAGCTATGGCTAATATCGGTTCCATATCGGCACATTGACCATACAGATGTACCGGCACCACCGCCTTTGTTTTAGGCGTAATAGCTTTTTCTATTATTTCGGCAGTGATATTAAATGTTACGGGATCTACTTCGGTTAAAACAGGTTTCAATTGCAATAATGCAATTACCTCGGCAGTAGCAACATAAGTAAAACAAGGAACGATTACCTCGTCGCCAGGCTTTAAATCCAAAGCCATCAGTGCGATCTGCAGGGCATCGGTACCATTGCCGCAAGGTATTACATGAGTAACGTTAAGATATTCGCCTAAAGCAGAGGCGAATTTTTTTACCGGCGGACCGTTAATAAAAGCTGTTTGATCTATTACCTCGTGTATGGCAAGGTCTACTTCGTTCTTAATTTTTTGGTATTGACCTTTCAGATCAACCATTTGTATATTATCCATATTACAGACGGGCATCAATTAAGTCGCGGCTCAGAAAAGATTTCGTATCAAAGATCACTGTATTATCCCCGTTTTTAAGCTTTTCAAAATCCAGTTTCAAAAATTCTTTGTGACTAACAGCCAAAACTATCGAATCATAGTGGTGGTCGATCTTGTCGATTAATTTGATATTATATTCTTCTTCCACTTCGTGGTGATTAGCATGAGGATCGTATACATCCACATTTAATCCAAATTGTTTTAATTCGGTGTAAATATCGATCACCCTCGAATTACGTATGTCAGGGCAATCTTCTTTAAAAGTGACGCCAAGTATCAATGCCCTGGCCCCCTGAATTTTATGACCTTTATGGATCATCAGTTTTATTACCTTATTGGCTACAAACATGCCCATATTGTCATTCACCCTGCGGCCCGACAGTATTACCTGGGGATGATATCCCAATGATTCAGCCTTGTGCGCCAGGTAATAAGGATCGACACCGATACAATGCCCTCCCACCAACCCGGGCTTATACTTTAAAAAGTTCCATTTTGTTCCGGCGGCCTCAATTACATCAGTAGTATCGATACCAATACGATCAAATATTAAAGCCAGTTCGTTAACAAATGAAATGTTAAGGTCTCTTTGGGCATTTTCAATTGCCTTTGACGCCTCGGCCACTTTTAAACCCGATGCTTTATGCGTACCGGCTGTAATGATGCTTGCATACAACTGGTCAACTATTTCGGCTATTTCGGGCGTTGAACCTGATGTTACCTTCTTTATTTTGGTCAACGTATTGATCTTATCACCCGGATTGATCCGTTCTGGTGAATATCCGCAGAAAAAGTCTTCATTATATTTTAAGCCCGAATTTTTTTCCAATACCGGAACACAATCTTCCTCGGTGCATCCCGGATATACCGTGGATTCATATATGACGATATCACCTTTTTTGAGCACACTGCCAATCATTTTGGAAGCGTTTAATAATGGCGAAAGGTCTGGTGCCTTAAATTGATTGATCGGTGTTGGAACGGTAACTATAAATATGTTACTGACTTTGATATCTGCCAGCTCTGAAGAAAAAGACAACCCGTTTCCTTCAGATTTAGATGCTATTACACTGCTTAAGGCTTCCAGGTCGGCTTCTTTTGTGCGGTCAAAACCATTGGACAATTCACTTACACGGTCTTTGTTTATATCAAATCCAATAACCTTGTATTTTTTCGCAAATTCTATCGCCAGGGGAAGGCCGACGTATCCTAAACCAATTATTGTAAGATTATGTGTTTTCAAGATGCTAGTACGCTTTTATAAAGTAAACGGGAGATCAAATATATCGAAGTAAAAAAAACTCCTAAAAAGCCACCCACTATTATTGATATAATTTTACTCCATCTTTCCACCTCCAGTGGTAAAATGGGGTTGTCAATTATTTGTATCAAAGGAGTTTCTTTTCTTAAAGATATCTTTGCAAGTTCTAAGTTTTTTACCAGTTCGGTTAACATGGCACCATTTGCTTCTACATCTACCTGATGATGTTGTGAAGGCACCCTTAATATCTGCAGTGCAGGGTTGGCATTAGGATTGACATCAGAAGAGGATGCCACACCTGTGATCGCTGAATTTAACTCACGGCGCACTGAATCGGTTAGCCGCTGAAGTATGATCACATTCTGAGCTGATTTTTTGGTTTTAGTGTCTATGTAAAAATCAGCAACTGTTTTTACCAGTATTTCAGCAACGTATTTTGAAAATAGTTCATCCTTAGATTCAACCTTTACCGATATGATGCTTAATTTCTTATCGACCCTGTCTACAGATAAATTCTTTTTAAGTATATTACGATAGAATACACCCAGCATACTATCCTGCTTTAAGGAGAATTTAGAACGGTTGGCTCCGGGCAAATAATCAACATCTTTCATTTGTGGATCATCCTCCCATTTATCTTTGTAATTGTTAAAGGTGATATATACATGTGCAAGCGTTTGCTTTTTCCCATCAATTGTTACGGGTGTAAGCAAAGTATGCTCTACCATCGCTCTTGATTTCAGCAATTCCAGTACATTATCTCCTGAAAAAGCATCCAGGCCTGTACCACCGCCAAGGTCAATCCCAAACTGACTGGCCAGTCCCGCCGCTGCACCTAAGCCACCGCTATTATCATCGTCTTGAAGTGCGAAGTTTAACTCAGCCTTATAGACAGGTTTTTTTATAAATGCAGCTGTTAGCGCCAGCGCTCCACCAACTATACCGGCAATTAAAAGAGTTACCCATTTTAACCTTAAATATTTATACCACCTGGATAGTTTGATAATCAAACTTTTCAGTGATGTATCATCTTCAGCATAAATCCCGCTATCAGTCTGAGCCATTAATAATAATTATAGATAAATATTTATTTCTTCTGCAAGGTCAATATACCCAGTATAATCGCTCCGAGGGATGCCAGACCGGTTGCGTATCCCAAAATTTCCTGCCCTGTGTTTCCTTTTGGTTCAGGTTTCCTTGGTACATAAATTTCACTGCCTGGTTTTACTTTCGGATGGCTGTTAAAAAATAATATCTTACTGGTTCCCTTTACCGTTCCATTAGGATAAACAATGTACGCACCCCGTCTCAAGGCAGTAGGCGAAAATCCTCCGGCATTTAAAACATATCCCTTAAATGATTTCCCTTTGCTATAGACAATTGCACTTGGATAAAGTACCTCGCCATTTACACGTACGGTTTGCTGTTGTTTAGGGACACGTAAAACATCCTTGTCTTCTAAAATAAGGTCTTCCCTGCCCCCGGGTCTTAGCAATATTTTTCTCAAGTCGATACCCACATAGTTATTCCTAAACTGAAGAAGGCTATCACTTTTGAATTGTAAATTGTTTTTTGCATTCGGGTCGTTCACCGCGCCTGTCCCATTAAAGTCACTTTGCAAGCGTTGTAAATTCTGAATACGTTCCTGGTCTACATCTGTCGTATCAATCTTCGTTTTATCAACACCAAGCACAGCAGCATTATCCCTTTTCAGGCTGCTCCCTTCTATGTCAGCTGATAAGGTCAAGCCACCCGCTCTTGCTATTATATCCGAGACTCTTTCATTTTTCTTTTGAATAGTATAGTAACCCGGATAGATCACTTCGCCTTCTACCTTTACCGTTTTCTGGATCTCGTATCCGGGTAGGCTGTAAACAGATACGATATCATAAGGTGTTAAGGTAAAATTAGTGTTATTATCTTTCAGGCCCGCATCGACATTTACAATAAACACTTTGGCTATGGTGGTATTTATTTTCTTAGGATCGCTGTCAAATACACGACGTGATACTTCGATACGTTTTGGACTGGCACCTTCTGTAAAGCCACCTGCTTTAATGATCAGGTCTGCTACTTTCATACTATCAGCGTATGCAAAATCACCTGGTTTTCTCACCTCGCCCTTAATGGTAACCTTGTATCCATCACGCAGGTCAAAAATAGAAGATACAGTTACGCTATCTTCCCTCTGTAAAGGAATATCTGCTGATGGACTGGTCATCACATCCTGAATGTTGAAAGACAACTGCTGTGTAGTATTATCAGGGTTAAGCCTTACTATACTTGCACGTCCGGTAAATGCATCTTCTTTCAGTCCGCCGGCATTTTTTATCAGTTGTGAAACTGTTAATCCCTTTTGTAATTCAAATTCCCCCGGCCTGAAAACAGCTCCTTCTATTTGCACACGATTCTCATACCTATCGAGCACTTTGTCAACGGTATATTTATCGCCGCGTACAGGGGTGTAATTTTTGTAGTTATTTTCAAAAACATCTGTTATCCTGCGCTGACGGTCACTCACCTGGTCAACTTTTATACGTTTTGTGTAAGCTTGATCTGTAAACCCGCCGGCAAAATTTAATACATCCTCCAGCTTTTCTCCGGGAAGGGTTTCAAATAGTGCAGGGATCTTTACTTCTCCCTTTAATTCAACCCTTATTTTGTATGCAGGTACGCGTATTACATCCTGGTCACGTAACGAAATATTATCTTTCTGATCACCTTTTACCAGGAAATCATATAGATCCAGGCGGCGTACTACCTTGCTGTTCCTCACAACCTCTATCTGCCGGAATGACCCAACATCATTAGGTCCGCCTGCTGCATACAGCGCATTAAAAATGGTAGCCAGTGAAGGTAATGTATAGGTGCCAGGCTTCATTACCTGCCCCTGCACAATCACCTGTATGCTCCGGATATTTCCTAAACTTACCTTTACGTTTGTGCCTTTACCTATAGCGTAATTATTTGCTATAAGCTTATTTCTAATTGCTGTAGTAGCTTCACCGATAGTTTTGCCGGCTACATTCAATATACCAGCGCCGGGGATATTAATATTCCCCTCAGGCGTGACATCAAGACTCCAGTCGGCTACTGAATTACCATAAACATCGATATTAAGCTGATCATCAGGACCAACTATATAGTTTACAGGTGTCGCTAATTTTAAATTGGGTATAAATGTGCTGTTATTATTATTTCTGAAAAGATCAGCACCAAATATTTTAGGCTTTAAATCACCAAAGATATCCATTTGCTGATTTTGCTGGTTTTGTTGATATTGATTTTGAGTTGTATCCTGCTGATAATTTAATCGTCTCCCCGATTGGAATTGCCGCGAAGTGTCAGGGCCATTACCATTATTTTTCCCATTCCTGCCGTTGTTGTTACCGTTGGTAGTGTTTCCATTTTTTTTACGGTAGTCAGCAATTCTGGCCTGTAATTGTTGTGTTTGATTTGGCGATAACCCTTTTGCCTGTGCCATTTGGATCAACTGATCATCGCTTAACCCTGCTGATTGCGCTTTAGCTAACAACTGACCAATCTGGGCATCAGACAGATCACCAATATTAATACTTGATAAATTTTGCGGAAGGGATTGTGCTAATACCGGTTTATACGATAAAAAGCAAAATAAAACAACCAGTATAGATAAGCAGATCTTTAATTTATTCATCAGTTTACAGAAGTAGAAAATTACATAATATTACGATATATCTGTAATAAATTCGGCGCAAAACTAAGCAAATTAAACTAATATTAACGTTATATAAATAGCATTCAAAAAACGTTCTTCAAAACATTATTATTATAGTATCCGCCGACGTGGCGCAATTTTCGATTCCTGTTTTCCTTTAATTGCTTATAGCAAACCTTTTAAAATAGTAAAGCCTTCTATTTTCAAGAAGGCTTTACAAAAATATAAATATTATAAGAATCTAATTAAGCTTCAACTTCTTCAGTTTTAGAAGCCATCAGGCGATCAAATTCTTCCTGCGAACCTACACGGATGTTTTCGTAAACACGCAAACCTGTTCCTGAAGGGATAAGATGACCAACGATCACGTTTTCCTTCAAGCCAAGCATGTTGTCTTTCTTACCCGCTATAGCTGCTTCGTTCAGTACCTTGGTAGTTTCCTGGAACGATGCGGCGGAGATAAATGATTTAGTACCTAATGATGCCCTGGTAATACCCTGCAGTAACGGGCTTGATGTTGCTGCTATAGCATCACGTACTTCAACCAATTTCAAATCCCTGCGTTTCAGGCTCGAATTTTCATCCCTAAGCCTTCTTACAGAAACGATCTGACCTGATTTAAGCGTATCAGAATCACCAGGTTCAACAACCACTTTCTTATCATAGATGTCGTCATTTTCCATCATGAAATCCCAACCGTCCACTGCTTCTTTTTCAAGGAAACGGGTATCGCCGGCATCTTCAATCTGTACTTTCTGCATCATCTGGTGAACGATCACTTCAAAGTGCTTATCATTGATCTTCACACCCTGCAAACGGTAAACTTCCTGTATACCATTTACCAGGTATTCCTGCACTGCTGCCGGACCTTTGATAGACAGGATATCAGCAGGCGATATAGATCCGTCAGACAATGGCATACCGGCCTTCACAAAGTCATTATCCTGTACCAGGATGTGTTTTGACAATGGAACCAGGTATTTCTTGATCTGACCGTCTTTTGATTCGATAGTGATCTCGCGGTTACCACGTTTAACACCACCTAAAGTTACCACACCATCAATCTCGGTCACAACGGCCGGGTTAGATGGATTACGTGCTTCAAACAATTCCGTTACACGTGGCAAACCACCGGTGATATCGCGTGTTTTTCCGGTTGAACGAGGTATCTTGGCAATAACCTGTCCGGTTTGTACCTTTTCATTTTCGTCAACCGCAATGTGCGCACCTACCGGGATGTTATATCCTTTGATCAGGTTGCCTTTGTTATCGGCAATCTGGATGGCAGGGTTTTTGGTTTTATCACGGGTATCTATAATTACTTTTTCGCGGTGACCTGTTTGCTCGTCCGACTCTTCGCGGAAAGTGATACCTTCCAATACAGCGTCAAACTGAACTACACCGGCAAATTCAGAGATAATTACCGCGTTATATGGGTCCCATGAACAAATACGGTCGCCCTTGGTGATCTTGCTGCCATCTTTCACATACAGGTATGAGCCGTATGGGATGTTATTGGTCATGATCACTTTATTGCTTCCCTGCTCAACGATGCGGAACTCACCTGAACGGCCTAATACCACTTCTACTTTGCCTTCTTCAGTTTCAAAAGGCACAGTACGAACGTTTTCAAATTCGATAGTACCTTCAAAACGGGCGTTGATCTGTGACTCAGCCGCGATGTTTGATGCGGTACCACCCACGTGGAATGTACGCAGTGTTAACTGTGTACCCGGCTCACCGATAGACTGTGCAGCAATTACACCAACAGCCTCGCCCATTTGCACGCGTTTACCGCTTGCAAGGTTACGGCCGTAGCATAAGGCACATACGCCACGTTTGCTTTCGCAGGTTAATACCGAACGGATCTCGATACCTTCCAGTGGTGAGTTCTCTATGTTCTTGGCAATCTCTTCGTCAATATCCTGACCCGCTGAAACCAATAGGGCGCCGGTGATAGGGTCATGCACTTCATGTAATGAGGTACGGCCCAATATACGGTCATATAAAGGTTCAACAATGTCTTCGTTATCTTTCAATGCAGTGGTGAAAATACCTCTCAGCGTTCCGCAATCCACTTCACCTACGATCATATCCTGGGCCACGTCATGTAAACGACGGGTAAGGTAACCAGCATCCGCAGTTTTCAAAGCGGTATCGGCCAAACCTTTACGGGCACCGTGAGTTGAAATAAAGTATTCCAATACTGACAAACCTTCTTTAAAGTTCGACAAGATCGGGTTTTCAATAATTTCACCACCTGAACCTGATTTTTGCGGTTTCGCCATCAATCCACGCATACCTGCCAGCTGGCGGATCTGCTCTTTAGAACCACGTGCACCAGAATCCAGCATCATATATACTGAGTTGAAGCCCTGGTTATCGTTAGACAGGATATCCATCACGTTTGCAGTCAAACGGTTGTTGATACGTGTCCAGATATCGATGATCTGGTTATAACGCTCGTTATTGGTAATGAAACCCATGTTGTAGTTACCCATTACCTCGTCAACCTGTTTAGAGGCCTGTTCGATAAGTGTAATCTTTTCAGCAGGGATGTTAATGTCTTTCAGGTTAAATGATAAACCACCCTGGAATGCCATCTGGAAACCTAATTCCTTGATATCATCCAAAAACTGGGCGGCACGTGCCATACCTGTAACCTTAACTACATCACCAATAATATCACGTAATGATTTTTTGGTCAGCAATTCGTTAATGTATCCTACTTCAACCGGAACGTGCTGGTTAAATAACACACGGCCAACAGTAGTATCTATCAGTTTACTAACAATGCTTCCGTCTTTTTCCTTTACGTTAGCTTTTACTTTTATAAAAGCGTGCAGGTCAAGTTTGCGCTCGTTGTAGGCAATAATTACCTCTTCTGCTGAGTAGAATGATAAGCCTTCACCTTTTATCGTACGTCCTGCATCAGTTTTGCGGCCTTTGGTTATGTAATACAAACCAAGCACCATGTCCTGTGATGGTACAGTAATAGGTGTACCGTTTGCAGGGTTAAGAATGTTGTGTGAAGCAAGCATCAATATCTGGGCTTCCAAAATAGCAGCATTACCAAGCGGTACGTGCACAGCCATCTGGTCACCGTCAAAGTCGGCGTTGAACGCGGTACAGGTTAATGGGTGCAACTGAATAGCCTTACCCTCAACCAGTTTTGGCTGGAAGGACTGTATACCCAACCTGTGCAGCGTAGGCGCACGGTTTAATAATACAGGGTGGCCTTTCAGTACGTTTTCCAATATATCCCAAACTAATGGGTCTTTACGGTCA
Organism: Bacteroidota bacterium; assembly: GCA_048498695.1. Lineage (GTDB taxonomy): Bacteria > Bacteroidota > Bacteroidia > Sphingobacteriales > Sphingobacteriaceae > Mucilaginibacter. Next base: position 71,201 of record JBEHXM010000005.1, read on the forward strand.
ACGATCTTTTTAGCTGATTTTACTGTTTTAACCACACCACGCTCAATCATTTTGCGGATGATAAATGGTTTAAACAATTCGGCAGCCATATCTTTTGGTAGACCGCACTCGTGTAACTTAAGGTTTGGACCTACAACAATTACCGAACGGGCTGAATAGTCGACACGTTTACCTAATAAGTTCTGACGGAAACGGCCTTGTTTACCTTTCAGGATGTCTGAAAGTGATTTCAAAGCACGGTTACCTTCTGTTTTTACAGCGTTTACCTTACGTGAGTTATCAAATAACGAATCCACAGCTTCCTGCAGCATACGTTTTTCGTTACGCAGGATTACTTCCGGTGCTTTGATCTCGATCAACCTTTTTAAACGGTTGTTACGGATGATCACACGACGGTACAGGTCATTCAAATCGGAAGTGGCAAAACGACCACCTTCCAATGGTACTAACGGACGCAATTCAGGCGGAATAACCGGAACGATCTTAACGATCATCCACTCAGGGTTATTTTCGATCCTTGTTTTTGCATCACGGAAAGCTTCAACTACCTGAAGGCGTTTTAAAGCTTCGTTTTTACGCTGCTGAGAAGTCTCATTAGCAGCCTGGTGACGAAGGTTATAAGATAATTCGTCCAGGTTTAAACGGCGTAATAATTCTTCCAGAGCCTCGGCACCCATTTTGGCAACAAACTTCTGAGGGTCTTTGTCATCCAGGTACTGATTTTCTTTTGGAAGCGTATCCAATACGTCCAGGTATTCTTCTTCGGTCAGGAAATCCATTTGGGAAATGCCATCGCCTTCTTTAATACCCGGCTGTATCACTACATATCTTTCATAATAAATGATCAGATCGAGTTTTTTGGTTGGTAAGCCCAGCAGGTAACCGATCTTATTCGGCAACGAGCGGAAATACCAGATGTGAGCCACAGGAACTACCAGGTTAATGTGTCCCATACGCTCACGGCGTACTTTCTTTTCGGTTACTTCAACACCGCAACGGTCGCAAACGATACCCTTGTAACGGATACGTTTGTATTTACCGCAATGGCATTCGTAATCCTTAACCGGACCAAAAATACGTTCGCAGAATAAACCATCACGCTCAGGCTTGTAGGTCCTGTAGTTAATGGTCTCTGGTTTTAAAACTTCGCCGCTTGACCGCTCAAGAATGGATTCAGGTGAAGCCAGACTAATGGTAATGGTGGTGAAGTTACTTTTGATTTTATTATCCTTTTTGTAAGACATAGTCTCCTTTGTTTTTAATGATTGAATTAGTGAGTTAGTGAATTAGTGATTGCATCACCGCTTCGTTATCTTGAATGAGAGAATTAATAATTGATTTTGCTCAATCACTAATTCACTCCTTCACTAAATCACTAATTATTCTAAAGTGATATCCAAACCTAAACCTCTTAACTCATGAACCAATACGTTGAATGATTCAGGAACTGATGGTGTTGGCAGGTTCTCACCCTTAACAATAGCCTCGTAAGTTTTAGCACGGCCGATAACATCATCCGATTTAACAGTCAATATTTCCTGCAGGATGTTTGATGCACCAAATGCTTCCAGTGCCCAAACTTCCATCTCACCAAAACGCTGACCACCAAACTGGGCTTTACCACCCAATGGCTGTTGTGTAATTAATGAGTATGGCCCTATAGAACGTGCGTGCATCTTATCGTCAACCATGTGACCCAGTTTCAGCATGTAGATGATACCTACTGTAGTTGGCTGGTCAAAACGATCGCCTGTTAAACCATTGTACAGGTAAGTTCTTCCTGATTCAGGTAGGTTGGCTTTCTTAACCCACTCTTCCACTTCGTCATGGCTTGCACCATCAAAAATCGGAGTAGCGAATTTCATACCCAGCTCTTTACCTGCCCAGCCTAAAACTGTTTCGTATATCTGGCCCAGGTTCATACGCGATGGTACACCCAGCGGGTTCAGCACGATATCAACCGGTGTTCCGTCTTCCAGGAATGGCATATCCTCATCACGTACAATACGGGCAACAATACCCTTGTTACCGTGACGACCGGCCATTTTATCACCCACTTTAAGCTTACGCTTTTTAGCGATGTAAACCTTAGCCATCTGCACAATACCTGATGGAAGCTCATCACCCACACTGATAGCGAATTTATCACGACGGTAAGCACCCAGTTCTTCGTTCACTTTGATATTGTAGTTGTGAAGCAAAGTTTTGATCTGGTCGTTCTTATCATCATCAGTGGTCCACTTGGTTGGGTTGATGTTTTCGTAGTTCAGCTCAACCAGTATCTTTTGGGTGAATTTAACACCTTTAGGTACCAGCAGTTCTTTATAAACATTGTGAACACCCTGTGAAGTTTTACCATTCACGATCTCGAACAATTTGTCGATCAGGATATTCTTCAGATCTTTTATTGCTTTTTCGTGTTTGTTATCCAGTTTCTCCAACTGAGCTTTTTCTTCAGCCTTTGAAGTTTTCTTAGCACGTGAGAACAATTTGGTATCAATTACCACACCGTTGATTGATGGCGGGGTTTTCAATGATGCATCTTTCACATCACCTGCCTTGTCACCAAATATTGCACGTAATAATTTTTCTTCCGGTGAAGGATCAGACTCACCTTTCGGAGTGATCTTACCGATCAGGATATCGCCCTCTTTAACCTCGGCGCCTACACGGATGATACCGTCTTCGTCAAGGTCTTTAGTAGCTTCTTCTGATACGTTCGGAATATCCGGTGTCAGTTCTTCCTCACCACGTTTGGTATCACGAACTTCAAGTTCGAATTCCTCAACGTGAAGTGAAGTAAATATATCCTGCGACACAACGCGTTCTGAGATCACGATCGCATCCTCAAAGTTATATCCCTGCCAAGGCATGAATGCTACTTTTAAGTTACGGCCTAATGCCAGCTCACCATTTTGTGTGGCGTAACCTTCGCAAAGCACCTGCCCTTTTTCAACCCTCTCGCCTTTTTTAACAATCGGCTTCAGGTTCATGGTAGTGCTCTGGTTGGTCTTTTTAAACTTGGTTAACAGGTAACTGCGGGTATCGCCATCAAATGATATCAGGCGGTCCAGCTCGTTACGGTCATATTTGATACGGATCTCAGTAGCATCCACATATTCCACCACACCATTGCCTTCGGCATTGATCAGTGTACGTGAATCTTTTGCCACACGGCCTTCCAAACCTGTACCTACAATCGGCGCCTCAGGGCGCAATAATGGTACGGCCTGGCGTTGCATGTTTGATCCCATCAGCGCACGGTTAGCATCATCATGTTCCAGGAACGGAATCAATGAAGCCGCTATCGAAGTGATCTGGTTAGGAGCGATATCCATGTAATCCAACCTTTCAGGCTCAATTACCGGGAAGTCACCTTCAAAACGTGCTTTTACACGCGGCGTAGCAAATACACCTTTGTCGTTATATACCGCATTAGCCTGACCGATAGTTTTTCCATCTTCATCTTCTGCAGACAGGTACACAACAGGCTCGTCCATAGAAACCACACCTTCAACTACACGTTTGTAAGGAGTTTCGATGAAACCAAGGTTATTGATCTTGGCGTGTACGCAAAGTGAGGATATCAAACCGATGTTCGGTCCTTCCGGAGTTTCGATGGTACACAAACGGCCATAGTGGGTATAGTGTACGTCACGAACCTCGAAACCGGCACGCTCACGTGACAGACCACCTGGCCCTAAGGCTGACAGACGACGCTTGTGCGTGATCTCTGCCAGTGGGTTGGTTTGGTCCATAAACTGTGAAAGCTGGTTGGTACCGAAGAACGAATTGATAACAGACGACAGTGTACGTGCATTGATCAGGTCGGTTGGTGTGAACACCTCGTTGTCACGAATGTTCATACGCTCGCGGATGGTACGTGCCATACGTGCCAAACCAACACCAAACTGTGCATATAACTGCTCGCCTACTGTACGAACACGACGATTTGACAAGTGGTCAATATCATCCACCTCAGCTTTTGAGTTGATCAGTTTGATCAGGTATTTAACGATAGCGATGATATCCTGCTTGGTTAAAACCTTGGTCTCGTCTGATGTATCCAGCTTCAGCTTGCGGTTGATGCGGTAACGGCCCACATCGCCCAGGTCATATCTTTTATCAGAGAAGAACAAACGGTCGATGATACCACGTGCTGTTTCTTCATCAGGTGGTTCAGCGTTACGTAATTGACGGTAGATATGCTCAACCGCTTCTTTCTCTGAGTTGGAAGTATCTTTTTGTAAAGTATTATATATAATAGTATAATCACCGCTGGTTGAAGCGTCTTCCTTGTTCAGGATAACAGTTTTCACACCGGCATCGATGATCATATCAATATGGTCGTCTTCCAGTACGGTTTCACGCTCAAGGATGATCTCGTTACGGTCAATAGACACAACTTCACCAGTATCTTCATCCACGAAGTCTTCAACCCATTTTTTGAGCACCCTTGCAGCAAGCTTACGGCCGATATATTTCTTCAGGCCTGATTTGCTTACTTTCACTTCGTCGGCCAGTTCAAACAGCTCCAATATATCCTTATCAGAATCGTAGCCAATAGCACGAAGCAGTGTAGTAACCGGGAATTTCTTTTTACGGTCAATGTAGGCATACATCACGTTGTTCACGTCTGTAGCAAATTCGATCCATGATCCTTTGAAAGGGATAACACGTGCCGAATACAATTTTGTACCGTTTGTGTGACGGCTTTGGCCGAAGAACACACCTGGTGAACGGTGTAATTGCGATACAATCACACGCTCGGCGCCATTGATAACAAAAGTACCTTTAGGGGTCATGTATGGGATAGTTCCCAGGTACACGTCCTGTACAATTGTTTCAAAGTCTTCGTGCTCAGCGTCATTACATGATAAGCGAAGTTTCGCTTTTAATGGCACACTGTAAGTTAAGCCGCGCTCAATACACTCGCGTATATCGTAACGTGGCGGATCAATAAAATAGTCAAGAAACTCTAAAACGAAGATGTTTCTTGAATCTGAGATTGGAAAATTTTCGGCAAACACTTTAAACAACCCTTCTTTATGACGGTTGTCTGAGGTGGTTTCCAATTGAAAAAATTCCTGGAAAGATTGCAACTGAACATCCAGAAAATCGGGATAATCCAATACCTTACGGCTGGTTGCAAAATTTACTCTTTCGTTATTTTTGTTTGCCAAGGGATTAAAATTTTAGTTTACTAATAAACTGATATAGATATGAGTACTTAGATGTGAGATGTGAGAATAAAAGAAAGTGAATTTTTAATGTTTAAATATATTCGACATAAAAAGTCTCAAATCTCAAATCTGATATCTCAAATCTATAAGGCAATATAAACGACAATAGACCCCGACCAAAAACGGTCGGAGTCTTATGTTATTTTTGCTGGTTGAAGTTATTTAACTTCAACAACAGCTCCGGCTTCTTCTAATTGTTTTTTCAGAGATTCAGCTTCTTCTTTAGTTACACCAGTTTTAACTTCTTTAGGTGCACCGTCAACAAGATCTTTAGCTTCTTTCAAACCTAAGCCAGTCAGGTCTTTCACTAATTTAACAACTGCTAATTTAGCGCCGCCAGCTTCTTTCAGGATAACATCAAAAGCGGTTTGTGCAGCTTCAGCAGCAGGAGCGTCACCGCCACCAGCCGGAGCAGCAGCAACTGCAACAGCTGCAGCAGCAGGCTCAATGCCATACTCGTCTTTTAATATCTGAGCTAATTCGTTAACTTCTTTTACTGTTAAGTTTACCAACTGTTCAGCAAATGATTTTAAATCTGCCATTTTATTTTGTTTTTTACTTTAAATACGTTTTGTTTAATGTCGAACTTTCAGGTGTTCGTTTAACCTCTTTCTTGTAATGTTTTAACAATTCCTGCCAGTTTATTTCCGCCTGATTGCAGACCTGAAATAACGTTTTTAGCTGGTGATTGCAATAATCCGATGATCTCTCCGATCAGTTGTTCCTTAGATTTTAAGTTAACCAGGGTATCCAACTGTTTGTCGCCAATAAATACGGCCGAATCGATATAAGCTGCTTTTAAGATCGGTTTTTCACCTGTTTTTCTTAATTGTTTGATCAACTTTGCCGGAGCAGTAGCTGATTTAGAAAAAAGAACTGATGATGAACCTTTCAACACATCATATATCGGGCTGAAATCACCACCTGCAGCTTCCATAGCTTTTTTAATCAAGCTGTTTTTAGCAACCTGCATGGTGATATCGCTTTCGAAACATTTACGACGGATATCGTTTACTTTTGCAACCGTCAGATCAGAAGTGTCAGTAATATAAAAATTACCGTACTCTTTAATCTGTTCAGTGAGGGCAAGAACAAGCTCGTGTTTTTCTTCTTTATTCATGATTAGATCCCCGCTACTGTTTTAGTTTCAATTTCGATTCCGGGCGACATAGTTGAAGAGATATGAATACTCTTGAAATATGTTCCTTTAGCTGCCGATGGTTTTAATTTTGAGATAGTTTGCAATACTTCCAAAGCATTCTCATAAATTTTATCAGCAGGGAAAGATACTTTTCCTATTGAGGCATGGATGATACCGGTTTTATCAACCTTGAAGTCGATCTTACCGCCTTTTACGTCAGTTACTGCTTTACCAACTTCGGTAGTTACAGTTCCTGATTTAGGGTTAGGCATCAGGTTACGCGGGCCTAAAATACGACCCAAACGACCTACCTTAGCCATAACACTTGGCATAGTAATGATAATATCAACGTCAGTCCATCCGCCTTCAATCTTGGCAATATAGTCATCCAAACCTACGAAATCTGCACCTGCGTCCTTTGCTTCCTGCTCTTTGTCAGGTGTGCAAAGCACTAATACACGTACAGTTTTGCCGGTTCCATGAGGTAATGTTGCAATACCACGCACCATTTGATTGGCTTTGCGCGGGTCAACACCTAAACGAACATCTATATCAACAGAAGAATCAAACTTGGTATAGTTAATTGTCTTAACTAAAGTTGATGCATCCTGTAATGAATATGCTTTATTAGCCTCAATTTTGGATAGTGCCGCTTTTTGATTTTTTGTTAATCTTGCCACTGTCTTAAACTGATTTGTTAATTAATTTTTAAGATTTGAGACCTGAGATTTGAGATTTGAGATTTTAAAAATCCGAAATCGAAAATCCGAAATCCGAAATCAATTAGTTCCAGGGAGCCGTACCAGATACGGTAATTCCCATACTTCTGGCAGTTCCTGCCACCATTTTCATGGCTGATTCTACTGTAAATGCGTTCAAATCAGTCATTTTATCTTTAGCAATGGTCTCAACCTGCGACCAGTTTACACTGGCAACTTTTTTACGGTTGGGCTCAGCCGACCCGCTTTTGATCCCTGATACTTCCATTAACTGGATAGCTACAGGAGGGGTTTTGATGATAAAATCGAATGACTTGTCGACGTAAACAGTAATTACAACAGGCAACACTTTACCAGGTTTATCCTGGGTACGTGCGTTGAACTGCTTGCAAAACTCCATGATGTTCACCCCTTTTGCACCTAAAGCAGGTCCAATTGGAGGCGATGGGTTTGCAGCGCCGCCCTTCACCTGAAGCTTAACCATTGCACCGATTTCTTTTGCCATTTTGTTAATTTTAATTAGTACTTAATGTTAGTAAGTGGAAGCTAAGTAACATTTAAGCTCTTCGAGCAGTGATTGGAGATTAGTGATTAGTTAATCAGTTCAATCAATGGCTCATTAATATTTTTGTTCGTTTTTGGTTTTCGGGTTCAACTAATCTCTAGTCTCTAATCACCAATCTCTAATCTACTCTTTCTCTACCTGCATGTAATTCAATTCAAGCGGCGTACGGCGCCCGAATATCTTTACCATTACCTTTAATTTCTTCTTTTCCTCGTTTACCTCTTCTATCACACCGCTGAAACCGTTGAAAGGTCCGTCCATTACCTTCACGTTCTCGCCTACATAATAAGGCACATTCATGGTTTCGCCCTGTGTGCTCATCTCATCAACCTTACCTAAAATACGGTTAACTTCGGCCTGGCGAAGCGGGATAGCATTTCCGGCTTTATCACCCAGGAACCCTATAACGCTATTAACGTTTTTTATAATATGCTCTAACTCACCATCCAGCGCTGCCTCCATCAATACATAACCCGGAAAAAAATTGCGCTCTTTGGCTATCTTCTTTCCATCGCGCATCTGGTAATATTTCTCAGTAGGTATCAATACCTGCGGAACCAGGTGAGTAATGCCTAAACGATTGATTTCGGCATCTATATATTGTTTAACTTTTTTCTCTTTACCGCTGATGGCCCTAACCACGTACCATTTTAATTGATCGCTCATTTTTTGTATACAAATTAGGTTAGTGACATATATATCTTATCCAGCACAAAATGTACTACGCGGTCCATACCAAATATCAGCATGGCAATAATAATTGCCGCTACCAATACTACTATCGCGCTGCTTTGTAACTCGCGCCAGGTTGGCCAGGTTACCTTTTGGGTTAGCTCGATGTACGACTCTTTAACATATTCTATTACTGCAGCCATATTTGTTTACTTATTATGCACGGGAACAAGGATTCGAACCCTGATCAAAGGTTTTGGAGACCTCTATTCTACCATTGAACTATTCCCGTTTATACTTAAATTTCTAATTTCCTTATAGTAAACAAAGTACTTAGCCAATTTTGACTAAGTACTTTGCAAGAAATTAACCTATTCCTTGTACCCCATTGAAGAGGTTTGTCAGGGTAGATTATTTTAAGATCTCAGTTACCTGACCTGCACCTACGGTACGACCACCTTCACGGATAGCGAAACGTAAGCCTTTTTCCATTGCGATAGCGTTGATCAGCTTTACAGTGATGGTAACGTTATCACCTGGCATAACCATTTCTACACCTTCGGCCAATGAAATTTCACCGGTTACGTCAGTTGTACGGAAATAGAATTGCGGGCGGTATTTGTTGAAGAATGGAGTGTGACGGCCACCTTCTGCTTTTGATAATACGTAAACTTCTGCTTTGAAATCGGTGTGAGGAGTTACTGAACCTGGTTTGCAAATAACCATACCACGACGGATATCAGTTTTTTCAATACCACGTAACAATAAACCTACGTTATCACCTGCTTCACCACGGTCAAGGATCTTGCGGAACATCTCAACACCAGTTACGGTTGATTTTAAGTTCTCAGCACCCATACCCAGGATGTCAACAGCATCGCCAGAATTGATTACACCACGCTCGATACGACCGGTTGCTACTGTACCACGACCAGTGATCGAGAATACGTCTTCAACAGGCATCAGGAATGGAAGATCAGTCAGACGAGGAGGAATTGGGATGTAGCTATCTACAGCATTCATCAATTCCATAATTTTTTCAACCCATTTAGGGTCAGCGTTCAAGCCACCAAGAGCTGAACCTTGAATTACAGGGATATCATCACCAGGATATTCGTAGAATGATAATAATTCACGAATTTCCATTTCAACTAATTCTAATAGTTCCGGATCATCCACCATGTCAACTTTGTTCATGAAAACAACAAGCGCAGGTACACCTACCTGGCGAGCCAACAGGATGTGTTCGCGGGTTTGAGGCATAGGACCATCAGTAGCAGCAACAACTATAATTGCACCGTCCATTTGCGCAGCACCAGTAACCATGTTTTTTACATAGTCAGCGTGTCCCGGGCAATCTACGTGAGCGTAGTGACGATTTGCAGTTGAATACTCAACGTGTGCAGTGTTGATAGTGATACCACGTTCTTTTTCTTCAGGAGCTGAGTCGATTGAATCGAAAGAACGAGCCTCAGATAAACCTTTATCAGCCAATACTTTGGTAATAGCTGCGGTAAGGGTTGTTTTACCGTGGTCAACGTGA
>JBEHXM010000006.1:0-77066 GCA_048498695.1 Bacteroidota bacterium
AACTTTTTCCGCAGACCAGGTCACGAGGATAGCTATATTACCGATATAGAAACTTATAAGCAGAAGATAGAGGAAACTTTCCGCTACGGCGGCGACCAGCTTCTATTACAGGGAGGCCATCACCCCGACCTCGGACTTAAATTTTATGCCGACCTTTTCAAACAATTAAAAGAGCTGTATCCAAACTTAAAACTGCACTCTTTAGGCCCGCCCGAGATTGCCCACGTATCCAAACTGGAGAACATGAGCCATATCGATGTACTACGTGAGCTAAAGGCAGCAGGCCTTGATTCATTACCAGGTGCAGGCGCCGAGATACTAAACGATCGCGTGCGCAGGCTGATCTCCAAGGGAAAATGCGGCGGCAGGGAATGGCTGGATGTAATGCGTGCAGCCCATCAGCTTAATTTACCATCATCTGCAACCATGATGTTCGGTCACGTAGAGACCATCGAGGAGCGCTTTGAGCACCTGGTTTGGATACGCGAAGTGCAGTCCGAAAAGCCCGAAGGGCATTATGGTTTTATCGCCTTTATCCCCTGGCCTTTCCAGGACGACGGCACACTGCTGCGTAAAGTGCGCGGCATCACCAATAATGTATCGGGCGATGAATATATACGCATGATCGCACTTAGCCGCATCATGTTGCCCAATATCAAAAACATACAAGCCTCGTGGTTAACGGTAGGCAAACAGGTAGCGCAGATCTGCCTCCATGCCGGTGCCAATGATTTCGGCTCCATCATGATCGAAGAAAACGTGGTATCGGCGGCCGGCGCACCACATCGCTTTACAGCAAAGGGTATCCAGGACTCTATAAAAGATGCAGGTTTTGAACCGCAATTAAGAAATCAAAAATATGAGTGGCGCGATGTTCCATCGCAGATCGAAGAGCAGGTGATCAATTATTGAGAGAAACGAGATTCAAGAGCCAGGTTGTCGCTTTATTACATTTTAGATTAGTCTTTAGAATTCTGTCATAAAATCTTGGTTCTTGATTCTTGACTCTTGGTTCTAAAAACTCTTAGTTTTTAAAAAGAAAAAGCCGGTTACTCTCGCAGTTTCCGGCTTTTACATCTACCTATGAAAAACAGCCCTTTGTGGGGGTATTAATATATAGCCAAATCCTGTGCCATCTTTTAAAAAGGCGTGTTTTAACTATACATTATCTTAACCATTAGGTTATATTTTAATCTGTTGGGGAAATTTTTACCGCCTCATGTTGCATTTTTTCCCGTTTTTTTCCTCAGCGGCACATTTTCCACCTTTGATATCCCCAATTGTTAATATCTGTTCACCGGCTTACATTATCCTTTGGTATCCGCTTTAATCATATCTTTTTGCATATTTGGAAGCAAATAAATTATATACCATTATACCTGAATGCAGAATCCTGAATTATATATTGAAGCGCTTATTTTCTCATCAGAACAAAGTATCCGGATTGAGGAAATTATCTATTGTCTTCAATCGGCCTTTGAACGCGATTTTAATAAAGATGAGGTATTGGCCAGCATCAGTAATATTCAGAAAAAATACCAGGATGCAAATTTTGCCCTTGAGCTGGTCAATATTTCCAATGGCTACCAGTTTCTGACCAAAAAGGACTACCACGCCGTGATCAGCTTATTACAGTTGCAACGCTCTAAAAAGAAACTAAGCCCTGCGGCGTTGGAAACATTGGCCATCATTGCCTATAAGCAAACAGTAACCAAATTAGAAATAGAGCAGATCCGTGGCGTAAACAGCGAATACTCCATTCAAAAACTGCTTGAAAAAGAGCTGATTACCATCGCCGGAAAAGCAGAAACGGTTGGCAGGCCAATTTTATACAGTGCAAGCCAACAATTTATGGACTATTTCGGTATAAATGACCTGAACGAATTACCGCAGATCAAAGAGTTTACGGACAATTCGGTTTCGATTGGTGAGCAGGCAGAATAATTTTTAAATGTATTTTCTTTGAAAATGATTTTAATTATTTTTGGAATAACAAATGCACAGCGTCAATAAAGATAATTTGCATTCAAATTGATTTAAACATAACTTGATATATATTTTATAACAGAATCGTCGCGATGGAAACGCCAAAAAAACCAGTTAAAAAAACGACCGCCCCTAAAAGCACGGCCGCAAAAAAACCGGATGAAAAGTCAACCGATTTACCTGCGAAAAAGAGAATTATTGATGATGATGACGATGAGGACTTTGATATGCCTTTGGATGATCTTGGAAGATATGAATCTTTTGAGGGCTATGATGAAGACGACGATTTTTAAACTGATTTAAATACTGATCTTATTTCATTTGAAAGCATTCAGGGTATTATCTGGATGCTTTTTATATTTAATCTACCACTAATGACAATTACCGAGGTTAGCAGCAAGGTTGATAAGAAGGCTTTTTTAGATGTAGCCCGGATAATTTATAAGAACGATAAAAACTGGATATGCCCGCTTGACAACGATATAGAAGCAGTTTTTGATCCGGCTAAAAATAATTTTTTTCAGCATGGCAAATGCACACGGTGGATACTAAAAGATGATAACGGGCAATTGATAGGCCGCGTGGCCGCGTTTATCAACAACGAAAAGGCATATAATTACGAACAGCCGACTGGCGGCATGGGTTTTTTTGAATCTGTGAATGACCAGAAAGCTGCATTTTTATTGTTCGACACCGCCAAAAACTGGCTCAAAGCCAATGGTATGCAGGCTATGGATGGCCCGATCAACTTTGGCGAGAATGACAATTTCTGGGGCCTGCTGGCCGATGGTTTCGTACCACCCTCGTACGGCATGAATTATAACCCGCCCTACTACGTTGATTTTTTCGAGAAATACGGTTTCAAAACCCAGTATGAACAGATCACCAATCATGTGGATGCGCATAAACCATTCCCGGAAAGATTCACCAAAATTGCCCAATGGGTAGCACAAAAACCGGGATATGAGTTTAAGCACTTCAGGTCGGCTGAAATAGAAAAATTCGTTACGGACTTTATGGAGATCTATAATGACGGCTGGCGCGATTTTGAAAACTTTGTACCCATTGTTAAAGCCACCCTGCTGGAAAGTTTCAGGAAAATGAAACCACTGATGGATGAAAAGCTGATATGGTTTGCCTATGTAAACGGCGAACCTGCTTCCTTTGTAGTCATATTGCCTGATGCCAACCAGATGATCAAAACCATTAATGGGAAACTTAACCTTATTGGTAAGCTCAAATTCATTTATCACAAATGGAAAGGCGTGTCACGCATGAGGGCCATTGTAATGGGCACCAAACAAAAGTTTCAGAAACACGGTTTGGAGTCTGCTTTATTTATTAAAGTGAAAGAATATGTGTTGCCTTTAAAGCAATATGACGAATTGGAACTATCCTGGGTCGGCGATTTTAATGATAAGATGATAGCCCTCCATCATAGCATGGGAGGCGTATTTGGTAAAAAGCATTTAACAATGCGTTACATCTTTAATTAAGTTCAAGAAAAACTGCAACAGGTTGTTATGCAGTAGCTTTTGAATGCCTTAATTCTTCAAATAGTTCGATCACCTTTTTTTGCAGTTCGATCACTTCCACATCCCGGTCCATCAGCTTCTTATTTACGATCTCCAATTCGTTGATGATCTTTTGATCCTGTTCGTCATCATTGAATGTAAGTAACTGTACTACAGTCATCTCAAACAGGTTTGAAATCTGCTCAAGCCGTGACAAATTAATATCGGTTATCCCGGTCTCAATTTTAGAAAAAGCCGGGATAGAGATGTCGAGCTTTTTTGCAACATCTTCCTGGCTCCATCCCTTTTGGTGACGGAGTAACCTGATTTTTTTTCCGAGTGCTTTCATTTTAAATTATTGATTTGATAAGGTTTTCTCAGTAGTTAATAAAGTTACAATTAAATATTTCATATCAAAGTGTATTATTTATTTTTTTACAATATTTTTATTGATAGCTCATTCAGGTCGATCCCGCCAAAATTTCCGGAGCTCATCATCAGTAAATTTGCGTTTTCCATCTTCAGATTTTCGAGGTATTTTAACAGTACTTCGGGATCATCATAAAAAGTCAGATCAGGTCTTGCAAAAGCATTTTTCACTGTTTCAGCAGCGTAGGGCTGCATTTTCTTTTGCTCAAAAGTTTTCTTCGCGATAAAAACAATGGCCGTATCTGCCTCGTCCATCGCATGTGCATACTCACCTAAAAAGTCTTTGTTCAAACTACTGAACGTATGCAACTCGATGCATGCAATTAGCTTTCTATCAGGAAATTGTGACCTGACCGCATGAATTGTCGCCTTCAATTTAGACGGAGAATGCGCAAAGTCTTTAAAAAAACTCGCACTTTCATTTTTTCCCATCAGTTCGAGGCGGCGGGCGGCTCCTTTAAACGAGCTTATTTGTTCATAAAAATCATATGAGGAAATGCCAAGATTTTCACATACCAACCTGGCGGCTTCCATGTTCAAAAGGTTATGTTCGCCAAATACTTGCAGCCGGTATTCTTTTCCATCGGCTATAATATTTGTAATACCATATTTAATATTATATACCGGCAAACCATATGGAATTTTTTTAACTTCTGATTTATTTTCTGCGACCAATTCCGCCAAAACCGTGTCAGTTTCACTATAGATTAATTTTCCACCGGGTTGTATGGTATCAATAAACAAACTGAATTGTTCCACATAATTATCGAAGGTCGGGAATACGTTGATATGGTCCCAGGCAATACCGCTGATGACCCCAATGTTAGCTTTGTATAAATGGAATTTTGGCCTCCTGTCAATAGCCGATGATAAGTACTCATCGCCCTCTATCACAATCACCTGCACCTCGTCGGTGAGCTTCACCATGGTATCAAAACCTTCCAGTTGTGCACCCACCAGGTAATCAAAATCCTTACCCGTATTTTTCAGTACATGTAATATCATCGAGGTGATGGTAGTTTTACCATGGCTCCCTCCTATTACTACCCTCAGCTTATTTTTGGAATGCTCATAAATATATTCGGGGTACGAATATATTTTTAAACCAAGTTCCTGCGCTCTTAATAGTTCCGGATTATCCGCCCGGGCATGCATCCCAAGTATAACAGCGTCAATATCAGCCGTAAGCTTCTCGGGATACCAGCCTTCCTTGTCAGGAAACAAGCCGTATTTTGATAAACGTGATACCGACGGCTCAAAAAGCACATCGTCTGATCCGGTTACTTTAAACCCCTTTTTATGTAAAGCGATAGCCATATTATGCATGGCACTGCCACCTATGGCTATAAAATGTATCCTCATTAAAAATATAAACTGTGAAGAAAAGTTTTGCAAATAAACGTAAAATACCCATTGCTTAAAAATATATTTATTTAAGCAATATCTGTCAGGGATACAGGAAACCTATTATTTCAATAATAATACGGGTACAGCCGAGTGGATGCTAAGCTCATGCGATACACTATTGTGCAGCAGCGACTGGAAAAAACTATACTTATGCGGCAGGGCTATCACCAATTGTGCGTGGTGACCGTTGGCGAAATTCAATATCCCGTTAATAATATCATTCTCATTATTATAATAATAGTGCGGGTGATATTGTTTCAGCATGGTGTGTAAAGCGCTTTCCTCGGCCATTTGTTCAGGATCAGCATTTTTATGTTTGGCCTGTTTATCAATGTTTACCACCAGCAGATCGACTTCATGCCGGGTCAAAAGATTTTTTAATGATTCTAACGGAACCGTATCTTTTACTTTATTAAAATCGCAGGCCATTACTACCCGCTTGATCGGTTCGTAGCAACATGCAGGAGGCACAACGATAACAGGCACTGGGCTCAACTGTGATATATTCACTACATTACTGCCTATATGGCTGATGTCGCCGCTGGTTCCGTTGCTGCCTAAGATCACTATATCTCCATTCTCTTTACTTATCGTTTCTATGATAGATCGTATTAGGGTAGAGCGACTGATACATACATGGATAGATACTTGCTCCCTCACCTGTTTGTGTATTTTGGACTTAATGTGTTCCAGTTGCTTTGTCTTTTCAACAACCTGCTCTGCTATTTCTTCTTCGCTCGGGATCAGCATATCCGGCGTCGGCAATACACTTTCATACACCGACACATGGTAGGAATGCATTAAAACGATACGTGCAACTTCCGTTTGATTGCTTAACATGGCAGCAAACTCCGCAGCATGAACAGACGTCTCAGAAAAATCAATTGGTACAATATAGGTTTTCATATCATTAGGAATTAGAGTATTTTACATTTTGACCAATTTGGTTTAAAAGTAAAATCATACATCAAAATTACACAGCTGCGGGTTTATAATTGTCAGTTGCAACACATATTATAACATACAAAATCACAATATGTGTTTAAATTGGTTATTTGTAGCAAGAAATAAATACAATTACTATACCACCATTAAATATAACCAAATACCATGAAAATAGCAATAATAGGCGCAACAGGATTTGTTGGCTCAGCCGTACTGAATGAGGCATTGAACCGGGATTACGAGGTGACCGCAATTGCCCGCAATATTGACAAGCTCACCATTAAAAATAATAAGTTGACAGCCGTTTCTGCCGACGCAGATGATAGTGACCATCTCGCAAAAATCCTGGCGGGGCACGATGCCATTGTCAGCGCTTATAATGCCGGCTGGACAAACCCCAATCTTTACAATGATTTTCTTGAAGGATCAGAAGCCATTCAGCAAGCGGCAAAAATATCCGGTGTAAAACGCCTGCTGGTAGTTGGTGGGGCCGGCAGCCTGGAAGTGGCCCCCGGTGTGCAGATGGTAGATACGCCGGAATTTCCTGCCCAATGGAAAAACGGCGCAACCGCAGCCCGCGACTATCTCAATATCCTGAAAAAAGAAAGTGAGCTCGACTGGACATTTATTAGTCCGGCCGCTAACCTGCATCCTGGTGAACGCACAGGAGTATTCCGCTTAGGTGCTGATCAGCCTGTTACAGACGAAGACGGAAAAAATGAAATTTCTGTTGAAGATATGGCCGTGGCAATCATTGATGAACTGGAAAGTAACCGTTTTATTAAAAGAAGGTTCACGCTTGGTTATTAATTTTTTAAGATTACACCGATTGTTGGGTGATTACACCGATTACATAGATTTGACAACTTTTTTAAAGTTGTCAAATCTTATCCATTCTTAACAAAGCGGGCAGCTACCCAGTCTTTGGTTTTTTTATGGCTGATATATTTAAGACCATGTTTGGCGGCTTCCCCTGTTATGATATCAAGATCAGGGTGCTCATAAAAGCCGCTGAAATAGATTTCGCCACCAGGTTTTAATACCTCGCTATAGCGCGATATCTGGTCTAGCAGGATATTGCGGTTGATATTAGCCAGTATCGTATCAAAATGCTCGTCTGGTATAACTTCTTTTGATCCGCAGATGGCTTTAATATTTTGGATATCATTCAACGCTGCATTCTCCATCGCACTTTCATAACAAACCAGGTCGTAATCTATTGCGGTAATATTTTCAGCACCAAGCTTAGCGGCTAGAATTGCCAGTATGCCGGTGCCACAGCCCATATCCAGCACATTTTTACCCGCAAAGCCTGTATCCAGCATCAGGTCCATCATCATCGATGTGGTTTCGTGATGCCCGGTACCAAACGCCATTTTAGGATCTATGACGATCTCGTATGGAAACTCAGGCCGTTGCGGATGAAAGGTCGCCCTTACCCAAACCTTATCCCTGATCTGTATCGGCTCAAAATTGCTTTCCCATACCTCGTTCCAGTTTTTTTGCGGGATCACATTCACTTCATACGTAAAGCTGAACTGTGCATGATAAGGCTCCAGGTGCTCATCCAGCAATTGCTGGTCAAAATCGCCGGACGGTATATAAGCTTTAAAACCTGTTTCTATCTCCTCAAAAGTATCAAAACCAATTTCACCTAATTCATTGATCAATAGGTCTTGCTGGTAGTCTTCAGCAGGTTTGGTAGTAAAAATGAGTTCGTAATAATTCATTCTCTATAGATTTGAGATAACCGAAGATCATTCCGGAGATTCTGAAACTTCCGGTGATGGCTCCGGCTTCTTGGTTAACAGGTACAAAATAAACAGGTTTACAGCCCAGTAAACTATTTGAACTCCGGTCATGAAAACACAAACCTTCGCTACATGCTCAAAACCTGATTGTTTATCCCATATAGCATAGCTTATACCAACAGCAAACAACAGGCATATCAGATAGAGAATAAGCAACGAGATAAACTTACCCGTTCTGGATCTTAAAAACACCCTGTCCCATATCGGAACGACGATCAGCAATTGCGTAAGCACGGCCACCGTAAATAATAAGGGCATAAAGTAACGGTAGTAGGCCATAAAGGCAGTGATCGTCCCCTCGCCCATTTCGTCTATGCGCAATGTAAAATAAACAGAACTGTACCTTATCGCAACAAAATAAGCTGCAAAACCAACTAAAGGGGGCAGTATGACTTTTAACAGCTTCCTCATTTTATTAAGAGCCGAGAACCAGGAGTCAAGAATCAGGATAAACTATTCTTGATTCTTGGCTCTTGATTCCTGATTCTAAAAATCTTAATTAAACGTCTTCACAATATCCAGAAAGTCGCGGGATTTCAGGGATGCACCACCTATCAGGCCGCCATCAATATCCGGTTGCGCAAACAATTCGCCGGCATTTTTAGGATTACAGCTGCCGCCATACAAAATAGTGGTGTTATCAGCTACTTCCTTACCATATTTTGCAGTGAGCTCTTTGCGGATAAATAAATGGATTTCCTGTGCCTGTGCCGAAGTAGCGGTTACGCCTGTGCCAATGGCCCAAACAGGTTCATAAGCTAAAACCAGTTGACCGAACTGTGCCGCATCCAGGTGAAAAACACCTTCAGCTAATTGTGTTTTGATCACATCGAAATGCTGGTTGGCTTCGCGTTCCTGTAAAGTTTCACCGATGCAGAATATCGGTTTTAGTGAATTTTTTAACGCAGTGTCTGTTTTTTTGGCTAAAAGCTCATTGGTTTCGCCAAAATACTGGCGGCGTTCCGAGTGGCCCAGGATCACATATTCAGCACCTGTTGAATGGATCATTTTTGCAGAAGTTTCACCGGTATATGCGCCTGATTCAGCCTGGTGGGCGTTTTGGGCGCCTATTGAAACTTTAGCATACCCTTTTGCCAACTGCGCTAAACTGTGCAGGTGAATAAAAGGACTGCAAACCACCACCTGCTGCTTGCCGGTCACTTCATCATGCACCATATTGATAACTTCTGAAAATAAGGACAAGCCTTCTTCATAGTCCATGTTCATTTTCCAGTTTCCGGCAACAATTTTTTTTCTCATGATTGTTTTGTTGATTATGTTGTAGTTGTTGTAAATGTTATAAAGGTTGCGGGAGTTGTAATAGTAGATGAATCATTTCAACAATTACAACCTCTGCAACAATTAAAATCTTCTAAATTCTTCCGTTAATTCAAATACCTTCTTTAATATATCCCGTTCCATATCGTCAAAAGACCGGTGATCACGTCGGGCAAAAACTTTCTCCGTGGTTTCAAATGCTTTTTTTAAGGTATACACCTCGTAGCCCTGCGCACCGCCCCATGAAAAATCAGGTATAAAATTCCGGGGGAAACCTGCTCCAAATACGTTGGCGCTCACTCCCACCACTGTACCTGTGTTAAACATCGTGTTAATGGCGCATTTAGCATGATCGGCCATGATCAGCCCACAAAATTGCAATCCTGTTCTGCGGAAACGCTGTTCGGTATAATCCCAAAGCCTTACATCTGCATAGTTGTTCTTTAAATTGGAATTATTACTATCCGCACCGATATTGCACCATTCACCCAAAACTGAATTACCTAAGTAGCCTTCATGCCCTTTAGATGAATAGCCCCATATCACTGCGATATTGATCTCGCCGCCAACCCTGCTGTAAGGACCTATAGTAGTTGCCCCGTATACCTTGGTTCCCATTTTCACCTGCGAGTGCTCACATAAAGCAAATCCACCGCGTATATGCGTGCCTTCCCACACTTCGGTATTCGCAGCCAGGTAAATCGGGCCGTTGGTAGTATTAAAGGTTGAACAGTCGGCAATGGCGCCTTCTTCCGCAAAAAAATCTTTCCCGATAATGGTATTGGTTGAATTGATGGCGGCGCTGCTGCGGCCTTTGGTCAGTAATTGAAAGTCCTTCCTAAGCTCCGCATCATTTTTTCTGAAGATATCCTCGGGAAATTTGATGGTTACTGGCGAACCACTATACTCAACTACCCGATCGAATTGGGTATCAGCGTTAAAATCTTTTGCATTACCCCTGCTAAGCTTTACGGCCACTAACGTTCCTTCGTGCTTTAATGCTTCTCCGGTTTGCAATTTATCAATGGCTTCCAGTAAGTGTTCGTCCGGGCAAACTGCACCATTAATAAACAGGTTATCAGCTTCAATTTTTATCGGGAACTTGGCGCTTAAATAAGACTGCGTATGATAGGAAAAATCAGTGTTAAGGTATTTACCCCACTTTTCGGCAATGGTTAAAATGCCAATGCGCAGATCGGCCACAGGGCGGGTGTAAGTTAAAGGCAGTAATGTTTGATGTGTGTTACCGTCAAATAAGATAATTGCCATGCGCAAAAATAAAAAAAGTCCCCCGATGTACCGGGAGACCTGTCAATTAATTTATCAATAAACCCAAATTACTTTTTGTTGTAACGGGTACGGAATTTGTCGATACGTCCTGCAGTATCTACCAGTTTCATCTTACCGGTATAGAATGGGTGCGAGGTGTGCGAAATTTCTAATTTCACCAGTGGGTACTCATTGCCATCTTCCCATTTCACTGTTTCACGGGTGTCGATGCATGATTTTGTAATAAAAGAATAGTCGTTTGACATGTCTTTAAATACAACTAATCTATAATTTTTTGGATGCAGATCTTTTTTCATTACTAATATTCCTTCTACTAAAAGAGGCGCAAATATATCATTAAAAATCAAAACTAAAAAGTAAAAAATAAAAAAGCAGGGCAGCCTTATTCAAAGCATTTTTGATGTGATAAAAAAATTAAAAAAAATCTGAAACCTTGCTATAAATTCCATCGTACAAATACGTGGTTAATAAATAAGAGATTAAATATTTTTTATTGGTTTGAAGAATGGTTAAAATCCCCGGTAGTGAATGGCCGGGGATTTTTCTTTTATAATTATTTTGCCCAAACTTTATTTTCCACTTTTATCCTCACCGATAGCATTATCGCATTCAGCACACTAAAAATAATAGCCGTATAATATAAGTGAAATACCAGCGGAATTATAGCTATCTCGCAAACTACATCTACATAATTCGGGTGCTTAAATAATTTGTAAGGTCCCTTTTTTACAGCTATTGCACCAGGCACGCGATATATTCGGGTGTTCCAGTAAGTGCCCAGCGAACTAAGCACCCAGTATTTGAAAATGAGCAACAGAATAAATAAAGCAAGACAGATATAGCTTATAGGCTGACCACCTGTCAGGTAATATTCAACTATCAGTGATACTATGAACAAGCTATGCAAGGCAACTATAAAAGGGTAATGTTCACGCCCGTACTCAATGGCCCCCTGCGCAAGTAACCATTTCTCGTTTCTTTTGGAAATAGCCAGTTCGGTTAGCCGCTGCGTGATCAGGAAAAGGATAAAGATGATGAAATACATATTATAGTTAATTGTCATTAGTCAGTGGTCATTAGGTTAATGGCAAAAACGTCATGAAATACTTGGAAAGTTCAGCAAAAGATAGCGATAACCCGATGAATATCTACATCAAAAAAATCCAATGACTACTGACCAATGACTAATGACAATTTAATTCGTCATTTTCAACAAAACCATTTCGCTCGAAAAACCTGGCCCCATCGCCATCATCAGTCCGTAGCCGTCTTCAAATCCTTCGTTCATAAACTTTTCTAACACATACAATACGGTTACGCTGGACATATTGCCATAATTATTCATTACAGATCGCGTCTTCTCTAAAAAGTCTCCCTCTACGCCCAAAGCATCCGTGTAGGCGTCCAGTACCTTTTTACCGCCGGGATGAAAGATAAAATTTTTAATATCGCCGATATCAAGTCCCTGGGCAGCTAAAAACTTATCGATGTCTTCCTTAACATGTTCATTAATAAATGTCGGAATATCCTTTGAAAACAACACTTTAAAACCGGTATCCTTAAAGTCCCAGCCCATTACCTCAAGCGAGTCGTAATACAACTTACTGCTGGACGCCTGGTATTTAACCCTTTTATCCCCGCCATGATTATCGCCTTTGATAATACAGGCGGCTATGCCGTCCGAAAACAGGCTGGAGCCAATAAAATTACTTTTGCTGTAATCATTCCTGAGCAGGGTTAATGAACATAGCTCAACAGCCACCAGCAATACCACCGCATCCGGGTTTGCTTTTGCTAAAGCGTTGGCTTTTGCCATCCCGGATACTCCACCACCGCATCCCAAACCAAATATCGGCATACGGTTAATGTGCGGATTAAGCCGCATCTCATTAATGATCAGGGCATCCATACTTGGGGTGGCCAGACCCGTTGTAGAAACGAATAAAATATCCGTAATATCCAGTTTATTAATATTTGCCGCAGCAATACAATCTTCAATCGCTTTTACCGACCAGGTTAATGACATTTGCAGATATTCGTCATTTCGCTCCTCAAAGGTGTTAGAGACTGTGTAATAGCTCAGCGGTTCGCAAAAGTTCCTCGTCATTATCTCTGTATTGTCAAAGGCATGTATAAGCCTGTCCACCTGCGGAAAGTTCTCTGCAAACATGGCCCTTGCCTGCTCTTTTGCTGCCTGCTGCGCAATTTTATGGGGCAGGTCTATTTTTGATACTGATGCTATAAATGGCATATTGTAGTTAGGGTAATTACATATTAATACGAAAACAAAGATTTAGTTTTGAATTGTATAGGGAATATATTTAAGGTACGCTTTAACAGCTGCGTTGGTTGCCAGTAAAATTGAAAGCCCCGATAAATCGGGGCTTCCGTGAGATTGATAGATTTAGTTGATTATTATAAAAGATCTTTATTTATACCCTGATGTATATTTTCTTTTTATCCAGCACATAGCCCACCAGCCAGCACAGGAGCATAAAACTAATGGCAAACAGCAGCGAGCCTACCTTTCCGGGAGCAATCTGCTGGAAAAATGAGGAATTGATCCAGCCGGGAAGCCCTTTACTCCCGATAGTGATCCATCCTAAAATGATCAGGAGCACTTCTGAAACGATATAAACAAACAATGGATTTTTGCCCGGTATAACAAAAAACCTCGACCAATTGCCTTTATTCCAGTTGTTGACCTCCAATGCGTAGATCAGGAAGGAAATGACTACCAGGTCAATGCCGGTAGTAATAAACACGAATGAGCTTGTCCATAATTTCTTATTCATCGGGAATACCGAGTCCCAGCAAATGGCGATAAAAATAAACAGGCAGCCTGTCAGCAGCATTTTTGATATCGTTGCATAACTTTTGCCGTTATCCTGGATAAATTTACCCGCATAGTAACCGATAACTACATTGACAATGGATGGCAGCGTGCTTAACAAACCTTCAGGTTCAAAAGCAATACCTTCGCCATGATACATATGTGCATCACCAATCAGCCATTTGTCCAGATAAAAGCCGGTGTTGCCCGTCATGCTGAGCGGATCGCCCTGGTCGCCAAATACAAGCAATAATATCCAATACCCCAACAGGAAAATGCCGGATAAAATGAAAACATTGCGTTTTGACAGATAATGGATCATCAGCGAAGCAAAGCAATAACATAAAGCAATGCGCTGTAGTACGCCCATAATGCGGGTATTCCCTATTGGTGATAACGACCAGTGACCATCATTGACCTGGAAGAACGGGAACCAGTACATCAGGTACCCTATTAAAAAGATAAGAATAGTACGCTTAAATATTTTCGACAAAACCGTTGCATTACCCATTTGCTGGTAACGTTTCATGGTAAAGCTCATCGCATTACCTACAGCAAACAAAAATGACGGGAAAACAAGGTCGGTTGGTGTAAAGCCATTCCAATGCGCGTGATTTAATGGCCAGTATGCCGGACCGCCTGGATTGTTCACGATGATCATGAAACAAATGGTCATTCCACGGAATACGTCCAGGGATAAAAATCTCGGTGAGGGTTCGGCCATAATTTAGATTAATTGAATTGGAATGTCCAATGTAGTAATTACAATCTAAATTTGAAAGGAAATATCAAGTAGTTTAAAAACTTTTTAAAAAAAAGCGAAAAGTAATATGTAAATGATTGACCCTTAGAGGGAATAAATGAACCGATTTGAGAAACGGTATTGTCAATCCAGATCAAAAACAAGCTCGGGCTCGTTGTATTCCCTGATGAAATTTACGATGGAATAAATATTTTCGTCAGCAAAGGGAGGGTCATTGGCCCACTCCCATTCAAATAATTCACCGTCAAACCTGATCTCACCAATCTCTGTACCTCCTTCGCTCAAGATATAACGGCCAGTGGCAAACAGATCGCCGCCGGCAATTTCTTCATAAACGGGCTCAATGGTAATTGAATGTTCCCCGCTCTCAGTATCCAGATGATATTTCACAGTGTTAACCATAACTTTGGTTCTTTAATATTTAAGACGTCGTGATTTTTATTTTGTTTCAGAAAAACTTAAATTTTTAACAATAATATTCCGCTTAGAAAATTATAAGTAAAAAATTAGCAATCAAGTAGTTAAACTAAATACTTAGGGAACCAAGAGTTTCTATAAATTAACTTTTTTCAAAGTCTATTATCAGAAAATAATGTACAGACAAACCTTAACGGCATTTTTCGTAAAAGTTAATCTGTAATTAAACATAATGATTTACTAATTCATTTGCAAATAATAAACAGATCAATGTTTGCACATTTTACGAAAAATAATTATGGGTAAAGATTTGGCCAACATCTTAATATTCAGTACGTGTCCTCAATGTAACCCCAGCATAAAAAAAGTATTAATCAACGCATTGCTGAGCTATTAAAAAATCCTTATAAATATTACCTGCTTTTGTTTCAGAAACATATAACACTAATTCAGAAATCTTTACTTTAATTAACATTTAGTTATATCCTTTGTAACAGAACTTTATGATAAAATAAAATTACGTTGTAGATTCTACACCAACTTCATGGAATTTAATATAAGTGGTACATTTTTTGACAATGTTGATAAGTGTAATTTTTGTTAATAATACATTACCAATTTATATGCTATCGACCAACTTTTACGTTATCCAAACCGAAGAGGGAGACATGATCCGGGATGTTAAATCCATGCTGAGAATAAATATTCATCAGTTAAATAGCGGAGCATTCAGCCCAAATCCATCAGAATTGCAATTTTACAGCCGATACCCAGGGGTTTTACTTGCTTTCGAAACAGTTAATATTAAAGACTATTTAAGGCCGTTGGTAGCATCGGCTTTGCTATGGTATGCACAGTATATCGGGTACCCCGAAATGAACATTAGCAGCGAAGATCCGAGGCCGACGCTTAAAGCGGGGTGATCAGAGCATTAGCAAATATTTCTCAAATTGGGGAATAAAATCATCAAAAAGTTCGCACCCGCCCGCTTTTTCATATTCGCATTTGGTAAAAGAATAAATTATATAACCATTTTTTACGCACTCCATCTGGTACTCCCAATCGCCAATTTTCCAGGCGATGGAAAGACTGCCCCATAATGTTGGCCTGAACACTACATTGCGCTCTAAATTAATGTCTTCGATATAGTTTAAAACCTTTTCTGCATTGTCCTGGGCAATATCATTTGGCATCAGGTTATAAGGATAAGCCTTGCTCAGCACTGCTGTAATCTGTGGGTGCATTTCAAAAAGTAGCTAATAATTTATCTGCAATTTATACGGCAGGGAGCTAAATAGGTTCGGAAATTTTACTGGTATACTGTTTGCATATAAGTTAAATGTAGCTCCTTTATTAACCTGTTGATGCTATAACTTGAAACCTATTAAAAAATATCACCATGTGTAAACTTGTATTAATTGACGATAATCCTATAGATCATTATATCATGCGAACTATGCTCTATAATAATGAAGCGTGCAAACAAGCCACTTACACTTTTGACGGCAGCATGATCCTGGAATTTATGGAAGAAAATAAATCGGCTAAAGACTTGCTGCCGGATGTTATTTTTCTTGACCTGACCATGCCTGATTTTAGCGGATGGGAGTTTTTAGACCGCTTTGAGAAACTTAAAGCGAGTTTGAATAAAACAGTTGAATTATACGTGATGACCTCCTCGGTGAGGGAATCGGATAAGGAACGTTCAAGCAAATACGGATGTGTCAGTTCATTTATCAGCAAACCACTATCAAGACAGGCATTAGATACTATTTGCCAGCAAGCTGCTGCTTAACCAGAAACAATTTAGATTTTTTTCATTTATAGTTTTTTAGTTTTAAGTATTAATCAAAAAAACCGGGCCTGTAAGCCCGGTTTTTTATTTTCTTAAATTCCAATAAATCATTGTTTAAGAGCCGACTCGATATCACTTAAAGATATCCCTAATATTTTTACGGCAATATTATTCAGGCTTTCCTTATTACCTGTAAAGTGAAAAATCATATGCTGATGCGCCAGTTTCTCGCCCGGTTTCAAGAATGCGCCAGGCGACACGCTTTCGATCTCGTAAAAAGGGCCCATCTGGCTTCCGTCAGCCAAAGGTCCGTCATTATAGGAGTTTACCGCATCGCCCACCAGGGGGTCCTTATCCGGTGTCCATTCCTGGTTCAGGTAGGTTGCTTTGCTGTTTACGTCAAAGGAAGTGATGGTAAGCACATTATTAAGCGCATCATAACTACCGGCTATTGCTTTTGTGCGTGCCGCCGGCATTCCCAGCTTTCCTCTTGATTTGCCGTCAGCCTTAAAAAACAAATGCCCGTCGCGGTAAACAACCCTTTCAGGGGGTATCTGTCCAAAATAATCTGTAGTAGCTACCTTTCCCTTGGCTTTTTCTTTATAAGGGATAACAATGGTTACCTGCGGCGATGGGGTAAACATGTCCAGGTTCCATAAACAAGGTGCTCCGGTGGCGGTTGTCCACGCCTTTGGACCGTTATTGGTAAGTACGTTATCTGTTTTAATGCCGACAAACTTAGTGGCGCTATCCAGTTTAATGCCCAGTGCTTTCTCAATATCTGCCTTCTCCAACAGGCTAATGTTACGGTCAACCTTAATATCCAATTGTGTGCCTTTATAATTGGTAAGGCTCATTAATTTGGTTAAGGATACCTTCTTATCATTTTTACTGAAAACATTCCAGCTTTCATGATCAAAGGCCGCAGGTGTATGCCAGTTATCGAACACCATTTTGGTACCGGGCTTAAAAAACAATGCAAATTTCCCGCCTTCCGGGCCGAGCCAAAGCCGGTCTTCGCCGCCATAAGCATTCATGTGCGGATCAATGGCAGCGTCAAATGTTTTATAGTTTATCCAGCCAAAGCTTTTTGCGGTATCTCCATCAGCTGTTGAAGTAAACACTTTGCCCTGGTATTTGGGCGAAATGATAGCCTCCGAAAGCCCGTCGTCGCTTTTTAATACTATGATACTATCCTTATTTTTCAAAAAGTTGAGGTCGTAACCAAAAGTTCCCTTTTTAAAGGTATAAGCCTGGCTGCTGTCGGTTGTTTTAGGGTTGCTCTTACACGCACAAAAAAGTGCCGAACCTGCAATTATAATATAAGCTGATCTGAATTTTATCATGACTGGTTAGTTTACTTCCAACTGATCTTTAGCGGGCAGTTTCGGGAAAGGATTATGCGGTTCCAATTGGTACCAGAAAGCAACCGTTGCAATGTCGTCCTCCAAAGGCAGGTACCGCCCATCGTGCCGCCAGCCCAGGTCCTGGATAGTTATCTTCAGGTCTTTTTCAAAACGGATAGGATCTGCAATATGCCACCTGTACAAGCCAAAGCGTTGTGCAATATCATAATGCCCGTCGCCCTTGATCACCTGCGGCAAACCGGTATATGGCCCGCTGAATTCCGTATAATTACTTTCTTCTACACCTGCTTTATTTTTCTTTTGCGTATCAAAATCATAGGCGCCGCAAAAATAATCTTCTGTACCGGTTCCATTAATAGTCGGAAACTCGGTATCACCATCCATAAAAAACTTGATCTCTCCTTCGCCCCACCAGCCGTTTTTGTTTGACCCATAGGCCATATAAGTACCCACATATTGCCCTTTTCCCTTGATGCTATCCACTATCACAAAATCTTTTTTATAAGGCAGCGGGTTCACCCGGCGAAATTGTGCATGGAAATAACCTGCATCCTTTGGTACGTCGGTCAGCGTGTAATCTACCTGGTAATACAGCACCATATCTTCGTTGTCAATATTCTCCATGGTTATCTTACACTTTTTGCGGAACGGCATCGGCCAATAGCAGTTAAAGCCGCTGCCGGGGTTATCTACCACCGCTAATGAAGTTACAGGAGCAAATTTGCCCCAGCCCATGCAAAAGAAATCGCCCGCAGGTACTTCGACAGAGGGGGTGGTTTCATCATCCCAGTAAAACCGGAGGATAGAATACCGCCAGTTGCCGGTTGGGGTCATCCAGATATGCTGAACAGCACCGGGGCCTTCTATTTCGGCAATAGTATAGGTTGTTTTCTTTTTGATCACTACGCTCGGGCTCACTTTCCATTTTTGCCCCAGATCGCGCGAAGCGTTAGCACCCGTTCCGGTTGTGGCCATGCCGCCTTTTCCTTTTTCCCCATTAAAATTCTCGGGACTAATAGAGCGTGTTTTTGCATCCGAGGTACGGTACAGGTTGCCCAGGTTGACATCCAAACCATTAAACTTTTGCTGTGCCTTTAAAGTTGACACCACAAAAACGAACATCAATAATATCAATAGTTGTTTTTTCATTACGGTCAATTATAGTGGTTTAAAGCTTACTGTATTTATCATGGTTCCTATGCCATCAATACTGATAGCAATGCTATCGCCCTCCTGCAAAGTAAAATCGTTTGGCGGCACAAGGCAGGTACCTGTCATCAAAAAGCTGCCATCCGGGAAATCACATTCACGGTACAGGTAACCTGCAAGTTCCGGGAATGTCCGTTTCATCCTGCTGATGCTGGTTTCATCCCTGTAAACCTCTTTATTATTGCGGCTGATGCTCATCTTTATAGCTGTATCAGCAGGCACAGGTTCTTCGGGCACATACAAACAAGGACCTATGGCAGCACTGCGTTCATATATTTTCGCCTGCGGCAGATACAGGGCATTTTCGCCCTCAATACTTCTCGAACTCATATCATTTCCTACCGCATAACCCTGTATATTACCTTTTGAGTTGATAAATAAGGTCATTTCGGGTTCTGGTACATTCCATGTCGAATCGCGCCTGATATAAACCGTCTGATTATGCCCCACCACACGGTGTGGTAACGATTTAAAAAATAGCTCAGGCCGTTCGGCTGCATAAACTTTATCGTAAAGGTCAGCTGCGCCTGAGTCGGCCGATTCCTCCATCCGGGCCTCACGGCTTCGGAGATAAGTAACCCCGGCAGCCCAAACTTCCTGCCTGCCAATTGGGGGCAGCAAACTCTCGTTGATATGAGCTGCAGCCATTTCTTCCGAAAGGATAGGCAGTTTAGGTATAATTTCCTGTAAGTAGTGGTATAAAGCATCACGGTTGATCAGTATATCCCAATCGTAACGGAGCAGATAGTTTGCATTGTTATGCTGAAGAATAATACCCTCTGATAGCTTGAATAATTTCATAGGATAACGGGCTTGCAATTGGCATTACAATATAGCAAGCTTTCCCTATGTTAATGAAAGGTTTTTGAAAAGTTTATAATAAGGTAATATTCAGATTATATTTTAGCTTAATTAAACTGTTCCGTTATGAAGCAAACACTGAGATACAGTCTGAAAGTATGGTTTACAACTGTAGCTGCAGCTTTGATGATCACCTGGATTGCCGATGCAATAACCCCATATATCTTTTCTGACTATTTATATAGTGGATTTCTTGGCAGGATAGCAGAGGTATTCATTTTCTCGCTGGCATACGCTATCCCCTTTTGTATCGTTGCCGGCATCTTTTCGCTTTTTGATCTGAAGATCAAATCTTTTAAATTGATATTAACCTTTTTTACGTTCCTTGCGGCCTGGTTACCGGTTATTGAATTAACAACTATAATTGATGAGCCAATTTCCCTGGGTTATACTACAGGGACATTAGTTTACCTGTTGCTCAATTGTTTTGCTATCTGGTTTTACAAGCCGGCATTTTCTGATAGAAAGATCGGCGATATCAGATTTAAAGGACTAAACCAGGTTGAAAGAGGAACTACTCCTTCACCCATTTACTCTTAAACCCTAATTTTTTCAGACCTTTTTGAATATCAGGGTTGGTCATAAACAGTTTCCATATTAATCCGCTGCGGTAATTTTCTATCATTACCACTATCGGACCCTGGTCAATAGCCAGGTGCGTTTTCGCATACCAGTTATGCGATTCGCTGAAACCGTCAGCAAAGCCGTAAGGCCCCCATATTTTATCCCCCAGGTCATAATAAAAATGTTTTAACGCCTGCATGGAATATTTTGGCGTGTACGGGAATGATGATAATGCGGCAGTAGGCTGTATCACCCCTCTGTCGTCCTCAGGACAGTGGGCTACATAGCCTTTCCAGCTGTCGCCGGCGGTAAGTCCCCAGCAGCTCTCACCATATCCTTTATAATGTTTGGGGTTTTCAATGCAATAGGCCCGGTTAATCAGCGTGTGATTTTTTGTTTGCAGGGCATAATCAATATCGTGATCATCTTTCAGCGTATTAGGATCGATGCCCATATAAGTGTATTGCTCAAAAAAGAGTGGGCCGCCTTTTTCATAATTTCCTAATGGCAGGACATAATTATAATACGATTTACCATTTTTCCAGCCGGGGCTTT
Organism: Bacteroidota bacterium; assembly: GCA_048498695.1. GTDB lineage: Bacteria > Bacteroidota > Bacteroidia > Sphingobacteriales > Sphingobacteriaceae > Mucilaginibacter. The sequence goes on from JBEHXM010000006.1 coordinate 21,025, forward strand.
TTACCCAGCTGTTCTCATACAACTCTTTCGAAATAGGATGATTTGGCGACGAAGCCGAAACGATATAAGTGATCAAAGCCTCATCATAACCAAAAACAGGAAAATTCATATCAAAATCGTTATCTGGGCTCCAGTGCCAGTACAGGTTTTTATTGTCGCCCTTGCTGTGCCAGTTCCAGTCGGCGGCATCCCACATTTGCTGTACACGTTTTTGAAAATACCGTTCAGGCAAACTATTGCCATTAAAATAAGCTTTTGCAGTAAGCAGGCCCATCATCAGGTAGGAAGTTTCTACAATATCGGCGCCATCATCCAGGCGGCCAAAAGGGATCGTTTTACCTGTTTTGCCATTCATAAAATGCGGATAGATGCCATGATAGCAATCGGCCTTAACCAGGAAGTCGACTATTTTTATTAAACGCTTTAAAGCCGTATCCCTCCCTATCCAACCCCGGTTAACTGCTACCACGGTGGATAAAATACCCATGCCCGTACCTCCTATCGCACAAGCCTCCGGCCCGAAAGTTGATTTACTGAGGTTAGGCTCATCGTCAGCCTCGCTAATGTAGTCCCAATAATATACCGCTTTTACGGTATTATCTCTTTCTCTCGCCAAACCACTCACCGGATGTGCGTAATGCCAGAAAAACCTGAACGTTTGGCGCTGTACAATATCAAGCAATGCCGAATCGCTTAGATTTTTAATAATGCCAACAGGCGCTATGGTGTCAACACCCAATATCCCTTTGTGGGATACCGGCCTTTTTTGTGCAAATGCGATTGAGGTAAGTAACAGGAACAGGATGGTATAAATAGATCTTTGTTTCATTTATATTCAGAATTTTTGTCTAAGCAAGGAGCAGGAGGCACTCCAATGGTTTAATGCTGCTAAGGTAGTATATTTCTATTCACAAGGAATGGCGCAACACGAGCTGATTAAAAAAATTGAAAAAAAATTTGCGCAAGCAAATACTTGCGTTTATATTTGCAAGCACTTACTTGCATAATATGAAAGCCAGACGTGATGTATACCAGGCCATAGCTGATCCTACCCGTAGAGCGATCATCGACATGATCGCCGGTCAACCCCATAATGTAAATACAATTGCCGAAAAGTTTGATGTCAGCCGGCAGGCCATTTCACTTCATGTTCAGATCCTGGTCGATTGCGGGCTTATCAATATCCAACAGCGTGGCCGCGACCGGTTTTGCGAAGCACAATTAGATCAGCTAAGTGAAGTATCCGCATTTGTAGATCAGTACCGCCAACATTGGGAAAGTAAATTGGATACCTTAGAAACCTATTTAGAAAAACTCAAAAAAGAAAGATATGGAAACCAACAAAAGTAACACGAAGGATCGTGAGCTGATCATATCCAGGAAACTGAATGCACCAGTAGAATTGGTTTGGGAGGCCTGGACCAACCCTGAACATATTGCCAACTGGTGGGGGCCCAACGGGTTTACCAACACGATCAGCACTATGGATATGACCGTAGGCGGTGAGTGGAACCTGGTAATGCATGGACCGGATGGTACTGATTACAAAAACAAAAGTATATTTAAAGAGATCATCCCATTTAAAAGAATAGTATATGAACACGTTTCAAGTCCCGGTTTCATAGCAACAGTAGATTTTGAAGATCAAGGCGACCAAACGCTGATCAACTGGCATATGCTTTTTGAGACAGCCGAGCAGTTTATCCAGGTGGTAAAAACATTCAAAGCCGACCAGGGATTAAAACAAAATATAGAGAAACTCGAGGTATATTTATCAGGAATGAAAAGTTAAAAAGCAAGATCATGATAGCCCCAAACCGGTTAGTTATTAACCTAAAAAATTTGATGCTGATCGCTGTATTTTTAACGATGTCAGCAAATTCAGTGAACGCACAACAAACCAAGCGTATGAAAAATTCAGGAACATCAGGTTATGCCCCTGTAAACGGGCTGGAAATGTATTATGAGATACATGGCACCGGCTCCGTGCCTTTAGTGCTGATACATGGGGGCGGATCGACCATTGAAACTACTTTCGGAAATATATTGCCTTTATTTTCGGCCCATGGCAAGGTAATAGCAGTTGAGCTGCAGGCCCACGGACGGACCAGGGACAGGAACACACCCGAATCTTTTGAGCAGGATGCTGATGACGTGGCGGCCCTGCTTAAATATCTGAAGGTTGAAAAAGCTAATATTTTAGGTTTCAGCAATGGCGGCACCACTACCCTGCAAATAGCGATAAGGCATCCGGAAGTCGTTAATAAAATAGTGATCATTTCTGCTAACTACAGACGGGATGGAATGATGGCCGGTTTTTTTGAAGGTTTCCCTAATGCTACCCTGGCCAGTATGCCTGAGCAATTAAAGGAAGGCTTCCTGAAAGTGACACCTGATAAAAAGCGGTTACAAGCGATGTTTGACAGAGATGTAGAGCGCATGTCTAACTTTAAGGATATACCCGATGAAAATTTAAGCTCGATAAAAGTTCCTGCCCTGGTGATGGCGGCCGATCATGACGTGGTAACGCCCGAACATGCCTTGAAAATGTCCCGCACGATACCGGGTGCACAACTGGCCATAATGCCCGGCAGCCATGGCTCGTTCATCGGCGAAGTTTGTACGGTAAAAAAAGGAAGCAAATTACCTGAAATGACCGTTACAATGATTGACGAATTTTTAAATTAGGCAAAAAAAATGGCCATAAAAAAGCACACCGGGTGTGCTTTTTTTTATGGTACAAACTTTAGCAGGTTAAAAATTGTTAACTCAAATACATATAGTATTAATATCCCGTGTGATAGAAGGTGTTAAATGGCCATGCTTTTTATAATTTATAAATTTGGCCAACATTTTGCAATTACACCCGTACAATTATCACTATATTGATAAAATTTTAGCATGCTAGATTATATTTTTCATCACCTAAGGAATAATGGTCAGTTTTCGAAAAGGGTAAAAAAAAGGTACGATATATTTTGGCATGATCCCGAGGCAGAGATAATTAGAAATGCCCGCATGAGCCGGTATGATAGTATCGAAAAATGGGAGGATGCTCCCTACTGGCAACGTAGATTAAGCAATAAATATAATGCCCGCGAATTTGCCGCAATGCATGGCTGCAAGGTATCTGAACTGTACTGGAAAGGCTCCGATGTTGAAAATATAGATTTTTCCAAACTTCCGCCCTATTATGTTATCCGTCCTACTGTGGGCCATTCATCTAACAATGTGTTTGTAATGGATCATGGGCAAAACCTATTCGACAAAAAGCACTATTCGAATGAAGAGATAGTGGCTATTCTAAAGAATGAAATTGCTGACAAACCTTACCTGGAGTTTTTGATCGAAGAATTTTTACAAAACGAGAATGGAAATCATGCGATACTTACAGATTATAAATTTTATTGCTTTAATGGCGAAATAGCTTGCTTGTATGTGATAAACAGGCTGAGCCCTAAAAGCGGGTATGGTACCTTTTATGATGAACATTGGAACCAATTACAAAAAGTTCAATTTAACTATCCGCCTTCTCCTGATCAAAAACCACCAGCCTGCTTTGACGAAATGGTAGCTACTGCAAAATCATTAAGCAGTCTTTATAAAATATTTGTCCGCATCGACTTGTATGCTACTAATAAGGGCTGTGTATTTGGTGAGTTTACGCCTACCCCGTCAATGGGAATGAACTTCACAAGTTTCGGCAAAAAATTAATGATCAATTACTGGGACAAATACTGCAAAGGGCTGATTTAACAGCCGGAAGCGCATTTGTACAGCTATCCTTTATCCCGGCTTTAATGCCGCAACCTAACTGTTCACTATTATCTTTACAGGGAAATTTACCAGATAACCACCAACCAGGTCAGTTAAATATAGAGTCTACTTCTTTTGGGAACCTGATATTGAACTCTTCTAATAAATTAAAATACTTGAATTTCCAATAACTTTCTTCTTCCCGGCTTATGCTCGACTGGTGGCTTTGATTTGGCCTTTGCAACTCATTCAGGATGTTAAATTCGCCGTTGGTGAATAACTCAGGGAATTCTTTTGCGAAATCATGCTTTATCACACAACCAATGCGGAAGATCAAATTACTTTTTAAATCCTTTTGTTTAAACCAATTATAAAGAGTCCTACGGTTCACATCAGTGCCTTTTGCAAGATCACTAATATTAAACCCTACTTTTCTTACTATATATTCAACAATTTGGCCGTTATGTTTGCCCATAATTTTTCTATTTATCATGGATTTTTCAATTTAAAGGCCAAAAAAACACACTGCCTGTTACAAGGCCTTATTTCAATGCACTTTTTCTATCTAATTTTATTAGCATTTTTATTGAATTACTTTATTTGGCTCTAAGTATATAGTTAATACATGTTCCTTTATTACAATTTAATAACCGGGAGAGGGGTTAAATTAGCCGTTGAGAGAAATTTTCAACATTTATCTATAATTAAAAATTGTTAGTTGACGTTTCCAACGTCAACTAAAGTGTTTAATTAATTATACACAAATTTTAACTGAATGTATTAAAAAAAAGACGGTTCACTAAAAACAGCTTTTTTAAGAAAATAATTATTGTTTCGAAAAGTTTTTTATTTAATTATATGTTAAGTTGCTGATATTTAGAAAGTTATACACAATTGTTAACTTAACGTTATTTTAAAAGCATTATTGTGAAACTTTATATATTTCAGATTTAAAATCCTTAACCAAAAGGATGCCGCGAGGCGATGAAAAACTATCTATCTCCAATTTGTTACACTTTTATCCACCGTTTAATCATCACAAAAAAATCATTTCCTGATTATTTAGCAACTAATACCCAGCCTTTTAACAAGTGTTAATAAAATGAACTGAAAACTCCTCATTTTATAGTTTTTACAACTTACTGATATAGAGATAAATACGTATATCACATTAAGTTAAAGTTGAAATATTATAATTATTTATTAACAATTTTTAATTTATAAGAAACAAAATGTAACATTTCTGGTATTAACGCCGTTAAAGTCGTTAATTTGATGAACTATTAATTAAACCCCCAATTCATGTCAAAAAACAATTTATTCAAAATTGCAATTGTCGCGTGCATTGCTTCTTTAACAGGAATTTCCTGTTCAAAAACTGCTGATGACCAGCCAACACCAAGTGTTAATGTCCCTAATGATCTGTCTCAATCACAATCTATTGTAAGTGCAGCCTCAACTAAAATATCTGTTGCAGGTTCAACTTTACAGCTTGGTATAAATGGCCATCCATTAGGTGATGCCCCTTATATCGCAACCCCTGCTACCAAGCAGATTCAATTACTAAAGGATATGGGAATGAACTGGTACAGGATCAACGTGACGTCGATGGCCGATGGTTCTATAACCGTTCCCAAACTCTTCAGCCCGTTATTAACTGCGGCAGCGGCAGGAAATGTCCATTTGCTTCCTATGCTTTATCCGCGGACTTTAAGCTATTCTGTAAGTGAATCCGCTTCGTACAAGGCCGGGAAAGAAGTGGGTGCTAATTTTGCTGCAAAATATGGCAAGTATTTTTCCTATTATGAGCTTGGTAATGATCTTGATCTTAAAGCATTATTGCCTAATACCACCGGCGCAGCTCAGGCTAATTATGACAGGACCAAGTTTAACATCATAGCCGCTTACCTGAAAGGTATGGACGAAGGCATCAAATCAAAAGATGCAGGTGCGAAAACCATCATATCTGCCGGATGGCTTCATTACGGATTCCTGAGAATGCTGGACTGGTATGGTGTGAAGTTTGACGTGGTGGGCTATAAATGGTATTCGGAAATGGAAGCCATTGCTCCTAATCCGCCTAATGATATCCCGGATATTACTGTGAAGCTTTCTTCCTTGTTTCCCGGCAAGCCCATTTGGATCGTTGAAGCAAATTCAAGATATAAAGCGGTGAGTACTTATGAACAAAGTCAGAATACTTTCCTTACCAACTTCATAGCAAAGTGTAAAAAGAATCCGCAAGTAAAGGTTTTCCTTGTTTACGAACTTTTTAACGAACCTTATAAAAGCACTTTGGAAGGTAACTATGGTATCTTAAAATGGACCACTCAGTACACCAAATGGTCTAACAAAATAGTTGCCAATAACTTGCAGATAAACTAAAAACTATATCCCCCCTTTAGATAACTAAACTGATCTATATAAAAAAGGCTGCTCTCAGTATATGAGGCAGCCTTTATTGTTTTCAGTAATTCTTATCAATTATTCATCCTGATTACGCATGGTAATTTTTGTCAGATCCCCTTTGCTTCTGAGCAGTTCCAGCAATTTTGCATTATAAACATTTACACCAAATTGATTCAGGTGGCTGTCATCATAGTACATGCTATCCGGCAAATTCAATATCTTATTGAAATTATAATATTCTCCCATGCTTGAAAATAGTTTGTCAATCTCGTCATTATTAGTATAGGAGTTATAATTTGACCTGGAATAGGGCGCCTGCACTATGACATACTTAACATTATTGGCTTTTAAATAGTTGAGTGTCTTTTTAAAAGCCTCCAATTGCGTAGCGGATATGGTTATTTTTTGTGTAAACCTCGGTTTTTTGAATTTTAGGTTTTCGTATGACTGTACGTAGCCCCCGGGGACATACACATCACCCTCAGCTTTTGGACCGCTTTGCTTGCGCAGATGAAATGTATCATTAAATACCCCAAATATCAGGCTGTTGTAAAGGGTGATGTCGTTGATGTCAAAAGACATTTTTACAATTTCCTTGTCCATTAAACCGCTTGACATCAAATCTATTTGTGATTCTACCCCATCAACACCAAACAGAACCGGGTAAACATCAACAATAGCAAATTTAGGGTTCAGGTTTTTGATGTACCTGTTTACCAGGTACCTGGTTTGTAAAGGTGTTTGAGAGCTTGAGCCCAAATTAAAAGTGCTTATTCCGGCCTTTTTAAATATTCTGGGATCATATCCCCTGTAAGCATGTGATGAGCCTATGACGACCAGGTCGACATTCTTAACTTGTTTCGCCTCATTGAACCTTTTTCTCGTAAACCCCCTGATGCCAAAATAATTGAAATTTTTAGCGAAGGATGAAGGAATCACCAATCCGAAAATCAATATAGTACCGACATAAAATACACAGGTAAATACCAGGAATAAGGCTAATTTAAATACAAACCGTTTCATAAATACTAAAATTGAAAATAGATAAATGCAGACCCGCCGGTTTGCATATACATGCCGATGCAAACAATAATGAAAGAATAGAAACTCCACCGTAATACTGGTGTCCACCTGATCCCTATATGTTCAATAGCATATTTTCCTTCTCGTCCTATCCACTCGATCATCATGAATGCTATTAAAATAACCAATATGATCGGACTGGGTGAAACTTGCGGCTTCGCAAACAGTCCCCTCGAAAAAATATCCTTGATGATCTGTGCGGCCTGGCCAATACTTGCCGACCGGAAAAATATCCAGGCAAAAACAGTTAGTGAAAAGGTAAGTGCCATGTTAAACAATTCATTGAACGAGGGAAGAAGCTTTCCCTGGGCCACAGTTTCTAAATTGTTCCTGTTAGTTTTGAAAATAATTGAAGGCATTATAAACAGGGCGTTCAATGCTCCCCAGATAATAAAGGTCCAGTTTGCCCCATGCCAAAAACCGCTGACAACAAAAATGATAAATGTATTCCTGATCCTCATCCATAAGCCCCCCCTGCTGCCACCTAAAGGGATATATAAGTAATCCTTAAACCAACTGGACAGTGAGATATGCCATCTTCTCCAAAACTCAGCGATATCCCTTGAAAAGTAAGGAAAAGCAAAATTCCGCAGCAGATCAATACCGAATAACTTTGCCGTACCAATTGCAATATCAGAGTAGCCGGAAAAATCGCAATAGATCTGAAAAGTGAACATCAAAGCCCCTAACACGAGGGTACTGCCAGAATAATTGGCTGAATGATTAAATACGGCATTAGCATATACAGCGCAGTTGTCTGCTATTACTACTTTCTTAAATAAACCCCATAAAATTTGCCGTAAGCCATCAATGGCTTTAGCATCATTAAATTCCCGTTTCTTTTTTATTTGAGGTAACAGGTGGGTCGCCCGTTCTATTGGTCCGGCAACTAAAAGCGGGAAAAAGCTTACAAATAACGAATAATCAATAAAATTCCTTTCAGGTTTGATCTTTTCTTTATAGATGTCAATTACATAAGACAACCCGTGAAAGGTGTAAAACGATATCCCTACCGGTAAGATGACATTGAGTGTTGAAATTTGCACGCTTACACCCATATGGCCAAGAAATTCAGCAAATGACGTTGCAAAGAAATCGTAATATTTAAATATGCCCAGGAAGCCGAGATTAATACAGACGCTTAAACAGAACCAAAATTTCCTGATGCCCCTGGTTTTTGATTCCGACATCTTAATGCCGGTAAAATAGTCGAGCAGGGTTGAAAAGATGAGGAGGAAAAGAAACCGGTAATCCCAGCAGGAATAAAAGTAATAGCTGGCTATTAATAAAACAATGTTTTGATATTTAAGGCTTTGTTTGTTTAATGCCCAATACAGAATAAATACTATTGGTAAAAAGTACGCAAAGTTTAAAGAGTTAAAAAGCATGGATTCGTTTTTTTAATGGTTCCTGGTTCAGCAACAATTTAATAGCTGCAGATAATTTAACAGGTAGTGATCAAGCATTTCACAATGATTTTAAATAACACCATTCATTTATTATAAATATATTGGGTTTTTAAAGCAGCTGAGGCGTTTTTGATTCACAATTAGCTATACGTTTTGTGAGAAAAAATGTCCGGGAAATATCGCCAATGCAGAATATTGAATTGATCTAAGGTGTGGGGCACAAAATAAGTGAATTAAATTTCACAACACTTCACACGGCTTCACAATATTATATACATGCCTTGTAAGTATGTAGAATTCCGTCGAATAAACCCGTTCTTTGCCTTATCATATGTTCTTTAAAATAAGACAGTATTATTATTTACTTAAAGTGACAAATGTCGACTCAGAGCCATATAAATCAGTGGTTTAGCGTTTTTAGACGTTGATATTTGTAACAAATATGTTGATAAACAACAATTAAAAATTGTACTCGTAATAGAAGTTTATATTTATCTTAACCGAATAACCAAAGAACCTATTTAATACGTATTATATATTTTCATTTATTCTCAATAATGAATTATTTTATTGAGGTTAGTATATCAAATTTTGATGATCACACGGCAAAGAAAGCGGGCTTTAAATATCATAAGATGCTATCACAATGTGAGGGTATTGCACTTGATCAGGAGCGAAAAAATTAAAATCGAACATTTAAGGCAGGAACTTAAATCTGTTGACGATCCTATATTTATAAGCTATTTACAAGGCAGGTTAGAAATTATCGAAGGCCTTACTAAACATCAAACCGTTAAAATACAATTGGAGGCACTATTATCAGCCATGAGTAAGGCTGAATTAGACCTTGATGAATATCATAATCAATTAGATAGCTTGATAAATCTATTAAGCACAATCACCACCTACAAAAACGATCATCCCCATTAATGCAATATTTATAAGCATTTCCTAACTGGCTAAGTTATAAATATTCAAGTTTTCCTTAATCACCCCGGCTACCTTAGCGGGTGTAATTTGTTTCATACATATATTATCCTCGCACGTCAACTTACCACATCCTGTGATCCAATCGCACTCGACTTTCTGATTTAACAAGATCACCTGGTCTTTATAAAAGCTAAAGGGTTTCCAGACATCCTTATTAACTGTACCGCTAAACAATACAACGATCTTCTTTTTCAGCAGGGATGCGATATGTGAGAACCCCGAATCCAAACCCAAGAACAAACTGCATTTTTTGACGATATAGACAGATTGCAGCATCGAATATTTACCTATGCCATTGACCACATTCGGCATTGATGAAATGATATCCATCTGCTCTGCTGAAAGATCGGCAGGAACCCCCATTACATACACAGGAATCACCCCTGTAATTAATTCGATTGTTTTAATAAAATTGTCCACCGGCCACTTGCGGGCCTGCGCTCCCGTTCCTAAATGAACCACCAAAAAGTCCTCCTGGAAAGTCTGGCCGGTTATTTCCTCGTAAGGCAAGTCATCTTCCTTCCAGTATTTTGTAATGTCAATTCCGGGATAACCCAAATAGTTAAAAAGTGGCTCAAATAAATTGGTCACATGGCCGCCATGCGTAAATGGCAATACCACATCCAGCAACGCTCCACCTCCTCCCACATCATACCCGGCAAACAGTTTTTTCCGGACAAAAAACTTAATAAAGAAATTATTCCGCAAATCACCCCTGACATCATAGATCAGTCCGGTTTTTATTTTTAAGAGCTGGCGGATAAATTTTAAATAGCTTACTTTTTTACCCCGTGAAAAATATGGGGCATCCGCAACAATTACGTCGTCGATAAAATTCAGCTTACTTGCAATCGTATAATTTTGGCTGCTTACTAATAAAATGATCTTATAATTTGAGATGCTCTTTAAGGCTTTTATAGCCGGCAGCATCAGTATCATATCACCAATATGAGCTAACTGAACGATGGTGATTTCCTTAATAGCCGTTTTATCCGGCGTTTTATTCCCTTTTCCCTTAAAAAAATAAAGAAACTTATCGATAAGCTTTATTTTTCGAAGTGATGCAGACGATGTATTCGGATAAAACCTGTATCGAATTTCTTTCACGGGAATATAGTTTTATTAAAACAGGTCGTCAACCGCATTGCAAAGGATATGACCTATAAGAATGTGCATTTCCTGTATGCGCGCAGTTATATCTGATGGTACTATGATATTCAGATCGCATAGGCCATTCATTTTTCCGCCATCGCGACCAGAAAGACCCAATGTTCTGCAACCTGATGTTTTAGCTGTTTCAAATGCTTTTAATATCCCCGGACTATTGCCGCTGGTTGATATACCAATGAACAGATCACCGGGTTTGGCAAATGCTTCCAATTGCCTGGAGAATGCGTATTCATAACCATAATCATTGGCAATAGCGGTAAGGGCCGAAGTATCGGTAGTTAAAGCGATACCAGGCAATGGCTTCCGTTCCTTTACAAAACGGCCCGTTAACTCTGCTGCTATATGTTGTGCATCAGCTGCGCTCCCGCCGTTGCCGGCAAGGAAAACCATGTTACCTTTTTTTATTGTATCACCCATCATTGCGCAGCCTGATTCGATATCCGGGGTAAGGATATCAATTACCTTTTTGATGAGGCTGTGATGATCATTAAGTTCTTCAGAAACCATTTAGAGAAAGAGTTTAGAATTGTAGCAGATATTTATTGACAACAACTTACACAGCAAGGCTTATTCTTTGCTTTTCATTATTGCTTATATCTGCAATTATTTCTTCTATTGTAGTAGTAGCACTGCCCAGGCGACGGATCACTATAGCAGCAGCATGATTAGCCAGCTCGCAGGATTCTTCCAGGCTTAAACCGCGGGATAAAAAGTACACCATAGCGGCCAATACGGTGTCACCTGCGCCGGTCACGTCAAATACTTCAGTGGCTTTAACAGGTAATTCGGTATGCGTTTCCCTGTTTAAAATTACCATGCCCTGTTCAGAAAGTGTTACTACCAGGTACGGCACCTCAGTCTGCTCAAAAATAACTTCTGCCGCTGCTTTCAAAGTGTCAATCGAATTGATATGTTCTGATTTTGCAGCCTCGGCTAGCTCTTTCCTGTTTGGTTTAATAATAAAAGCGCCTTTATATTTTTTGTAATCAAGCCCTTTCGGATCGATAATCACCTTTTTATCAAGATGATTAGCAATTTCGATAATACGCTGAGTAATCACCGGAGAAAACAGGCCTTTGTTATAATCAGATAAAACGATCATATCGGCCTCCGAAATACAAGAGGTTACTCTATCGATCAAATCATCTTCCAGTGTTGACGATAAATTAGCAGTCACTTCTCTATCCAATCTTACCAGCTGATGATTACCTACTAAAACCCGTGTTTTTACCGTAGTAGTTCTGTTATGATCTTTAATGACCGTATTGGTATTAATGCCTTCGTTATCGAGTAACCCGATCAGCTGTTCACCCATATCATCATTACCGGTTACACCGGCTACGGTTACACGTGCACCCAGCGACACTAAATTTTGAATTACGTTGGCGGCGCCCCCTAAAGTGACAGATTCTTCTTTAATATTTACAATAGGAACCGGCGCTTCGGGCGACAAACGGGTAGAGTCGCCCCATATATAATGGTCCAGCATCAAATCTCCGATGACCAATATATTCGGCTTATTATCTTCAGACTGTATACTATTCAGTTTATCGATTAACATATTTGTATGTTTAAGTGATGATAACCTGGTTTAATAGGCGTTTTCTTCTCCTGTTAAAATATTATCAATTGTTTTACAGATTATCTTCAGGTCTAACCACATAGACCAATTTTCCAAATACCATATATCGTGCTCAACTCTTTTTTGCATTAAAATCGGATCCTTGGTTTCACCTCTGAAGCCATTTACCTGGGCCCAGCCGGTAATACCTGATTTCAAAAACTGGCGAACCATATATTGGTTAATGATATGACCGTATTGTTCAGTCATATTTAATGGATGCGGACGCGGACCGATCACGCTCATATCGCCTAAAAAGACATTGAAGAACTGTGGTAATTCATCCAGGCTGGTTCTCCGTAAAAAACTTCCTATCTTAGTTATCCGGCTATCATCTTTAGTCGCTTGTTTGTTTTCTTCATTATTAACTTTCATGCTCCTAAACTTATAGCATAAAAATGATTGGTTGTCCTTCCCGCTTCTTAATTGTTTAAATAAAACCGGCCCCGGGCTTTCCCTCTTGATCAGTATAGCAATAATTGGATAAAGCCAGCTTAATATGAATATGATAACCAATGAACTGAATACGATATCAAATATCCTTTTCTTAAACCGGTTCTCCATCTCTTCCAACGGCTCATCCCGCTTACTTAACACAGCAAAATCGCCCATATAACTAAGCTTTAAATTATCTGTAGCGGAATTAGACATATCAGGGACTAATTTTAATCGGAGGCAATGATCTTCCGCTTCCTTTTGTAATTGGTTATATTCTATTATTCTATCGGGCGAAAGCGTTACATAAACATCTTTTATACCAGCATTTGCAGCAGTGGTGATCTGCTCTTTAATTGCAGGTAATACCTTACCCGAGCGATCCAGGAAAGACTTTTCTTCCCGGTTTAAAAAACCTTCAAAAGCAAAATGATTGTCGCTATCCTGAAAAAAACCGGCCAGACGCAACCCCATAGAATTTAACCCGATAACAGCTACCGGCCTGGTAATCTTAAAGTTCTTCTTGAGTGTTTTTTCTAATGCGGCACCGAGTGCCCTGCTAATTAATAAGCCTGCAAACATAAATGAGAAAAACAGCAGCATACGCCCAAACGAGTGTGCTGTGCTGTCAAATAACACCACATAAGCCAGAAATAAAAAGACAAACAGAATAAAACTCTTGATGGTTAGCCGGTAAATATTATCCAGTCTATGGTCAGGATGATTGGTGTACAGCCGAAAGATCATGGCTACAAGTACCCAAATATAGTTGGCTACCATCATTAAGCTTACATTACCATGCTCCTTGAGTCCGAAAATGTTAGTAATAGCAAGAAATGATAAGTTAATGATAGCAATATCAGTAACCGCCATTATGAAATAGATCAAATATAGATAGCGCGTTTTCATGGTGATTCTTTTTCCTGTTAATACTTAATTGAAGAATTATATATTAATGCGAAAATGTAATAGTTAATATTTCGTGAAAAGCCTCATCGATGGATCTTTAATTAAAGATTAATCGATGAAGTTTTACGGGTAATTGTCTTAACTATTGCGGTAAATGCATAACAATAATACAGCTTGTATCTCTAAATGATTTACCTGATTAACTCAATGAAAAGAATATGTATAATACTGTGAAATACTGTGCAGTTTAGGGAAAATGACATAACCGCTTATAAACAAAAGCCTTGAGGCGGTCCACTTACAATCTTGCTGCATCAGCTGTTATTCCCTTTGTTAATAGTCGTTAAAACAGTGCTTTTCAAATTGTTACCTGAAGAGCTTTCCCGATCACCTGCCTTCCAATACTGTTATAGTAAAAGCCCCTGTCTATCATGCTGTCAAGGTTATATAGATTGCGGCCATCAAAAATCACTTTACTCTTTAACTGCTTCTCTACCAGGTCAAAATCCGGTGTGCGGAAAGCGCTCCATTCGGTGAGGATCAGCAAGGCATCTGCCCCATTCAATGCTTCATAATGATCATTGGCGTAGTTGATCTTATCTCCTATCTGGTAGGAAACATTGTTCATCGCTTCCGGGTCATAGGCGGTTATCCGGGCGCCCTCTTTAAGCAGCTCATCTATAATATACAAGGCAGGCGCTTCACGTATATCATCCGTTTCCGGTTTGAAAGCAAGGCCCCATATCGCAAATTGCTTATCTTTTAAATCTCCGCCGTAATACTTTTTAATTTTCTCTACCAATACCAATTTCTGATTGGCATTTACCTCCATAACTGAATTCAGTATCTTAAAATCATATTCATGATCTTCAGCAGATTTTGCCAGGGCTTGTACATCCTTAGGGAAGCAACTGCCTCCATAACCTATACCAGGAAATAAAAATCGTTTGCCGATACGTTCATCAGCCCCTATACCAAGCCTGACCATGTCCACATTAGCGCCAACCAGTTCGCATAAATTGGCGATCTCATTCATAAATGAGATCTTCGTTGCTAAAAACGAGTTTGCAGCATATTTTGTCAGCTCAGATGATCTTTCATCCATAAAGATGATCGGGTTTCCCTGTCGAACATACGGTGCATACAGTTCAGTCATTATTTTACGCGCCCTTTCGTCGGTAGTACCGACCACTACACGGTCCGGTTTCATAAAATCGTCAACGGCTACACCCTCTCTTAAAAATTCAGGGTTAGATACAACCGCCACTTCCACATCTGTGTATTCATCAAATATGGCTTTAACTTTATCAGCGGTACCTACCGGGACGGTTGATTTGGTAACTATTACCTTATAGGATGTTATCAGTTTTGCAATGTCCTTAGCTGTTCCGAGTACATAACTCAAATCAGCCGATCCGTTTTCTCCCGGAGGCGTTGGGAGCGCTAAGAATATCACTTTTGCATCTTTGATCGCGCTTGCCAGATCATCAGTAAAAAGTATCCTTTCTTGGATAATGTTACGATGAAAAAGCGGTTCAAGACCAGGCTCATAGATGGGTAATTGTCCCTGCTGCATCATGGCTACCTTTTGTTTGTTAATATCAACACAGGTAACATTATTCCCGGTTTCTGATAAACATATTCCTGTTACAAGGCCTACATAGCCTGTTCCGATAATTGCAATTTTCATAAGCTGTAAATAGATTGTATTAAATATTCTGTTAGATGAATTGAAAAAAATAATTTAGCTGCGCTGTGCCGATTTGCCTAAATTGACCATAAACTTTTCGCGCGCGGTGATAATTGATAAGTAATAACGGATATAAAAAACCAGTATTTTCTCTGTAAGACGCAGATCTTTTCCTTTTTTTTTTATCAGGCCGATACTTCTTACCGGCGGGCGGAGATCATAAATAAACTTAATGATCGATCTGAACCTATTTTTAGTTGATGACTGTTCAAAGCCTGCCTGGCCTCCGCCTACCCTTTTAGCCTTTGTGATCAGCTCGCTGATATTGCGCCTTGCCGGGTGATTGATGATCGCATTCTCAGCATATTTGATCTTATACCCGGCATTCCTTGCCCTTATAGACCATTCGTAATCTCCGCCGGATAACAGATCTTCTTTAAATAAGCCCACACTATCAAATACATGTTTGTAGCTGAACAAATTCCCGGTTACACCGGTACCATCCTGGCTTACATAGATATCCTGGTTGAATGCGTAAATTTTTTCATATAATTCGGCCTCCGTCAATTTTTTTGAATGATAGTATAAGTTTATCCTTCCTGCTATCCGGTCGCAATCATTATCGCTTTCCATAAACCTGACCCCGTTAGCTATCCAGTCCCTGTCTGCAATACAATCAGAATCGGTAAAAGCTATGATGGAGCCTGAAGAACGGGCTATGCCAGTATTTCGCGCGGCATATGATCCTGGTTTTTCTTCAATGATCACTTTACAGTTATCCGGTATAAAATATCCTTTTGGAATTTTATCCCCGGTGTAATTATTTACCACAATGATCTCGAACAGATCACGGCTGTAGCTTTGTTCATTTAGTGAATTCAGACATAATGATAATCTGTCCCAATCTTTATAAGTCGGGATTATTATGGAAACAAATTTTTGATTCATAATTTAAAAGATTATAGGATGATGCTGGTATAAGAATGCTTATTTTAGGCCCGCAAGCGATTGAACAGCGCTTTGCTTCTCAGTTTTAAAACCCGGCTGATCTTTACTTTAAGAGGGTATTTATTTAAAAGTTCTTCTGCATACAGGGGTATTTTTGGATAGTACCTCATAATCTCGGTATAGATGTAGGTATCAATCATCTCAGCCAGTTCCGGTGTTAACGCCCCTGACGATCCCAGGTATTCTTTAATATTCAATCTTAAAGTGATACGGTTATCCAGTATCCGCATCATTTTTTCCTTGTTCTCACTTTTAGAAACTGAATTCTCCGAAAAATAAATTAGGGTATTTATTGAGTTATCAGCTATTATTTGTGCGTTATTTTTCAGGAGGCGAAAAAGAAGGTCATATTCCTGTGAGGAGCTGAGTGTTTCGTCCCATCCTTTAATATTCACCAATGCTTCTTTACGCCACAGATTAGAACTTGTAATACCCAGGTTTGATGTGATCAACCCTTTCCACACGTCTTTTTGAACCTGCCTTACAACATCGGTTACTTTTCCGTTGATATTGTATTTAAGTAAACAGTTGCCTGCAATCACATCTGCCTTGGTGGCTATAGCCAGCTCACATTGTATTTTTAATTTATCCGGCAGCAGTTCATCGTCTGCATCTAAAAATTGTATCCACTCTCCCTTAGCCTTATCTAAACCGCAATTACGCGCGGCCGGGGCACCTTTTTTGCTTTCGTTATAAACATGTATTTTATTAGGAAAGGCTGACTCATAATCTTTCAGCAGGAGATGTGTATTGTCTGTCGAGTTATTATTGACCAGTATGATCTCTGTATTTTGATAGGTTTGCCTTAAAACACTGTCAACCGACCGTTTAATAGTGTCCGCACAATTGTAGCAGGGTATAATAACGGATATCATAGTTAGGTATTTTGTTACTTAACAGTTATCTTTTTTTGAAGGCCTTAATGGTGCTTTTGAGTTCAGAACCCATCATCAGGTAAATGATGGCGGAATAAACCAGTACCAGGCTAAAACCGCAAATAAGATAATTAACTCCTATCATGTTTAAGAGGTAGCAGATCATAAAACAGGCCACTGCTGCAGTTAGCGGGGCTTTTAAGGCAATGATGAACTCCACTATGGATATTTTAACAGATATCAAAAAACTGAAGGTATACTGTGCGACTACCACAACAACTATCTTATTGATCAATATGGCCCATGCTGCGCCCACAAGACCATAATAGTATATTCCAAAAGCCAGCGATGGTAAAAATATGGCGGCTTTGAGTATCTGCTGCTTCATTTCCATTCCGGGCCGCCCCAATCCCCTTAACAAAGAGGTGTTACCGCTAACCAAAATATGGAACATCACAGATCCTGATAATATTTGCAGGGGCGCGACCGTATCCTGCCATTTGGCGCCAAAAACATTCCTGATAAAAGGGCCGCCTTCGACAACAAAGAAAATCATCACCGGGAAAATAAAGAGGCAATTGAACAGTACCACCTTCAGATAATACCTTTTAAGCGAAAAAACATCGTTCTGCTTTTTACCATAGATGGGGTACATCACGTTGTTGATCACCGCCATTAACCTGCTCCTGAAGGTATCCGTTAGTACAAAGGCCAAAGTGTATATACCCAAAGGAGTAGCTCCTAATAATTTACCGATCAATAGATAATCCAGGTTATTGTATAAATAGGCCAGAATATTAGACCCTGTTGTGTAAACCCCAAAGCCGAAAACATCTTTAAAAGCCTGTTTTTCCATTATAAAGGCCGGCTTCCATTTGGTGGCGTTGAAAAATAACGGCATTGCAAAAAAAACATTACCCACTGAGTTAAATACCAGCGCCCAAACGCCTGCTCCTTTAAATGCCATCACCAGGGCAATGATGCCTACAACTATATTTGATGTATAATCTATAAAGGCCAGCTTCTTAAAATTCATTTGCTTAGTAAGCTGCGCCTTGTGTACCAGGTTAACCGGACTTACTAATATGCCTATGCTAAGCACAGGTATAATGGTTTGCAAAATAGGCTTATGATAAAATATGGCAGCTCCGGGGCCAACGCCAAAGCTCATAATTAAGAACAAAGCCACAGACCAGATCACCCCCGTCCAGAAAGCGGTATGGTAATGCTCCTTGCGTAATGCTTCTTCTTTTCTTTGAACAAGGGCTGCGCCTACCCCCAGATCGTTCAATACCTGGACAAACCCGGTAAAAACGGTTGCCATACCAACTATTCCGAACTCGCTTGGGAAAAGAAGCTTAGCTAATGCTAATTTTAATATGAAATTAAATGACTGGTTTACAATTAGCTGTACAAAGTTCCAAAAAATACCTGAGGCCACCAGTTTCTTATCCGCACCGTGCGAAACTGTTTTATCGGTTCCTGTAGTAGTTTTTGATAGTAATTCATCCATTTCAGGTAGATATTTAGTTGAGTGAGTTTAATTTTATAGGATGTGTATAAATCACTCCAATTGATTAGGTAAGGGCGAGTATGAATCTGACCGGTATACGGCTGGCTGATGCGCTATCATCTGGTTATATAATTTGATATGATTTTGTATGTACCGTGCAGACGAAAATTGTTCCGCGCGTTTCAAACAATGCTTTCTTTTATCCTCTATTTCAATTCTATTTTCCAGGATTTGTTTGACCAATATTGAAAGATGTCCATCCTCCGGCGAAAACATCCATGAACTGTTGGGGTCATATATTTCTTTAAGGCCACCTCTGTCAGTTTGGCAAACGGGAACAGCAAAGGATAACGATTCAATGACCGTCCGGCCAAAAGGCTCGTTCCATAATGCCGGTACTATCAAAACATCTATCTTTTGGTAAAATCCGGCCGGTTGAATAACACCCAAAAATTCACAATCAATGTCCTGCAATTTATTTTTAAGCTGATCTATAAATTCTGGTTCGCCTTTCCCGGCAAAAACAATCTTTATTTCAGCTTTTTGGCGGTCGCTCAGTTTTACAAGTTCATTTACTAAGTACTCGACTCCTTTATCCTGTGCTATTCTGCCGATGTATCCAAATTGCAGTTTATCTGATGGTGCTTTCTCAATAGCATCTGAAGCTGCCTGTGCAGCATTATAGATCATGTGGCTCTTTAATTCTGGTATCTCAAAAAAAGCCTTGTGCCTGCTGAGTATATAATTACTGATACCAACATAGTGATCCGGATATTTTAGCAGGCTATTCTTTATTCCATGGGTTGTTTTGCAGGGTAAACACAAAGCATCGCAATTCTTATTATTGTTATACATGCTGCATTTATGGCATAGCAGGTAATAATCGCGCATGGTATGAATTAGGGGGATTTTGCTGGATTTTATTGTCAGCCATATCAATGGTGAAAAGCCCTGGATGGTATTAGTGTGGACCAACGCAGGCCGGACCTTTTTTAAAATTGCCGATATCTTAAAATGATAAAATATATTAAAGGAATCGATCAGGTGCCAGAAGGCCTTAAAAAATCCATGAACACGGGCAGTGCCGTTATAGGAAGAAAATATATTCCTTTGTTTAAGGCAAATTACAACTACACCGTTAACATGATAAATGCGGTTACCGGGTCCTGTAGTAAGCACGTATACCTGGTTGCCTGCTTCCTTTAAACCCTCTGCCAATAACTGGACCGATATTTCCGCTCCTCCTACAAACGATGGATAATAAAAGCTATTTACCAGCAATATCCTCATACTGCCACTCCTATGGTTTTATCATCATACAGGTCATTATTAAGGCCTTTATGCTCCCGGTATTTGCTTATAACAAAGTCTCTTATCTTTTCTATAAAGCAATTTTCATCGAACGTTTCTGCATGGGCGCGGATAAAGGCAGGATCAAATTCCAGGTTTTCAAATAGTTCAATGGCTTGTGTTAATGATTCTTTGGTTTGATCTTCAAAAAAGATAGCGGTTGATTTCATGGAATCCTTATCATACGGGATCATGGTATCCAAAACCCCGCCTTTTCCATAGGCTATAACAGGCCTTCCGGAAGAGTTTGCTTCCAACGGTGTTATACCATAATCTTCATGCTGTGGGAAAATAAAGGCTTTACAATTAGCGTAAAGCCTTGCCAGGTCCCCGGCGCCAAGATTGCTCAGGAAGGTTACATTGCCGCCTGCATTTTTCTTGATCTCCCTTTCCCTTGAACCTTTACCGACAATTACCAGCTTTTTATCTGGCATCTCATTAAAAGCCTCTATTACCAGGTCAACTTTTTTGTAGGTCTCAAAACGGGAAACAACCAAAAAGTAATCGCTTAGTGAATTGGAAACATAAAAGTTCTGACATTTTACAGGAGGATTGATAACTGTAATGGGCTTAGGGGGATTGTAGGCCTGTTTAATACGCTGAACAACCTCCTGGGCATTAGTGATAAACCAGTCGGTCCTTTTTGCCGATGTAATATCAATATCTTTCAAAAAAGCGATCACCTTTTTGATAATATCCTTTTTAATCTTTACTGCATAATTAACTTTATCGTACGATTCCGGGCTCCACACCAGGCGAAAAGGATTGTGACAATAAGTAATTACAAGGGCGTTCGCATCTGTTTTTACATATTTGGCGCAATGGGTAGTTGATTGCAGTATGACATCGTACCCGCTTAAATCTAATTGCTGCATTGCCAAAACACCCAACGGAAAGAAAAAGCGTTTCATATTCTTTTCACTCTGTATCATTCTTCCAAATAAGCTTGTCCTTATGTCGCAATCTATGAATTCAGGATAAGTGTTATCCGGATCATAAGTAAGCGTATAAATCGGCGCCCCGGGAAAAGCGTTGTGAAAGCTTAATGCCACTTGCTCTGCACCACCTTTACGCACAAGATCATCATGAACAATTGCTATTTTCATTGGTATATGTTGTTAATTATTAAAAAAGTAATGAGGATTTGGAGTTAACGAAATGCTGAATAAATAAAGCCTTTTATTCAGCGTAAACTTTGAAATTTATTTTTTGCTCCAGGATTGGGCGCATGTAACGTTGCTATTTTTGTGCAAATTTTTTAAATCCCTGGTAAGCATCTTTTTGAACATAGTTGCCCGAAGCATCTTTATACATAAGTCCATAATGCGCCTCAGCCGGAAAACGCTGCGCTAATGAGGGCTGATCAAAAAGCTCGTAGATGTATATCGCTTTAACGATCCCCTGCGCGATGATCTTTTTGATATTCGTCGTGATATATTCGTTCTGACTTGCAAAGTCCACGGTTGAGGTCCCCTTGAAACGGTTGATCTCTGTTATCCAAATGGGTTTATTAAACCTTTGGTTCATTGAAGTTAAAACATTTCCTAAAGGCTTCAAATTGGTGATATCGCCCATGTTTGAGTACCAGTGGCATCCTATAATATCATAATTTACATTATTATCCTGCAGCAGCTGCAAATAATAATAATGTGTAAAGCTTACCGAAAGCGTGATCTTTATCGATGGCTTTACTGTTTTTATACCATCAATAAACCCTTTTATTTCTGCTATAAAACGCTGGGCTTTTGTTGTATCATATTCGCCCTCTTTTCCTCCACCTGATGGCTTATTTCGTACGCGTATTTTATTATCCCCTTCATTGTTCACTTCCAGCACCGACAGGTAATCCCCATAACGGGTTCCGAAATTTTTACCTTGTTCAAAACCTTTTTTATAAACCTGGTCGGGGCCGTCAGATCCAAGCCCGGTTTGCATAACAGCGGGCAAGGGTAAAATGTCATTCTTTTTCAGGCTATTCAATACATTTAAAAATGCGGGCTCATTTTTGGCATACCCATCCTGGTTCAAAATGACATCAAACCTGTAACTGCTTAATCTTAAATCTTTAATCGCTTTTATCTGCTCATCTAAGTTATTGCGGTAATCAGGCTGGGTTAAAGGATGCCCGTTAACTCCCCATATAAAGGAATTATCTCTATTTTGAGCCCTGATTACAGGACTTACAAATAAAAGAATGGCCGTGGCGATGAGAATTTTTTTAACTCGTATCATAATAGAAAGTATTTTAAAATAGGGGTAGAATGATCAGTTAGCGAGCGACAACTTTTCTGTTAACTTCTGTTTAAATTCGGGCTGTTGGCTCAGGCGGCTTAACACATAACCTAATGCTATAAATATCCACAATGATGGATAGGCAAATTCCGGAACGGAGATCATCATGATGAAATAAACAATTATCAGGCCCGCTTTATAACAAGTGGATAAAATAGGTATGGCAATATCAAGCCATAGGTTTCTAAAAACAAACCAGCTGAAGATGAGAAATCCGACCACGCCGTTATTTGGCAATATGGTTGAGAAAAAATCTGAAGAGCGTACATATCCGAAACCTATCCCAAATAACTGGCTTATACCATTAAGGCTTGCCCAAAATTCGATGTGATCTATAAAACTTTTCGCCCTTTCCCTTGATGATGTGGCGTTACCGCCAATTTTGCCGCCAAAAATAAACTCGTATAAACTATTAAATAAATGTTGAAACATGTTCAACTGAATTACAAAGCAGAAAACGATGATCAGCACACACATGTAATAGAATACCTGGTAATATTTTTTATGAATAAACCAGTAGCTGAGAAATAAAAACATGAAAAAGTAAGCAGTGGTTGAAAATGTAAATATTAAGCAGGTGAGCAATAAATACATATCAAAGCGCCTTTTTAAAGCAAATGATAACACCCAGAAAGGGAATACAGTAAATACAAACATGGAGGGTTCCCCAGTGTAACCCTTTAGACGCATTAAGCTGACAGGGCCTAAACTAAAGGTTTGAAATAAGGATGCCGATGTATCCCCATAACCCAATGTACGGTTAGCCATAAAATCGCCGTTAATACCGGTTAAGGCATACAGGAAAAATTCATATAGTGCATAAAAGCACAAGAGCCTTAACCCCCAGTAAATGTATTTTACTATCGTATCGTTTGACAGGTGCTTAACAAAGCCATAAATAATAAAGCCCATTATAAGCGACATTGTTTGGGTGATGTGCGACGCACGATAAAAAGTACGTGTATAATCGCCCCTGTTGATCAGGATCAGATCTTCCGGCAGTTTTAAGTGTGTGATCAGGTTCATAAACTGGGAAATAAAACTTAAAACGATGATCACACAAAAGAAATAAGTAAGCTCAACAAAAAACGCTCCTTTTTCTTCCTTTAAGGTTGCCGATAAAGGGATCGTGATCATCAACAATGCCGACAGCACAGTGATTATTGTCGTGCCGGGCACAGACGGGGCCAGTACAAATGATGTTATTGGAAAAAATAACATCAATATGTTTACATACTTTTTGGTAAAGGCTCCTGTACGCTCCGCAGGCAGAGCTAATACTTTGTTGTCAATCATATACTTTGGGGCTTATAAATTATAAATTAAGTATGGATAGTCTAACTGCCATAACCCACACCGTATCCGTAACCAAAATAGGCCGAGTCTGAAAAATCAACGTCATTGATAACTAAATACAGATTATCTACATTGTCCTTATCTTTTATTTCGTTGATGGTTTCAATTTGTGTTTTATTGGTGTAATTATGCCTGCACACAAAAATTGTCATATCAACATGCTTTTGAATGATCAGCGCATCAGAAACTAAACCTACCGGCGAACTGTCAATAATGATGTATTCAAATTTTTTCCGCAACTGCTCAATCAGATACCCGAGCTTATCGCTGAGCAATAGCTCACTCGCATTTGCTACAACAGGTCCCGAAGTAATTACATAACAATTATCATTAAACATACTTGGCATAATCAGGCTGTCTATACTGATATCCTCTTCCAGGATGTAATTTGAAAATCCTAACTCGGTGTTATCAAGGCCCAAAACATTAGATAACTTTGGCTTTCTTAGATCAAGTTCAATCAGCAGCACCTTTTTCCCGGCTGCTGCAAAAGCACCTCCTAAATTTCTTGTTAAAAATGTTTTACCTTCCCCATTCACACTTGATGTAACCATGATGACATTTGATTTGCCATCATTATTATCGAGTATGTTACGCAGCTTTGTCCTTAGCGTACGAAGGCTCTCATTAACCCGGTTCCTGGCCAACAAGCCGGCTTTTGTTTTTTTAGACTTGGACTGATGGCCGATCTTCCCGATGATAACCACGTCTGTTTGTTTCTCAATATCTGTTTCTGAACTAATTTTAGATCGCAACAGGTCTTTAGAGTTAATGATTCCCAACGGAACGATCAATCCCATGAAAAACGACATCAAATAAATAAGCGGCCTGATAGGTTTGGCCGGCGATTTTGAGCTTTTTGCACTGTCAATAACCCGGGAATAAGGCATACTCGCGGCCTTGGCCATTGAGGTTTCTTCGCGCTTTTGCATCAAATAAATAAACAATTGCTGTTTAAGA
Source organism: Bacteroidota bacterium (assembly GCA_048498695.1). GTDB lineage: Bacteria > Bacteroidota > Bacteroidia > Sphingobacteriales > Sphingobacteriaceae > Mucilaginibacter. The sequence goes on from JBEHXM010000006.1 coordinate 45,851, forward strand.
TCCTGCTGCCTGGCAAAATCCGCCGTAGCACGTTGCTTGCTGGGCACCTTTTTAATATAGTCTGTTAATACATTGTTTTGCTTATTTATCCCGCTGCTGCTCAAGTCAATTTCGTTCTTATAATTATCAATGCTTTGCAGCAGGTTGCGCCGCACCACTTGTATTTGCTGATCAATATTTACAATCACCGGGTTGGTTTCTGTGTATGATAAGCGTTGTTTGATCCTATCAGTTAAAAGATTATTGTACTGCGCAAGGCTTGTAGCAAATGATGCATTTTGTATACTTAACGAACTCGGAATTACCTGCTTATTGTCAGGATCATTCAGACGGTTTTTGAGATCATTGATGATGGAAAGCTGAATTTTCTGATCCTGGTATTTGTTGGCGTTTTCAGTAGCAGTACCTACCAATACTTTTGATTGCTCGTCAATATCAGCGATGTTATTGGAGCTTCTGTAGTCCTGGTAATTTTTCTCAACGTTGTTCAGTTCACCGGCAACTACTGCCAGGCGGCTGTTTATAAAATTAATAGTACTGTCAATCGAGCTTTTCTTTTGGGCGAGGTTGTCTGATAAATATTGGTTCATCAGCGTTTGCAATATCACCTCTCCCTTTTTTGAATTTGGGTAATACAGTGTAATAGCCACTGTAGTTGTTCCTTTATCTGTAAACTCCGCATCATAATTTTTCAACAACGCATTGATCTGGTCATCTTCTGAAATTATCTGGGTTGAATACTCCTTCTCAAGTACAGGAATATTGGGAAGCCGGTTAATGGTGATATCGTATTGAGGCAGGCTAATAAGCTCCCCAAATCTAACCACCTTGTCAACATTCTCGTTGGAATTAACCAAATGAAAAGTTTTACCACTGATCTTGTTTATCACATACTCCTGCTTTTTTAAGGAATCCACCTTATTGCGGACCACTTTAACTTCAAACGGAGCTTCACTGTATATTTCAGAGCCAAAGAAACCACTACTTGAGAAAGTCATAACATTAAGGTGCAATTTTTCTACCACCTCCTTCATCAGGTTGCGTGAACGCAATACATCGCCCTCGTTTTTTATAACTTCGTCAACATTTGCAGGCGAAACGCCGCCATTGGCATAAGCAGAGGATACATCATGATTGTCTGGCTGCTGCTGCAAAAGTATAGAGCTGCTGACCAGGTATTGCTGTGTAGCATAGTGATTATAAATATAACCAAGGCCAATGAAAATAATCAGGCCCATCACAAATAAATACCAATAGGTTCTAAATTGTGCTAAAAAACCGCTTAGCTTATTATTTTCTTTTACAGTGTTTGTTTTCATTTTGCGTATTTTGATAATTAGGAAGTATATTAAAGTTACTTGCAGATTGGCTTTCACTTCTATAAATAGCGCCTTGCAAGTATGGCAGCAGTAAGTAATGTGGCTGCCAGAGAAAGGTATTTGATCAGGTTGTTATCATTGTTAAGCACTTTGGTTTTCAGCGGCTCAACATATATGATATCATTTTGCTTTAGATAATAATACGGCGAACTAAGCATTGACTTACTGGTCATATCAATTCTGGCGGAGGTATTTTTGCCATTCTGGCCTTTACGTATGATCAGAACATTGGTACGGCGGCCATATATGGTTAAGTCTCCGGCATAACCAATGGCGTCCAGTAATGTAACCTGTTCATTCGGAACAACATAAGATGCCGGGTGATTTACCTCGCCCATAACGGTTACTTTAAAATTAGAGAAGCGAACATCAACCACCGGGTCATTAAAAGAATGTGTTGCACGCTCTTTTATTACCGCACGGGCCTGCAGAGTGGTTAAACCTGATACTTTAACTATCCCTAAAATTGGAATGTCAACGTTACCATCCTTATCTACTAAATAACCTGCCAAAGGATTAGCTGAACCATTAGCCGGATTACTGACCCCATTTACATAAACGCCGTTCCTGGCATTAATGCTTACTGTTGCTGCAGGATCATTTGTGTTAATATTTATTGCTAATATATCATCGGGTTGGATAATAGGTTCGGTGTAATTACTTATCGCCACGGGAGCAGGCGCCTGCTCCTGGCTAACATCCTGGAGGTAAATAAGCTTTTTGGTATTGCCGCATGAACATATAATGAACATGCTTATGACGGCAAAGAGTGATCGTGCATAAAAATTTACGTTTTTCATGAGTTTTAAAGAGATTGATGTGAGTTAATGACATGGACCGCCCGTTATTTAAGCGATCTTCAAATTCAACAAACTGAATAGTCTGATCTTGAATTATTTAATAAAGCCTTTTGAAGTTGAAATTTTGATATTGAAAGCCGGAAAAAATCCGGGCACTTTATAGAGCTTCGCCATTTCACTTACAAAGCAATTATTTTAAAGGCATGATTATCAGCAATTGAAAATTGTTAATGTATAACAGCATTTTTTTCATTTTGCTTTAACAAAAGTTGTCAAAATATTAATAATGTCTGTTAGCCACAGGCGTGTTGATACATAAATGTAAAATAGTGTGAAAGAGCGTGAAGCCTTAAAAGGTTCTTTGTTCTGCGGATGATTTTGAATATAAATTACGTGGTAAGCTTTTATATTATATACCCCCCGGAATTATTATTTTATGATCTGTTTCACTATAATTCCGAATTTATCTTACTCCATTTATTGCAGAAATCTTTTTGATCATTTAATAATTAAAAACGTAATTTTTTAAAACAGGAACTGTAAAAATTTCAATTTCAGTTTCACATATTTCACAGAAGTTCACAAATTGTTGCACAATCTTGCACATATTTAAAACATTCCTTCCGTTATTCTATTAAGCTGTATATGCAAATAAATGTGCTATTATATAATAGTTAAACAAAAAGCCTGTTATTATATAATAGTTAATAATTACACCTGTTGCCTATACAAAACGTATTCAGGTAACAAATCAATGAATATCTAATAGCCATTTACCCTACTAAAACTATGAAAGACGTTGAAAAAAAAAATTGGATGGTTCTTTACACCCGATCGAGGTGGGAAAAAAAAGTTGATCAACTCTTAAAAAAACAAATGATTCATTCCTTTTGTCCGCTTGTTAAAACAAACAGGCAATGGGTTGACAGAAATAAAATTATCGAGATCCCTTTATTTCAATCTTACTTGTTTGTTCATATAAATGCGTATGAGCGGACAAGGGTAATGCAAACTTCGGGTGTGATCAATTTTATATCACATTGCGGGAAACCCGCCACCATCCAGGAGAATGAAATCGAACGTATACGCACTATAGTAAATGAATATACCGATGTTGAAACCGTCTCTTTAAAAAACATCAATATTGGTGATACGGTTAAAGTAAAAAACGGCCTGTTTTTGAACCAGGAAGGAGAAATTGCAAAAATACAAGGCCGGTCGGTTGTGATGGTGCTTGATAATATTAATTGTGCATTGACTGTAAAAATAAACCGGAAACAGCTTTCTTTTACAGGTCAGCACCCGCTTTCAGTTAATTAAAAACTATTGACAGGCTATAATTGAATAGCCTGTCAGTCAATATTAATTCCTAAAGTAAAACCTGATAATGGTCTTAATCCAATTAATTTAAATTAGTTATGGACAAACATTATGGTCAGATAGTTGAATTAGTTATCAGAAAAAAAGGGGTCAGTATAAGTGAACTTGCCCGTTTAACTCATATGAACAGAAGATCTGTTTATAACTGGTTTAACCAAAAATATTTGAAGCAAGAAACAATTTATCAAATAGGGATAATAATAAACCATGATTTTTCGGTTGAATTTCCTGAATTATTCACAAAGGAAGATTTCAATGAAAATCAGGTTGATTTAAGTGGCTCTTCATTTTGGGAACCCCCGAACCCCTCGTTATGGAAAGATAAGTATATTGACCTTTTGGAAAAATATAATAATCTTTTAAGAAGCAGAATGGAGAGTGGCCAATAAGTTATTGGTATTTATCCTCATGGTAATTAATGTTTTACTTATCAGAAGGTTATGGAAAAACACTATGGTCAAATTGTTGAATACCGGGTGCGGAAAAATGGTTATTGTATCAGTGACCTGGCACGGGCTGCACATGTAAACAGGAGATCGATTTACAACTGGTTCAATCAAAGATATTTAAAGATCGAAATCATACATAAAATTGGGTGCATCATAAGGCACGACTTCTCACAGGAGTTTCCAGATGTGTTTGAAAGCGATGACTTTAATACAATCCATAAGGTACCGGAACCGAGAGTTTCCTATATCCCCGAAAATAGTTTTAAGGAAAATGAGATATGGAAAAATAAATATCTCCATTTATTAGAGATCTTTAATGAAATGCTCATCAGAGAAAGTCACCTTACCTAAGTTTTTAACTTTGTGCCCGCTACAGAAAACAAGACGCAGTTTTAGGCTTTCACTTTTTAGGCCGATTTAGCTGATTTTTGAAAATGATGAGTCCATATTTAGCGCTTTTCCATTTTTCGTCTAAGTCCTTTGGCACCGGACCAGGGCTTTGCGCAAAATTGCCGGCAATGATATCTATATCACCATCGCCATCAATGTCTGCTTTTTCAAGCGTTAATGATTTTAATGGCAAGTCGCTTTTTAATGTGTACGACTTAAACAGGAACTTATTGGGGTCAACGTTTTCAAGGTAAACGAATGACTCATCTATCAGCGGCCCAAAATTGGGAAAGAAGGAACTCGCAGCAAAATCGATATCCCCATCTTTGTCAAAGTCCTCGGCTAAAACCTTCGTCACGCCATATATCGGGTAAAAAAACTTTTCCTTAAATACACCATTTCCCTGGTTAATATTCAGCCGGATGCCATGATACTTCTTCAGGATATTTGAATAGTCTGCATTATCGCCATGGACGGTAACAATATCAGTTAGTCCGTCATGATTATAATCAACCAAAACCATATCGGTTGTTCCATAATTTGGCGGAAAACGTAAAACGCGCTTCGCTTTAAACTTCAGATTATCTTTTTGATAAAAAATATACACACTCTCATCACCCTGGGCAAACATAGCTACGATATCTTTTTTTCCATCCCCGTCCATATCTTTAACATAACACTTCAACGCTCCTGGCAGTGGCAGCAATACCTGTTCTTGATATTTTCCGGCTTTGTTCTTTTTGAACAGAGACAATGAACCTGTTTTGTTCCCGAAATTGCACATAACTATTTCGGGTATCCCGTCATTATTCAAATCTTCAATTGCAGCATTTACAGGCCGGTGAAGCGGGCCTAACACCGTAGATGCTGTCGTATCATTACATTTAGCATAAGATCCCAGGTTAAGTTCTGTCGGGTATAATTTACCGATTTCGGTAAAATAGGTGTTGCCTTTATAAAAATTAAAATCAACTACCGGACTTTCAGTGGTAATAGTTTTGGTTACGCCAACATCGTATTTCCATGTAAACACCTGTTTGTAATAATTGCCTATCCACAATGTTTTGGTGCTGTTATTATACCCAAGCCCGGTAATTAATGATGGCTGGTTATTATCTACCTGAATATCTTCTCGTACAAATTGCGTTAAATGACTATTACGGGTCAGCCTGGTTTCATCCATTGTAACTGAATCAGGGGCATTCTTCAAAATATATTGGATGATCTTGCTCCAATCCTCATCATTCAAAACAGGATTATCCGGAATAATGTGATTCTTTTTTACGATAGCTCTTTCCTCATCCGACAAGCCCCGTAAGGGATCGTATCCAGGATAGATTATCCCTAACCGGCTGGCCATTACCGGTAATACATGATCTCTCCATACCTGTTTTGTTAGGCTGCCCGGATCAGGAAGCATGTGGCAGAGGGCGCAATATGTTGTAAACAACGTCTTGCCATCTTCATCAGGTTTTTTAGAGACTCGGGTAGTAAAGGAATTAAGACTGATCGCAAAAGTTAGGGCAGCAGCACATACAAGAATTAAGCTCCTGTATCTCATATAGAGATGTTTTAGTGTAAATGTATTAATAAGCAGACTTCGGTCTGTCGCCCGGGGTCAGTGTCAAAAATCGCAGGTTAATTGGTCATGGTTACGCTCAACCTTCCGCATTTTAACTTCTCACAATGTAACAAAAAGTTATGCGTACAATTGTTACTATTCAGCGTAACATTCTTGATATCTTTATTAATATCACCATTTTTAATCAAGTACGAAAAATTCCACTTTGTGGTTGCTTAATTATCACATTATTTGTCTGGGGCTATTTAACTTAAATAGAATGGCGTTGCTAGTATTGTATTTTAAATGTCGCGGCCCGGCTCAAACCGCTGTTTTTTTGTAAGGCCTCTGGTATAGTTACATTAATACTATCTCCGGATTGTGTCCATTTCAGCTTTTTATCAACACCAAGTAAGCTAACCTTTTTTATCTTACTACCAATTTTTAGATGAAAGGACGCCGTAGCCGGTAATGTTAATGTACCCTTATCAGCTAAAACGAAGGCATAAATAACATTAGAACTTTTGATCTTAGTGTAAAAGGTGTTCCCCTCAGAGTAAGGTGCGAACGATGTAGTATTATATATACCTTCCCCGTTTATTTTCATCCAATCACCAATTTGCTGAAGGCGGTCATAGGCTACGGGGTCCCAGTCACCGTCCGGGCCCGGACCAATATTCATTAACAAATTTCCACCGCGCGAAACGATCTTCACCAGCAGGGAAATTATCTGATCAGCTGATTTATAATGATCACCCGGAACATAACTCCATGAGTTACCCATTGTGATACAACTTTCCCACGGATGATCTAGGGGCACATCAGGTACCTGCTGCTCAGGCGTGGTGTAGTTTTCATACGGCCCGGCAACTGTGCGGTCAACAACAATTAAGCCAGGCTGTTTGCTGCGCGCCATTGCAGCAATTTTAGGCATATCAATGTCCTGGTCATAAGTGATGGTACGCTGCCAATCAACTGATGGATCGATGGTGCTTTTGGGCCTTACCCATCCGCCATCGAGCCATAATATATCAACACTGCCATAATCACTCATCAACTCACCTATCTGGTTATAAGTAAAATCTTTGAATTTCTGCCAGCGTTCAGGATACTTGGCGGGATCATAATTTACATTCCTGTCTTTAGGTGGAAAATAAGGCCACCAATAATTTTCCGTATGCCAGTCGGGTTTTGAAAAGTAGGCGCCTATCATAAAGTTGTCCTTCCTGAAAGCGTTAAATATTTCCTTTGTTACATTGGCTCTCGGGTTTGAAGAAAATGGCGTTTTAGAACTGGTTATTTTATAATCTGTTTGTTTAGTGTCAAACATGCAAAAACCATCATGATGCTTGGTAGTAAAAACAACATATTTCATTCCGGCGTTCTTTGCTGCCTTTACCCACTTCTCAGGATCAAATTTGGTTGGGTTAAAGGTGGTTTGCAAATTTTCGTAAGCGGTTTTGTAAGTATTATAACTGGCACTATACGGGCCGCGGCGCTTTGTCCAGCCTTCATCCTCCGGGCAAATGCTCCAGCTTTCCACCACACCCCATTGACTATAGGTACCCCAGTGCATAAACAGCCCAAATTTTAAATCCTGCCAATTACTAAGCTTCTTCCTTACCAGGGAATCATCAGGCGGAACATAACTTTTAGACATCTGATGTTGCTGGGCTGAGACAAGCCCTGTGGTAAGTACTATGACTATTAAGGTCAGCAGCTTTTTCATTTTCGTAAAGAATTGGTCTATAAATATTAAATAATTATCTCACTTAACTAAAGCAATGACAAGATTTGTTAATAATTTGCCTACATAGCTTAATTTTTTAAAAAGTTTTACTACTTATTAAAAAAATGTTAAATTTTGTTATGGAATTGTTACATTAGATGTATTATTGTAGTAATAACTAACTGAAAGAAAATTGAAAAATAAGCCCGATACTTCTGGTTTGTGGAAACAAATATGTTTCAATGATGACCTCAGTGCATTCGAATTGTTATTTCATACCCTTAACAATAAGCTTATAAAGTTTTGTATCCTGTATATACATCAAAAGGAACCTGCCGAAGAAATAGTGTCAGACCTGTTTGTAAAGTGCTGGGAGAACAGGAAAAGTCTGACAGAAATTATAAACCCCGAAACCTATTTATTTGTCGCGGTAAAAAACCAATCATTAAACTACATTAAAAAATACTCCAATATCCACCTGGTTCAGATCGAGTCTTCAGACAAGGTTGAGTTTATAAACACCTATGATCCGGAAAAAGAACTTGAACGCAAGGAACTGCATTTTTTACTGCATCAGGCTATATCCACATTACCCAACAGGCATGTATCGTTTTCAAATTGATCAAAGAAGATGGCATGAGGTATAAGGATGTTGCCGAGATCATGAATATCTCGCCGCGCACGGTACAAACACAGCTTTTTAGGGCAATAAAAAAGCTGAGCATTATTTTAGCCGATCATCAAGTATCGTCAAGGCCATTAAATACCCCATCGGCCAGTTCACCGCTAATGGGATTTACCCTGCTTTTTCTGACCATTAAAATATTTTTTACAGGCTTGTAGGCAATTTTTACAAAAGAGTTGTCCATACATGCAAAACGTCTATTTCCCAATTAATTTAATGTTAAACGATAGGTTTATAGAATTGCTCACCAAAAAACTTTCAGATGAAATAACTGAAAGTGAAAGCGAGGAATTGAATTATATGCTGGCCGATGATGAAGAATGTCGCCATCAATATAATTTTTTTAAAAATTATTGGATACAAGACCAGGAAAAACACTCCGATGAGGAGTTGATGTTTCAAAACATAAAAAACAGGCTTAATATTCTTGACGAAAATAAGGAGATCACTTACCCCAAAACAGGCTTGAGAAGAATACCAATATGGTGGCGAAGCCTTGCAGCGATACTGCTTTTGAGTATCTGCTTGTTTACTTATAATCATTATTTCCCATTTTCAACCCAGGCACAAGCAGCAAAGACTATTGCCGTTACAAAAACGCCAAGCCGTTCAAAATCCAAAATTTATTTAAGTGATGGATCTATAGTCACCCTGAATTCAGAATCAGTACTTAAATATCCTGCATCATTTGGAGGGCCAACCCGCGAAGTATATCTAAATGGTGAGGCTTTTTTTAATGTAGCAAAAGATCACACCCACCCTTTCATAGTTCATGCAGGCAAAATGAACATCAAGGTACTGGGTACATCCTTTAATGTTAAATCGTATCCAAACGATAAAAACATCGAAACGACATTAATAAAAGGTGCCATTGAGGTAACCCTATCCGACCGGCCCTCAGACCGGATCATACTCAAGCCTAATGAAAAGCTGATATTAAACAATTCCTCTTTCAAAAAACCACAGGCTAATAATAATTTAACCAGTTCAGGCGAAACTGCAGGCACCAATTATTCCCTTACCAATTTAACGCATCTAAGATCAAACGATACTACCATAGTTGAAACCTCATGGGTAAATAACGAACTCGTTTTTAAGGACGAGAGTTTCAGCGATTTAGCCAACCAAATGGAAAGGTGGTACGGCATAAAAATCAAATTCAAGAATACAAGCACTAAAGATTATCACTTTACCGGTGTTTTTGTAAAAGAAAATATCGCTGAAGCAATGAATGCTTTAAAAATGATAGAACCTTTTGATTACAAGTACAAAAACGAAACCGTATCCATTTATTAACCTAAATTAAAAAAGCGCTTATGGATTAGAAACCCCTACTTAAAACTCAAAAAACGGGAATTACCGAAGTAATCCCCGTAAAAGATGAACATCCGTTAATTAATCGTGCTACACTTCTCTGGAACAGAATGTAGCTATGTTATTCATTCACCTTTAATTAGTAAAAATATGAAATATTTTAAACACCTTCAGGGTGTACGAAATAAGTATCGGCTATTTAAGTCCATATTGATAATGAAATTAATAATTATACTTTTGGTAGTATTTAACCTGCAATCGTTTGCGAATGTGTATTCGCAACAGAAGGTAACTATCAATTTAAAAACAGCTGATTTCAAAAAAGTTATATCAGCTATTCAAAAGCAAACCAATTATCACTTCGTTTTCAGCGAGCGTAAAATACCGCCTGCTAAAAACATTTCGATCAATGTGCAAAACGAGAGCGTAACAACCGTTCTTGATCAGTTGTTAGCAAACTCAGATTTTACCTATACTCAACTGGACAATAATCTGATCGTAATAACAGGGAAAAACGATGCAGTTGTTGACAAAGTGGTCGCCGGTAAGGTTGTTGACGATAAAGGTCTCCCTTTACCTGGCGTGTCTGTTAAAATCAAAGGCACAGGTACAGGTACTGTATCAGATGCCGGCGGTGCCTTTTCTATTAATGCACCCGACAACGCTATCCTTGTAATATCCTACATAGGATATGAAACACAGGAAGTTGCGGTTGGTACCAGAACTTCATTAACAATAACTCTAGCACCTTCAAGCAAAAGCCTCAATGAAGTAGTAGTTACCGCATTGGGTATCAAAAAGGACGAAAGAAAACTGGGCTATTCGGTAACTACCGTAGGCGGTGATGATTTGAGTAAAGCAAAAGAAACCAACGTTGCTTACTCATTGGAAGGCCGTGTAGCCGGCTTACAGATAAGCGGCACTAATGGCGGCCCCGGTTCTTCAGCAAGAATATTATTACGTGGGGTAACTTCTATTACCGGTTCAGGTTCTCCGTTATTTGTGATCAACGGTGTTCCGATGGATAACACGCAACGCGGTTCTTCAAGTGAATGGGGCGGTGCTGATTACGGCGACGGGATTTCAAATCTTAATCCTGATGATATCGAATCGATGACCGTACTGAAAGGGCAATCAGCATCAGCTTTATATGGTACCCGTGCTGTAAATGGTGTAATCCTGATAACGACCAAAGGAGGCAAAAAGAATTCGAATTTTGGCGTAGAATACAACACTAACTTACAGTTTGATAAGCCTAAAAATGACCTGGATTTTCAACAGGAATATGGCCAGGGTGTATTAGGTGCCAAACCAGCTACCGTAACCGATGCACTTAACTCGGGAAGTTTGGCATGGGGTGCAAAACTTGACGGATCATCAGTTATACAATTTGATGGTAAAATGTATCCTTACTCAGCAGTAAAAAATAACGTGATACCTTTTTATAAAACTGGCAACACATTTACCAATACGGTTGCATTTACCGGTGGTACTGCAAATGGGTCATACAGGCTATCGTTATCCGATATCCACAATAATGCAATAGTGCCCAATAGTGGTTTAAATCGTAAAAGCATCAACTTCAATACAACTCAAACCGTTATTCCTAAATTAGATGTAACTGTTATCGCAAATTATATTGACGATGACGAGAAAAACAAATCAAGTTTAAGTGACGGCCCGGGCAACCCTAACAACGTGTTATTTCTGGCACCAAATGAAGACCAGAAAATATTAGCACCAGGTTATGGGGCAAATGGAGTTGAAACCCAGTTTACTAATGATAATTATGTAACAAACCCTTATTTTGCTGCATATAACTTCGTAAGTAGTACACATCGCCAGCGTTTGATCAGTTCATTGAGTGGTAAATATAATTTTACTAATTGGGCTTATGCACAATTGCGTATGGGATATGATAACATAAATGACAAACGCATTGATATTACTCCTACTGGCACAGGTTATAACAGTACAGGTACAATGGACCAGATCAACGGCCGCATATTAGAAATAAACTATGATGCGCTGATCGGTGTTAAACACGACCTGATAAAAGATATGTTAAACCTGGATTTCTCTGCTGGTGCAAGTATCCGTAAACATATCGATGACGGAACACGTATCGATGGCGGAGGAACAAACTTTATTATTCCTTACTACTATTCGCTTACCAACTTATCCAGTCATCCGGGAACAGTAGCCTACGATCAGATTCAAACAAATTCTGCATATTATACTGCTGATTTTGCGATCAAAGATTTCCTTGTGTTAAGTACAACAGGCAGATATGATGCATATAGCACATTACCAGACCATAATCGTGGTATTTTCACTCCATCGGTTTCAGGAAGCTTTATTTTCTCTGACCTGTATCACATGAACGGGGTGGACTTCGGCAAATTAAGGCTTTCTTTTGCACAAACCAGCGGTGATCCCGGTCGAGCTTACAGCGATGCCATTTATTACACACTTAATAACACTATTAATGGTATACCTGCAGCGGGTTTCAGTAGCACCTTGCCAAACCTGACACTTAAGCCTTTTACCCTTAAGGAATTAGAGGGTGGTATCGAAATGAAATTTTGGGGTGATCGGTTTGGATTTGACTTAGCAGCATTCCACCGCGTAACGCACAACGAGATATTGCCCGCAAATCTTGATCCGTCAACCGGATATTCAAATTATTATGTAGGTACAGGTTCGGATCAGAACGATGGTATTGAGCTTGAATTGCATGGAACTCCTGTAAAAACCGCAGATTTTAGCTGGACACCATCTTTTAACTTTACTTATGTGAAAAATAAAGTTTTAGAAACGGATTTGGCTAACAATAATGTGTCAGCTGGAAATTACCGTCCTTTAAACGGCGCCGTAACGCAATTTGTGGTTGGCTTAGCTGGTCCTCAGATAATGGCGTCTGATTATTTGCGCAATACCCAGGGGCAAATCATTTATGATGCCAATGGCACGCCAGAATTTACTGCCCTCAAACCAATGGGAAGCACGGTTCCTAAAATTTACGGTGGTTTTAACAACAGTTTTAATTACAAAAAATTCAATTTATCCTTCCTTGTTGATTACCGTTTTGGTAATAAGATCCTCTCTTCCACCGCTTACTATAGCATCTACCGCGGGGAGAATAAGATCACATTACCAGGTCGTGAAACGGGCATAGTTGGAAATGGTGTGACAGAATCAGGAGCGCAAAATACTGTAAACGTTCCTGCCCAAAACTACTATCAGTATCTTGCACAGAAAATTTCATCACTTGATGTATTGGATGGCAGCTTCATTAAATTGCGCCAGGTTAGTTTCGGGTATACTATTGGAGGCAGTACTCTTCAGCATACGCCATTCAGCACGATCAATGTATCACTGGTTGGCCGTAATTTGTGGACCATAATGAAACGCAGCGACAATATTGATCCTGAGTCCGGTTTTTCATCCACTATAAACTATGCAGGTATAGAAGGAACAAGCTTGCCAGCCGTGAGGACATTTGGTTTTAATCTGAACTTTAAATTAAAAAACTAAACAAACATGAAAAGAAGATATATATATGGCGGCTTATTGGCAGGATTAATGCTATCGGCGAGCTGTACAAAAAACTTTGATAAGATAAATACCGACCCTAACCAAACTACAGGTTCGCTTATCAATCCAAACTATTTTGTATCTCAAGCCCAGGTTCAGTTTGGTAACTCTGGTTATAATCAGTTGTTGTTCCAAAGTATGTGGGTACAGGGCCTGGCCGGAACAGAAGGTTACTACACTAATGGTGATAAATACGTGCAGGGCGGCAGTTTCGGCAGTTATTTACCCGAAACATGGAATCAATCTTATAATGCCGGCTCACTGATCTATGAGATGAAGAACCTTATCAAAGGCAATGCATCTTATAGTAACCTGGACAACTGTGGTACTATTTTGCTGGTGATGTTCCAGCAGCAGGTTACCGATGCATATGGCGATTGTCCATATTCACAGGCGTACCAGGCTAAAGCCGGCATTGTTGCCCCTGCATTTGATACTCAGCAAAGTATTTATACGTCTATGTTGAGTCAATTGGCTACGGCAACTGCTGCATTAGATGTTTCTAAACCAGGGCCCACTTCGGACCTGTTTTATGGCGGCGATGTAACCAAATGGAAAAAGCTAGGCTATTCTTTAATGGCGCGGCTGGCAATGCGAATGGTAAAAGTAGATGCTACAAACGCACGGAAATATGTAGAGATGGCTTATACAGGCGGTGCTATGGCCAGTGTTGCTGATGACGCATTCGCAACTACTGATAATGGTCACAGTAATGGCAATTCCGATGCTCAAACCATACGTAACAATACACCCGATTTTGAGCAGGTTCGCTGGTCTGCAACATTGATGAATTATTTACATTCAACAAATGATCCCCGTATCTCTGCAGTAGGTGAAGTTGCAGCTGGAAACGGCCTGGCGGCTAACGATACATACGCTCCGGGCATCAGCACTGCGGCTTTACAGATTGGTATGCCAAACGGCTACGATTTGAATGGCGGTACTACCGATATTTCTCATGCACCGGGTTATCCGGGTGCTACGCCTTCGGCAGGTGGCACCGATGCACCTGCACCGCTGGGAAAATATTCACGCCCTCGTTTCCTGGTGTATGTGGATCTGAACCGCAGCAATATGTTGATCACCTACGGTCAAACCGAGTTGCTGTTTGCTGAAGCTGCATCACGCGGCTGGTCTACAGGCGTTGCAGCAACTCATTGGGCTAATGCATTAGCAGCTGATATGAAGAGTCTTGCACGTTTGAATAGTAGCCCTGTAGCAGTGGTAGCTGATGCAGACATTGCAACCTATGTGGCTGCTCATCCATTGGTTCCTGCTACGGCTTTACAGCAGATAAACATGGAATACTTTGTAGCAAGTACAACAGGCTTTGACTTTAACGAAGCCTGGAACAACTGGAAACGTTCAGCGTATCCTGCGTTGGTTCCGGTGGTTTATCCTAACCAGTTCACTAATGGCAGTATTCCACGCAGAATCGAATATCCGCCAAATTTGACTTCTACAAATCCCAAAGGCTTAGCACAAGCTATAGGTCATCAGGGTGCGGACAAATTTGAAACCCGCGTTTGGTGGGATAAATAAATCTCATCTTTTATTACGAACAAAGAGACATTTACTGTCTCTTTGTTCGTTAATTAGTATTTCAAAAGCTAAATTCGGGAGCTTTTATAAACTCAATATTACCTTTCTCTGATTCAGGAATGCACAAATTCAAAATTTTTACCCCTGGTTATTTTAAAACAATTCTGGTTGCTTTTGCTGTCAGTATTATTTCCAATATCGGGTTTGCACAGCAACCGTTATTTAAGCTCCTGCCATCTAAGGAAACCAATATCAAATTCAGAAATGATATTAATGAATCAGAGTCACAAAATGTATTGTCATATGAATATTTCTACAACGGCGGCGGTGTTGCTGTAGGAGACATTAACAATGATGGCCTGCCCGATATTTTTCTCACCAGCAATATGGGTGAAAATAAATTATACCTCAACCTTGGGCACATGAAGTTTAAGGATATTACCAAAGACGCTTCTTCTGAACTTGCTGGCCGCCCATCTGGTTGGAAAACTGGGGTGACCATGGCTGATGTGAATGGAGACGGCTTAATAGACATCTACATTTGCTATTCGGGCAAAATAGATGGCGATATACGTAGAAATCAATTATTCATCAACCAGGGTAATAATAAATTTAAAGAAGAGGCTAAAGAATACGGCCTTGACGATCCCGGATATAGCACACAAGCTGTCTTTTTTGACTTTGACAATGATGGCGACCTTGATATGTTCCTTCTAAATCATAGCACCAAAAAAATTGACAATATGGAGTTTGCTAAATATCAGAATGTTACTGATGAAATGGCAAGCAATAAACTCTTCCGTAATGATAACGGCCATTTTACTGATATATCAAAAACCGCCGGGATAATTCAAAATCCGCTCACCTTCGGGTTAGGAGTAGCCATTGCCGATATTGACAAAGACGGCTGGCCTGATATTTATGTTACCAATGATTATAACGAGCCGGATTATTTGTACATCAATAATCATGACGGCACATTTACCGAAAAATCAGAAAAGATGTTCAGGCACCTCTCCCACTTTTCAATGGGAGTTGACATCGCCGATTTTAATAATGACGGCCTGCCGGATTTAATGACACTGGATATGCTGCCGGAAGATAACCACCGTCAAAAATCACTTCAACTGGAAGAAAACTACGAATCCTTTGCGTTAATGCAAACACAGGGATTGTATAAACAATATATGCGCAATATGCTGCAGCTTAATAATGGCGACGGCACATTCAGCGAAATAGGTCAATTGGCCGGGGTATCAAATACCGACTGGAGCTGGTGCCCGCTGATTGCAGACTTTGACAATGATGGATACAAAGACATTTTTGTAAGCAACGGGTATTTAAGGGATTACACCAATAAAGACTTTATGCGTTATTGGGGCGATTATAAAATCAAAAAAGCCATGGCGCGTGAGCCCTTTCTGTTAATGGACCTTATAAAGGCGATGCCCTCTACCATGTTGCCTAATTACATTTTCCGCAATAATCACGATCTTACTTTTTCTAATAAACAAACAGAATGGGGGCTTAACGAGGCAACGGTTTCAAGCGGTGCTGTTTATGCAGACCTGGATAATGATGGAGACCTGGACCTGGTTGTAAACAATATCAATCAACCGGCATCCATCTACCAAAATATGAGCCGCGAGACAAAAAACACTAACTATCTTGCTGTTAAATTAAAAGGCGCTGGTAAAAATACTAACGCTATTGGCGCCAAGGTTTACGTTTATACATCGGGAAACTTACAGTACCAGGAAGTAAATCCTAACCGGGGTTATTTATCCTGTGTTTCAACCACATTGAACTTTGGGTTGGGGGATAATAAAACCGTCGACTCGGTACGGGTGATCTGGCCTGACCATGCTACACAGTCGCTCACATCAATTAAGGCAAATCAGTTATTAAATATAAATCATCCGGCTGCTTCAAAGACTTATACATCTGTCGCTGCATCTGTTAAACCGGTATTTTCGCACAGCGAACCAATAATTGACTTCAAGCCCGAAGAAATAACTATTAATGACTTTAAACGCCAGTTGCTGATGCTGTTTATGTATTCTAAAACAGCACCGGTGATAGCCAAAGCAGATCTCAATAACGACAAGCTGGAGGATCTGTTTATTAGCGGCAGTCCGGATAGCCCTGGTAAAATTTATTTGCAGCAGCCTGGTGGAAAATATAAGGAAATAAACCTCGCAAGGGGTAGCAATGAAAACATTGGGACAACAGCAGCGGCAGCTTTCTTTGACGCCAACGGCGATGGTAGCCCCGACCTGTATATAGCCAAAGGAGGGTATTCATTATATGAGCCTAATACGCCTGACTTACAGGATGAATTATACCTCAACGATGGACAAGGAAACTTTGTATTATCGCCTAATGCATTGCCCGTTCTTAATGCCAATAGTAAATCGTGCGTAAGGCCCTGCGACTTTGATGGCGACGGGGATATTGACCTTTTTGTTGGCGGACGGGTAATCCCCGGACAGTATCCGGTTGCTCCTGAAAGTTATTTATTGATAAATGATGGTAAAGGAAAGTTTACCACAGCTAAGATACCTTTCAGTAAGGTGGGTATGGTGACTGACGCCCAATGGATAGACCTGAATAAAGACGGACGTAAAGACCTGGTAATTTGCGGCGAATTTATGCCGATAACCATATTAATAAATAGCTCCGCGGACTTTAAAGATGAAAGCGCCAATTATTTTGATACCCCTCAAAACGGCTTTTGGTCGGCCATATCTTTTGCCGATGTAAATGGTGATGGCGAACCGGACCTTATAGCAGGTAACCTGGGTTTGAATTCACAGATACACACATCCGAAAAGGAACCCGCAGAATTATACTATGCTGATTTTGATAACAATGGTTCAATAGACCCCTTCTTTAATTTTTATGTGCAGGGTAAAAGTTATCCGTTTATAAGCCGCGACGAGCTGAACGAACAGATATACCCTATGCGGAGAAAATTCAGTTCGTATAAAGCTTATGCGGATGCAACTATAAATGACATCTTCAGTCCTGCTGATCTGGCAAAAGCGCAGAAACTGACTGTTAACGGCACAAAAACCACGTTATACCTAAATCAGCATGGTAAGTTTAAAGCCGCTGCCCTACCGGTGGAAGCCCAATTTTCTGTTGTGACCGAAATACTAACCGGCGACTTTGATCACGACGGGCATACCGATATTCTAATGTTGGGTAATCACTCAGACAATCGCCTTAAGCTGGGTAGTTTTGATGCCAATTATGGCTGCTTGTTGAAAGGAGACGGCAAAGGGGGATTTCAGTATGTAAACCAGCCTGTATCTGGCCTTTCTGTTGTTGGCGATGTGAAATCGGCTCTCGAAACAAAAATTAACAACGTTCCCTATCTGCTGATCGGTTTAAGCGACGGCGCATTACAATTTTATAAAGAATGAAAAGCTACCTTAAATATTTACTGATTTTATTGTGTTTAGTGATTACCAGGCCTTGTTGGGCACAAACCCACAAGGATGTTTATCCTGATTACCTGCAGCCCAGCCATGCCATAAATGCCATTACCATGGTAATGATACACGATGTAATAAGCCCGCCGGTTGCCGCCCGTTATTATGCATACTGCATGTTAGGTGCTTATAATATCGCAAGGATTAATGGTAAAGACATTCCGCCACTTCAAACCTTAATAAAAAGTTATAATCCTAATAATGGGCTGGATACCATAAAGGGAAAATACGACTATCGTATTGCCGCTTATTATAGCATAATGGAAATAGGAAGGCAATTACTTCCATCAGGATATATGCTTAAGGACGATGAGGACGCTTTTATAGAACTTTTGAAAAAAATAAATATTGATCAGGCAGTTATAGATAATTCGGTAAATGTGGCAAAGCTTGCCACTGTAGATGTGGTTAACTTTTCAAAAACAGACCATTATAATAAATTAAGTACGCTTAAAAGGTATACTCCTTTAAAAGGAGATGCTTATTGGTATCCAACTCCCCCCGGATATTTTGAGGCCGTTGAACCCAACTGGAAAACCATCAGAACGATGATGCTTGACTCTGCCAGTCAGTTCAGGCCGGTTACTCTTACTCCGTTCAGTAAAGATACGGCTTCGGTGTTTTTCAAACATGCTAAAGACGTATATAATGAATCAAAACATCTGACTACTGAACAGATAAACATAGCGCTTTTTTGGGATTGTAATCCATTTGCTATCACCACATCGGGCCACATGGCTATTGGTTTTAAAAAAATAAGCCCGGGAGGACACTGGATGAATATTGCCGGGTTGGCTTGCAAGCAGGCAAATGTTGGTTTCGACCAAACAATAATGGTACTGACTGTTGAAGCAAGTACATTGATGGACGGTTTTATAAGCAGTTGGGATGAGAAGTATCACAGCAATCGTATACGCCCCGAAACTTATATCAACCGGTATATTGATATAAAATGGCAACCCATTTTACAAACGCCGCCTTTCCCCGAATATACAAGTGCTCATTCTGTTATCTCAAATGCATCTGCAGAAATACTTTCCTACTTTTTGGGCGATAATTTTGCGTATACAGACATTACTGAGATCCCATTTGGAAGTGGTCAAAGATCATTCAAATCCTTTCATGAAGCAGCGCTCGAAGCTGGTATTTCACGGTTTTATGGCGGGATACATTATCTTGAAAGCGTAAACAGCGGTGTTGTCGAGGGAAAGAGAGTCGGAGAATACATGGTTTCCCAAATAAAAAAAGCGGGGGTTTTACCTATTAAACATCATTAAGTAAAATCAACTCAATAAAATTAAGATATGCAATGATCAAAAGGCGTATTTATTCATCTTATTAAGCACTTTTTTTTATATTGTCATTTCATTGATGCCAAAATAGCTTAAGAAATGGCATGTATCAAAAACTAATTAGTGCTTGCTGATGAGTATTATTGTATAGGCCGGTTATTTCCGTTATTATTCTGTCTATCAATAAAATGATTAAAAAAACTACATTTTCCTTATTCATTCCAATAGCAATTCTATTAAGCACTTATTCCTACGCCCAATCCGGAGCTGCGGCTAATTATAGCCTCATCCCCTATCCAAAATCATTGGTAACCGGTAATGGTAATTTTTATATCAATGCCAATACCGCCATCACAACCAATAAGCCCGGAAAATTCAGCAATGAAATAAAGCAATTAAATGACTTACTGGCTGCATCATTAAAGACACGGTTAAAAACAATAAAAGCAGCAAGGCATGTTAATGTTATCCAACTGGTTTATGATGCAAACATCAAATCGGGCGGTGCTTACAAACTGGATATTTCGCCTGCAAGCATCACCATTTCGGCAAGTGACAATATCGGGATGTTTTACGCGATAGAAACCATCAGGCAATTATTGCCTGTATCTGTTGAGTATGGCGCTGCTGCATCAAAATTACGTTTGCCTGCATTAACAATTGAAGATACACCCGCTTATATGTGGAGGGGGATGCACCTCGATGTTTCCCGCCATTTCTTTTCGATCAGCTACCTGAAAAAATTTATCGACAGGATGGCCCTTTATAAAATGAACAAACTTCACCTGCACCTGACGGACGATCAGGGCTGGCGAATTGAAATAAAAAAATACCCCAAATTAACCGAAAACGGCGCATGGCGCACATTTGACAAGAACGACTCGGCTTGCATGAAACGGGCGGCCGATAACCCTGATTTTGCGATTGATCAGGAGCATATCATTCAAAAAAATGGCAAAACACTGTATGGCGGTTATTATACGCAAAAGCAAATGAGGGATTTGGTAGCCTATGCCATGCAAAAGCATATCGACATCATTCCCGAAGTGGACATGCCCGGCCACATGATGGCAGCCATTAACTCCTACCCTTTTTTAACTTGTAATGGCCAGAATACATGGGGTGAGTTATTTACCAAACCCATTTGCCCCTGCAACGAAAACACCTTTGAGTTTGCCGAGAATGTTTTCAGCGAGATCATGGATATATTCCCATCGGAATACATTCATATTGGCGGAGACGAGGTTGACCGCAGTGATTGGGCCAAATCAGATGCGTGTAAGGCCCTGATGCAGCGTGAGGGCATAAAAGACATTGCCGGGCTGGAAAGTTATTTCATCAACCGGATGGAAAAATTCTTTAATTCAAAAGGCCGTAAACTGATCGGATGGGATGAAGTGCTGGAAGGCGGAATAAGCCCGACCGCTATTATTATGTACTGGCGAACCTGGGTACCTGCTGCTCCCATTAAGGCGGCACAAAATGGCAACCAGGTGATTATGACCCCGGGAAGCCCGCTTTATTTTGATAACCCGGCAGATAAGAATTCCATTTATAATGTTTATCATTTTAACCCGGTACCTGCGGGTTTAACACCTGAGCAGGCAAAACAGATCATTGGTGCCCAGGCAAATATCTGGAGTGAAAATATTCCATCTGAGAAGCGTGCCGATTATATGACCATGCCGCGAATGACCGCATTGGCAGAGATGTTATGGACGAACAATGTCAATGACTACGCATCCTATGAAAAACGATTGGTGTCGCAGTTTCCGCGTATGGATGCACTCCATATTAATTATCGCCTGCCCGATCTGGATGGAATTATTGATAGTAAAGTCTTTGTGGAAAGTGATAAATTAAATGTTAAATCGCCATTGAATAGCCTTACCATCAGGTACACTACAGATGGTAACCAGCCTGTAGCCACGTCGCCTGTATTAAATGATCTGGCTGTTACAAAAAGCGAAACCGTAAAGGTTGCTGCATTTACCCCTAAAGGAAAAAGAGGCGATGTTTATACCATAAACTACCTGAAACAGGATCTGGCTAAACCTGCTGCTCCGGCCAAAGTAAGTGAGGGCCTGAAAGTAGATTATTATAAAGGCTTTTTTAAAGGGACAACCAATATTCGCAGCAGCCAGCCCGATAGCACCTACATCGCTCAGAATATCGATGTACCCAAATCAGTAAATGCGCCATCGTTTGGTTTAAAATACCGGGGATATATTGATGTTCCGGTTACGGGTGTTTATACTTTTTATTTAACATGTGATGATGGAGGAATATTAAAAATAGCTGACAGACCAACGGTAGATAATGACGGTTTACATTCTGCTGTGGAAAAAACAGGACAGGCGGCGTTGGAGAAAGGTTTACAGCCTTTCGCTCTTGATTTTGTTGAAGGCGGGGGCGGCTTTACACTGAAGCTTAAATACAGTTTTAACGGATCAGTGCGGCAGGATGTACCCCAGTCATGGTTCAAAAATTAAATAGAATGAGGATCTAATTATATAAACAGGATCAAAGATCTTAATGCTGCATGTGTTTTGCACCATTAGTTGATTAGTTGATACCGTTCCGGGTAACCGGAGCGGTTTTTTTAAATTTTACCAGATGATTAAAACTAAGCCGGGCATTCGTCTGCTATGTGTAGCGATTATTTTATTTAACACCACTGCCCGTAACGCTTACGGACAACAAGTAAAAGCGAAGATACTGGAGAGCGGCTATATATTTGATACAGCAGAATTTAAGGCATCCCATGCTTCAACTATTGTTCAATCTGCCAACGGCAAGATCATGGCTGCGTGGTTTGGGGGCGACCATGAAGGCAGCCCGGATGTTTGTATCTGGATGTCATTAAAAGAAGCTCATGGCTGGACAAAACCGGTAAAGGTGGCAGATGGCATACAACCCGATGGCAAGCAATATGCCTGCTGGAACCCGGTTCTTTTTAAACCCAAAAACGGGAAACTTTACCTGCATTATAAAGTTGGCCCTAATCCACGCGAATGGTGGGCGATGTATAAAGTATCCAATGACAATGGAAATACCTGGTCTGAGGCTGTAAGGTTACCCGAAGGGTTCCTCGGCCCTATTAAGGATAAACCCATACAGTTGACCAATGATAAAATACTGTACCCCTCAAGTGTTGAAAGCCGTGATGAAAAGCAATGGACCATTCATCTTGAACTATCTGATAACAATGCCGAACACTGGCAAAAAATAAATCTGAACTGTGATACCTTCGGTACCATACAACCTACGATAATCACCTATCCGGGGCATAAATTGCAGCTTTTAGCACGGAGCAGACAAAATGTCATTGTTCAAAGCTGGTCATTTGACAATGGTAAAAGCTGGAGCCCTGTCACCAAAATCAATTTACCCAATCCGAATTCGGGGATAGATGCTGTTAGTTTAACCAATCATTTGCAGCTGCTGGTTTATAACCCACTGCCTGCGGGTAAAAACTGGTGGGAAGGGCGGTCCGTTTTGAAACTGACAATGTCTGAAGATGGTTTGAACTGGACCGATATTTATACCCTGGAAGATAACAAAACAGGGGAATATAGTTACCCGGCCATCATTCAGGATGATGCCGGCAACGTTCATATTACCTATACTGATAACCGCAAAAGGATAAGATATATCAAGCTAAAACTGGAATAGGAGTCGTATAGATTTTAGTCATACCTGATCTATTGTAACAGCTCATTAATTTTAACAAACCGATATCCCCGGCCCTTTAATTCTTTTATGAGTTTTGGCAGGTAATAATAAAACTTATCTTTTCTTCGCGGATCTGTCCCGATATGAATCAGCAGTATAAAGCCATTCAGACCGTTTGCCGAACCTTGCTCATAATTCAGAATTGATCTGTAAATGCTTTTGCTATCCATATACTTATCACCCATTTCCGGGTAGGTATAATCTGCATTGCTGCGGGTACCCGGGGTAAAATTAACAAGCTGCAATCCCATTTGGCGGGTCCAGGAGGCGATTGAATCGTTATGCCATTCATAAGGAGGCAGGAAGTAATGAGCTTGCTGTTTGTTAATACTGACATTTTTTAATTCCCGGTAAGCATTCTTTAAATCCCCGGTAAACTGCTGATGAGTTACCAGCAAACTGTCGCGTTTTACCCAATCACAGTATAACAAGTGCTTGTCTGAGTGTGAACCCAGGTAGTTTCCGTTGGCCTTTAATTGCTGAATTATGGATTTGAATTTTTTATTCCGGTAAAAATTCCCGGTCAGGAAAAAAGACCCGTGAATATGTTGTTGCTGTAAAGTTTTGGTGATGTAAGTTCCTCCATCGGCAAATTCATCCCCGGTAAAAACCAGGGCTATTTTTTTGATGGTCTGATCTCCCCTTATAATTGCTCCATGATCTTTCAACGGTCTTTTCTGCTGCCCGGTCTCACTTTCTTTAGCTGCCATTAAATAGATCAATGATGCAGTACCATCCATGGTAGGTTCATTAGTACTGTAATCGCCCGCATCATCGTGGTACACCACCAGGTCCGATTGGAAATTGGCGTATTGGTCAGGCAGCATCAGCTTCAACCCTTTAAGTTGATTATAAATACTGCCATATACCGGGCCATCAACAAGGGCGCCATTTAAAGGGTAGTGATAAAGGTAATTCAGAGACGAATGTGGATGCTGCGGCGTATCGCCATCACCGGGCAAACCATATACCATGCTTTTTCCCCAGGGATTACACCCAAACAACCAGTCGAAGCAAGCCTGCTCAAGCTCTGCATATTGCTGATCATGACTAAGCTTGCGATACAAATAACACTGTATAGCAAAAGACGTGGTCAGGTTATTTGAGCACCAGATAAATGGAATACCTCTAAAAAAACCATTCTTACTGGCTTTGCGCCAAACCCTGTCAATGCCCTGCTTATAGTAGTTTATTAATTCGGCCTTGCTTTTAACACCCGTTTTTTGGGCCAGCTCATAATGCCCGAAATTGTGAAAGGGATACCATTGATAATGCCGGGCCGTATCCGCACCCATCCATGGTGTAACCTTCTCCTGCTTACTGAATGCAAGAGATTGATTTAAGTATTTCTTATCCCCTGTCAGCTGGTATAAAGCAGCTGCACCCAATTCCATATCATCCACCCAATTATCTTCTTCATAATAATAAGGCGCCAGGTTTGGTGCGGTTTGTTGAACCCCAGGTTTATCTAACCCAAGCTGATAGGCTGACTCTGACCTGTCGATCAATAATCTGGAAAATGTGGGATCTGATTTTTCGTACAACATGGCACCCAGCGCAAATGCGCTTGTAAATTTCCCGGCGGTTGAAGCAACACCGGTGGTTTTATTTTTATACTTACCCAAGCCTTGCGGTTTACCCGAAGCAAAATAAACCGGGCGTCCTTTTCCCGGCCCTACACCATAATTTACAGAGTCTTTATTGGGCAACCGAAAGCCCTGGTGATCGCGGTCATCGGCAAGCTGGTTAAACATCCAGTCTTTTTGCGGATGCATTTTTAGTAGCCAATCGAGTCCCCAGGTAGCTTCATCTAATACATCAGATTTGCCGTTGGCACCATCAAGTCCATTTGCGAGGTGTTTATCCGTAAAAACTCCGGGAAAATCGCGATAGGCTGCTAACAGGTGATAGGTAGCATTGGCAGATGTAGTAACATATTGCAGGTAATCAGTAGCGTCATGCCAGCCGCCCCAGACATTGATACGGGTGGTATCGGGCATGGGGCCATATATGGTATAGCCATCGGTAGTATGGCAGGAGTCTTTCAGGAACGGATTAAACCCGCTCCTCTGTTGTCTCATATAATTTAACCCAAAATCAGCTATACCTGCATACACATCATCCCCGATACGAAATTGCGGCGAGACGGCAGCACCACATTTAATGTAATACAGTCCCGGTGTTTTTACGGTAGTAAAATTTAGCCTCAGCACTTGCTTAAAAGGACCATAAGCGCCATATAGTTTCCCGGAAGAAGCGCTAAAAATAACCTTAGCCGATTTAACATCAATTAATTGAAAATCATGCGGGGCAGAATCATCTTTACCTGCCCATATAGCAACCTTGGTCCCATTTGTGAAATACCCCAATTGGTTGATCCTTATCCATGAGGTCTGGGTTTCTTCATTCTTTAATGAGCCAAGACCCGTCCACAGGCAACACATTATCACTGTAACAGTTATAATTCTGGCTGATAATGCAAGTTTGCAGATTGTTATTCTCATAAAGTGAAACATAGTTGCAAGTTAAAATATTTGCAAAGCTTCTGACAAGACTATCTATGTAAAATAAGATTATTTGTGCTACCCCTTTTACCCTCTTTTTATTTTTGTATTTTAAGCGTAACTTCATTGAATTTCACCGGATTCTTGTCAGCCTATGTTAAGGAGTGCCTTATTTACCATTGCCTGCTTTTTTATTTTGCACGTTAATGCACAATCACTGTTTTCAGTAAATGGTGTAATAAAAGATAATAAAGGTGAATTGCTGCCTGGAGCTACCGTTTTCTTATCGAACACTAAATCCATCACGTCGACAGATAAAAAGGGATCGTTTCACTTAACGAATGTTTCTCCCGGCACTTATATCCTGGTGGCCAGGTTTATCGGCTATCAAACGTACAGCACAGCTATAAATGTGGTTGATATATCCATCGACATTAATATAACATTAGCCGAAAATGCAAATTCGTTAAACCAGGTAACTATCTCTGCCGATCCTAAGTGGAATGAACATTTTGAAGAGTTCAAAAAACGATTTCTTGGAGCAACTCCCAATGCAAAGAAATGCAAAATTGAAAATAAAGAAGCACTGCATTTTCGATTTAGCGCTAAAAAACAGGTGCTGACCGCCAGTGCTGATGAGTTCCTGAAAATAAAAAACGATGCCTTAGGATATGAGATCAGCTATTCATTGGAATCATTTGAGTTTAATTTAAAAACGGGAATAATAAAATACCAGGGTTACCCTTCTTTCGGGGAGTTAAAACCAACAGACGGTAAGCAAGCAAATTTATGGGAAAAGAACCGGGCTGAAGCTTATGCAGGTTCTCCGACTCACCTGATGAAAGCCCTTTTTGACGGTAAATCTTATAAAGAAGGATTCAGAATCTATAGCTGCACTTATGATGCCCTTAACCCATACACCGATGAGGGGGAAGATAAGCCTATAGAGGTTTTATCTAAAGAACAGGTCTTTTTGGATAGCTTACTCACACAGCAGGACAATGATTTCAAAACACTATCTTTCAAAAGAAGCTTATTTATAGTTTACACAAAAGGGAAGGAAAACTTCGATTACCGTAACAGTGGTTACGGCTTTAAACGGCCTTTAGGTATCAGCATGATCCCACATGGTCAGTTATCCATCATCAGCCTTTTAGACAATGACGTAATCCTTGATTCCAAAGGTAATTTTAACCCACCCGACGCTTTATTGTTAAAAGGTTATATGGGCTGGAGACAAGTTGCCGATCTGACGCCCATTGAATATACCCTGACTTCTACAGATCAACTCAATGAGAGTAAGTAGGTTAACGTCTATAAAACATAAGTAAAACCATCTTTTTCTCATCATAGTTAACTGATTTTCTTCCTTGTATTATCCCAAAGTCTTTTATTGACGACCTCGTCTATTACAGGCTGACGATAATTGCGGCTGATAGGAATACGATGATTTTGGATAGATATTTCATTGCCTTCAATACTCTCTATTTTGCTAATGGAAACGATATAGGATTTATGCACGCGGATGAACATTTTCGTATTCAGGTTCTCCTCGAGGTTTCTGAGCGAAAGTATCGTCATGAATTTCCCTTTCAGGGTGTAGATGTTCACATAATTTTGCATGCCTTCAACGTATAGGATATCTCCGAAAAATATCTTCTCGTATTTGTTTCCGCATTTGATAAAAAAGTACTCCTCGTCGGGTATAGCGTTGTTCTGTTCACCTGCAGGCCGGTTTAGCAAATGATGATAATCACGGGCCTTGCTGGCGGCCTTGAAGAAACGTTCGAAAGTAACAGGTTTTAACAGGTAATCGAGCACATTCAACTGGAAACCCTCAAGTGCGTAGGAAGGATAGGCTGTAGTGATCACCACCATTGGAGGTTTTTGCAGGATCTTCAGAAATTCGATGCCACTCATTTTAGGCATTTGTATATCTAAAAAAACCAGGTCGATGATGTTTTTATCAAATAGTGGCAGCAGTTCAAGCGGATTTTCGCAAATGCCGGCCAGGTTCAGGAAATCAACCTCCCGCACGTAGTTGGCCAGACCCTCACGGGCCAATGGTTCATCATCAACAATTACACAGTTGATCATCTTTATTTATTTATAAATTCAAGCGAAGGGGTCACAGTAACCTCCGCCAATTGCAGTTCAAGAATTACCCTGAAATCATCCGCCGTTTGCTGGATATCCAGTTGATATCGTTCAGGATACAGCAGATCCAGCCGGCGCTGCACATTTTTTAACCCGATACCGCCATAATGGATCACTTGTTGTGAATCATTGTCGGCCCTGCTGTTAGCGATGTTCATTTTCAGGATCATATCGTCAAACTCAACATCCATTTTGATCCAGTTTTGACTATCCTTATGCTTGGACACATGCTTGAATGCATTTTCCACAAAAGTCATCAATATAAACGGGGCTATACCAAGGTCCGGCGAATAATCATTATTGATATTAAACCCGGTTTTCAGATCGGGGCTTTGCCTCAATTTTTCCAGTTCGATAAAGTTTTCGAGATAAGCGAGTTCCCTTTTTATGGGTATCAGACTGTCGTTTGATTCGTAAAGCTGGTGCCGGAGCAACTCGGAAAACTTGGCCAACGAAGCTGAAGCCATATCTGGGTTCTTATGGATCAGGAAAAAAATAGAATTGATACTGTTGAACAAAAAATGCGGGTTAAATTGGTATTTCAAAAATTTAAGCTCTGTTTCCAGCTTTTCTTTTTCCAATGCCTGCTGGCGTCTTTGCGATTCGATCCAGTTTTTGGTGAGCTTAATGCTCATACCCAACGTGATTGCAGCTATTGTCGATTTCAAAGGCTCCATCTTGGCTGCATTATAGAAGCTGTTCAAGTCCCACGTCATGCCAAAAATCTTTTTTGCATTACTACCTGCCAGCCATGCGGTAACGAAATACCCCGGCACAATTAGGAATGAAGAAGCAATGATAGTTAGTGCCAGGAAAAAGATATACAAGCCATATTGCCCTTTTTGCAGGTAACGTGGGATAAGATAATACAAATTGAAATACACTGCGAAGGCCGGAAAGATTGTATAGAAAAGGCATTTTGCCCAGAAGGCAGAAAAATATTGTTCGCGGACTGCCTCATAGGCACTTCCGGTATAAAGTGCCCAAAGCACGTAGTTATACAACATCCAAAAGGGGATGTGGTATAATTTGTATCGGATGAACCAATGCTGTTTCGGTTTCAAATCGGGCATTGTTAAAGGTAAGTCTATTAGCGGTATTTATAAAATGCACTATCTGAAAGGAGCCAAATAATTGACCAACTGCATTTATGAAAGGATAAAATGCAGATACGCTGTTTAATTAATAATTTGACTGCATTTTTGATTGGTTTCTGCATGTAATCAATTAAATATAGCACCTCATCAATCCTTTTTTGAGCGTAAGGTAAACAGGAGTTCTTTTGAGTAAAACCAAAAGATCGTATGAAACAATTATTGCTTTGCCTGTTGCTATTAACCGCTTTTCAATCTGGTTTTGGACAAGTGACAGGAAAATTAACTGACCATAATAATCAGGCTATACCATCTGCCACTGTTAAATTATTGAAAAGCCTTGATAGTGTTGTTATCAAATCGACTCTTACTGACAATAATGGCATGTTTCAAATAGCAGATATTTCTGATGGAAAGTATTTCGTGCGGATCAGTATGGTGGGTTACCAGGCTTATAATTCGGGAGCTTTTGAATTAGACCCGGGTAGCCGTCAAAAGGATTTGGGTGTGATCTTGCTAAACGATGTCAGCAAACAATTAGGTGGAGTAGTGATCCGTGCTGAAAAACCACAAATACAGCAAACCCCGGAAGGCATGACGGTAAACGTACAAAACAGTATCATGACCCAGGGAAGCTCGGTACTGGATGTATTGCAGCGGTCGCCGGGCGTTATTGTCGATCAGCATAACAATACCATCTCGCTCAATGGAAAAACAGGCGTAATGGTGATGCTGGATGGACGGCTCATGCGTATGTCAATGGACCAATTGATCACTTTATTGGGCAGCATGAGCGCGGATAATATCGCTCAAATAGAATTGATGAATACACCTCCGGCCAAATACGATGCCGAAGGCAATGCCGGCATTATAAATATCGTAACCAAAAAAAATAAAAAACGCGGAACGAATGGTTCTATAACACTCACCGGCGGTTATGGTATGTACGAAAAGGCTTCAGCCGGACTCAATATCAATCACAATACGGGCAAAGTCAACCTATATGGATCATTTTCCTATTGGCACAGTCACGACTACGGTTACCTGTATGCAGTTGGCTCGGACAATGCAGCCATAGTAGGCGGGCACGAAGATTTCAGCTACACGGGCATCAGTAAGCCGGTTTCTAATTTTGGAGATGGAACGTTGGGCGCAGATATAACGCTTGACACCGCAACGACCTTCGGCGCCAGTGTTAATTATTGGGGTGGTGGTAATACCAATCTTCCTCACAATTATGGTGATTACATTTTCCCGGATGCGCCATCACTTACTTTTAATTCGTTTTTTAATAACTCCAGCCACCTTGATAACGCCATTGCCAATTTGTACCTCGACAAACACCTGGCAGGGGAACAGACTATTCGCGCTGATTTGGATTACCTGTATTACAATACTCGGTCACTGTCTAATTCTCAAAGTTCTCTTACCGATAGCCTGGGTAATCCGGCTGGCAACTCCGGCAGCCTTTTTTCGCCCGTACAGCGCGATTTTGGCAACACACGGATACAGGTATTGATCGGGAAGCTGGATTATTCCAGGCAACTGAACAAGAAAATAAAGCTCGAAGCCGGGGCCAAAGCCACTTATACCCGTACTACAGCCAGTTCGGGTATCGAGGATTTTGAGAATGGTGTTTGGGTGCCCAACATCGTAGGATCAGCTAATAACTTTGTTACCTATGAAACCATAGATGCAGGTTACCTCACCTTTAACATGCAGCTCGATTCGGCCACCAATTTGGTTGCAGGAGCCCGTTATGAGTATTCACATAATTATACAGACAAATCAGCTGATACCAATTACAGGGTAGATCGCAAACTGGGAAGGCTTTTTCCTTCCATATTTCTTTCAAGAAAGCTGAGTGATAATTCATCCTGGCAAGCCTCCTACACTGAACGTGTCACCAGACCCTCGTACAACGATTTGACATCCTATGTCAGCTACAACAGCCCGACATCGGTTTTTACAGGTAATCCGCTATTAAAACCAACTATTACGCGTAATCTTAAATTCGGCTATAATACTGATGACTACCTGTTTTCCATATTGTTTAGCCACGATGATGATCCCATTTTAGGAATTCAGGGCACACCAGG
The DNA here is from genome assembly GCA_048498695.1 of Bacteroidota bacterium. Lineage (GTDB taxonomy): Bacteria > Bacteroidota > Bacteroidia > Sphingobacteriales > Sphingobacteriaceae > Mucilaginibacter. The sequence goes on from JBEHXM010000006.1 coordinate 77,055, forward strand.
ATCTGTAAAAGG
>JBEHXM010000007.1:0-69154 GCA_048498695.1 Bacteroidota bacterium
CTGAATACGCGGTTATTCCGCTTCCTGTTGTTGCCATGATAAGTTGTTTTAATTTTTTAAGTTAACCTGTTTTAAGGCGATTTGTTTAGCAATAAACGTATTTTTTATTATTTCTCTTCATTTTAGTTATCAACCTTTTAAGTGTTTTCAACAAGCGTGGTGTTTTATTTATAAGAAACTGCTTTAAAGTATTTGTTAAAAATAGCTACAAACAGGCTGAAAACCTTTTAATTATAACGCTAAAGGTGTTTTTAATTCAATAGCACATTTGAGTGTCCGGATAATATTTAATAAACAAAATTCTTATTAATATTGTATTAAATAAAATAGCGAAAATGAGTAAAAGAGACTCGAGCATTGCCTATTTGGTTTTAGGTATTTATGCTTTAATGGTTAACTGGTATTATAATCACTCGATCATTCTGCTGATCCTGGCGTATATATTCTGGCCGCTGTACTTAATATATGAACTGCTCACCGGTCACCTTTCGCATGATATGTGGAAGACTATTCCATTGTCCTACTTCAAATAATAACGACCGGATTTGAATGCTTTATTTTAAAAGCAGGAATAATCAATTCTCTTCTTTAAATTTAGGCGTCTTTCTTTCCACCTTATAGCCTGAATAAATGAAGTATCGTTTTGTATTGCCCGTTCTGTTGTTTCTGTTAAGCAACACAATTATTGCTCAAACCATCACTCAGCAGGAAGCGCCAAAACGCTGGAATGCATCCTGGATAAAAGTCCCGGGAGAAGCCACGAATGATTACGAGGTATGTTTGTTCCGTAAAACTCTTGACTTAGCTGCTATGCCTGCCAAATACCTGGTACATGTATCGGGCGATAACCGGTATAAGCTTTTCGTAAATAATCAGTTGGTGTCAGTCGGCCCTGCGCGCAGCGACCAGTATTACTGGAACTATGAAACCATCGACCTTGCGCCTTATCTTATCGCCGGTAAAAATGTAGTCAGCGCCATTGTGTTTAACGAAGGTGCATCACGTGCCGTAGCGCAGATGAGTTACCGCACCGGGTTTATTTTACAGGGAGATACACCGGCAGAGGAGGAACTCAATACGGGGCCAAACTGGAAATGCTATCGTGATTCGGCTTATCATCCTTTGCCGGTTGTGCTGGTTTACAGTTATTATGCTGCCGGGCCTGATGAGTTGGTGGACATGAAACTGCATCCCAGCGGCTGGCAACAACCTGATTTTGATGATACCAAATGGCAACCAGCATCAAAAATTTCGACAGGTACCCCGAAAGGGTTGCTTTCATTTGATGGGGACTGGATGCTGGTGCCATCACCTATACCTGCACGTGAATTGGTGATGCAGCGGTTGAAAGTAATGCGCAAAGCAACCGGGGTAACTTTACCATCCACGTTTCCAGCTGAAAAGGGGTCGGTTACTATTCCCGCTCATACCAAAGCCACCATTTTGCTTGATCAGACTTATTTAACTGATGCCTATCCAACCATCGCTTTCAGTAAAGGAAAAGACGCAGGCATTTCTATGGGCTATGCCGAAGGATTATATATTATTGAACCAAATAGTAAAGATTGGCGCGCACAAACCAAAAAGGGCAACCGTAATGAGATAGAAGGTAAGCGCTTTGTTGGGCGCAGGGACAGTGTTATCAGCGATGGCAGCAGCGGGCAGCAGTTCACACCCCTAAACTGGCGCACTTACCGGTATTTGCAACTGATAGTAGAAACTAAGGATGAGCCTTTGATAATTGATGACCTGTATGGAATGGCAACCGGGTATCCTTTTAAATACAATGCAAAGCTGGAAACTGATAATGGCGAACTAAGCAAGATATTAGAGATAGGATGGCATACTGCCCGTTTATGCGCCTGGGAAACTTATATGGACTGCCCGTATTATGAGCAGCTGCAATATGTTGGCGATACACGCATACAAGCTTTAGTATCTTATTATGACAGCGGCGACGACCGCCTTGCCCGGAATGCCATCACCCTGCTTGATCATTCGCGTATGGCCGAGGGGATTACCCTGAGCCGGTACCCATCAGCTGTTACACAGCAAATACCCACTTTTTCATTGTGGTGGATAGCCATGCTGCACGATTATTATTTATACAGGAATGATAGTGATTTTGTGCGCGGAAAGCTGCAGGGCATGCGTAATGTGCTCACATTTTTTAATCATTACCAGCAGGCCGACGGTTCATTAAAAAACGCGCCCTATTGGGAGTTTACCGATTGGGCCGACGGTAAGGACTGGAATGCCGGTGAAGCGCCATTTGGTAAACAAGGTAATTCGTCAGTATTGGATATGCAATTGTTATGGGCTTATCAGTTAGCGGCGGAACTGGAGAATCATCTGGGTAGTAAAGAATCTGCCCTTAAATATGAACATTTGGCTGCTCAGTTAAAACAAACTATCCGCAATAAGTACTGGGTTGCCGCCAAAGGTATGTTTGCTGATCGCCCCGAAAAGGATGTTTTTTCACAACATGCTAATGCTTTGGCAATCCTTACCGGAGTTACGGCAGGCGAAGAAGCAAAGGCATTGGGACATAAATTATTAACCGATACCTCCATGGTACAGGCATCTATTTACTTTAAATATTACGTGCACCAGGCGATGATCAAAGCCGGTATGGGTAACGATTATATCAATTGGTTAGGCATATGGCGTGACAATATTAAAATGGGAATGACCACCTGGGCCGAAATGTCGGATATCAGCGGCACACGGTCTGATTGCCATGCCTGGGGATCAAGCCCGAACATTGAGTTGTACCGTACCGTTTTGGGTATCGAAAGCGATGCGCCGGGTTTCAGTAAAGTTAAGATAGAGCCGCATTTAGGATCGATCACCAAAATAGGAGGGCAGATACCTCATCCTGATGGAAACGTCAGCGTAAACTATGAAAAGCAGGGTGCCAGATGGAAAGTAAACGTCACATTGCCTGAAGGCGTCCCCGGAAGGCTATTATGGAAAGGGAAAGAATACCCGTTAAAGCCGGGTAAAAACACTTTTGCACTTTAATGCTTATATAGCTACATCTTACAATTACTTATCACCATAAATAATGAACTGGGCATTACTTGCTGACATATTTTATGCCTTAATGATCACTGTGATCAGTCTGCACGTTATTTATAATACGCCATCAAATGCTAAAGCACTGGCATATGTACTGGTAATCATATTTGTACCGGTGGTTGGCATTGCCGTTTATTTTGCGTTCGGCATAAATCACAGAAAGAAGAAACTATACAGCAAAAAGATCGTCAGAGATAAAACCGCTTTGGCAGATCTGCGGGAGCGTATCACCCTGGAAACAGAAAAAGCCTGGGATACCAAAGAACCCGCTATCCAAAAACATAAGAAACTGGCCCGGTATCTCCTTAATGACGGGATGAGCCCGTTATCCGGTGGTAACGAGGTAAAACTGCTGATCAACGGTGAAAACAAGTTCCCCGAGGTACTCGAAGCGCTTAAAAATGCCAAACATCATATCCATATTGAATACTATATTTTTGAGGATGGCGAGATAGCCGACCAGTTAAAAGATGTATTGATAGAAAAGGCAAAAGAAGGCGTTGCTGTACGTTTTATTTATGATGATTTTGGCAGCCGGTCTATCCGTAAGGAATTTGTTAAAGAGCTGAAGGATGCAGGCATACAGGCTTTCCCGTTTTATAAGATCATATTTATACTATTCGCCAACAGGGTGAACTATCGTAACCACCGTAAAATAATTGTGGTAGATGGCTGCATAGGCTTTACAGGCGGTATCAATGTGAGCGACCGTTATGTGAATAAGCCCGGACAATTATACTGGCGCGATACCCATGTAAAAATAATTGGTCCGGGGGTATATTATCTGCAATACCTGTTTATTTCCGACTGGAATTTTTGTTCTGGCAAACACCTTAAGCTGGAACGGGATTTTTTCTGTACCAAGCCTACTGCTCATGGGAAAGCGGTAGTGCAGATAGCTGCCAGCGGTCCCGACTCGGATGCGCCTACTCTGATGTTCTCCATGGTGCAAGCCATTGCCCTCGCCGAAAAGGAACTGCTGATCACCACACCTTACTTTATCCCCGGCGAAAATATTATGCACGTGTTGCATGTGGCCGCAAAGAGCGGTGTTAAAATAAAGCTATTAGTGCCTGATAAGTCGGATTCGGCTTTGGTTAATGCTGCCGCCCGTTCTTATTACGATGAGTTACTAGCTGAAGGCATCGAAATCTATTTATATAAGAAGGGTTTTGTTCATGCTAAAACCTTAGTTTCTGACGGGCAATTGGTTGTGATAGGCACTGCCAATATGGATCACCGCAGCTACGAGCTCAACTTCGAGGTGAACAGTATGATTTATGATACCACAATCGCGGAACAGTTGAGGGAAGTTTTTTACAACGATATAAAGGACGCAAAAAAAATAAGCCCGGCTACCTGGAAAAGGCGTCCGTTTTATAAGCAGCTGCCCGAGAAGGTAGTGAGGCTGATATCGCCGTTATTATAAGAAAGTAGCAGTGGCACTATTGAGTAGCAGTAGGAATAAATGCCTTATATCCACTGCTACTCCTTACTGCAACTGCCACTGACAATCAGGCTTTCTCCACCAACACAGCAGTACCATAGGCCAATACCTCGGTGATACCCTGCATAATTTCATTGGCATCATAACGCATATTGATGATTGCAGTGGCACCCATTACCTGTGCATGCTGTATCATTAACTGGTAAGCTTCTTCACGGGCACTCTCGCAAAGCTCTACATAAATAGAAAGCCTTCCCCCAAAAAGCGACTGGAAACCGCCGGCAATATTACCCAGTGCACTGCGGCTGCGTACGGTAATGCCGCGCACAAGGCCTAAATGTTTCACAATTTTATAGCCTTCTAACGAGGTGCTGGTAGTTACTAATGAATGGTCCATTTTTAACTTGTTTTAAATGATTGATATCAAATATAATCTATATTGAGATAGGATATTGCCATTGTTTGTTACAAAAGATATGCGTTTTGAAGGCCGGTAATAATTTATAATAGTAATCTAATCCACCTTTATACAGTAAATCTGCAAAAAGCACGACCTTCGTTTTTTCAAAAGATTTATAATGCTGTAATTATTTCGTTATTTCGCCCGTAATTGTAGTTTTAATCAATGCAATTGTTAAATAATGTAAAATAGTAGTTACGGCAATAATTAATGATCATAAACCCCGTTATCTGCGTAAATAAATAAATATGAATAAACTTAGACTTCTCACTTTTATCCTGTTAGCTGCATTTTTGATACAAAGCTGTAAAAAAGAGACAGTAGTAGGTACTGCTACCACAACAGCGCCTTTCCAGGCTATTGTTAACGGGTTAACCTGGGCGCCGGATACCATAAGCACCGGTATTGTATACAATGCAACCGCCAAAACTAAAACTTTCACCTGCACAGCTACTAAGGACCAGAAACAGGCGATCATGACGATTACGCTAAAAAATGCCGATAGCAGCAATGGCTTTGTTACAGGCAGCTATCCAGTTGATGCTGCAGCTACTGTAGTGATAAAATACAATACACAGCAAAAAAATGCCCAGGGTCAATACGTGTTTTTGCCGCATGGCACTGTAGATGTGGGGTCGGGTACTATCGTTATCAAATCTATCGATCCGGCGAAAAATCAGGTCACAGGTACATTTAATTTTGTTTCGCGAATCTTCAATCCTGATGGATCTATAACGATCGATAATATCTCAAGCGGGGTATTTAACAATATCCCTTACACTTTCAGCAGTAATTAATACCAAAACTTTAACAGAGTATCACAATGTATATCAATAAGATGAAAAGAATTTTTACATTATCGATCATAGCTTTTATTACACTTACAACTTTTAAAGCTAATGCCCAGGATGAACCACCTGTAAAAAGCTATTTTGGTTTTTTTGGAGGGATATCTATCCCGCAGGGCGATTTTGCTAAATCAACCTATGACAATAACAAAGCAGGTTTTGCCAGGAAAGGGCTTAGTTATGGGTTAGATGGGGCCGTTTATTTTTATAAAAGGTTAGCCATAGGGGCTTCTATCATCTATATGGATAATAATCAATTAAACCAGGCCAACGTAGATAGTCTTGCGGCAGGATATACCCGCTCTTTTTCTGCCGATGGTGCAACCGTTACTGCAAATAACCGTTACCAGACCGTAAGTATTTTATTAGGCCCTCAATATTCATTTAATTACGGCAAATTCATATTTGACCTTCGGGCGTCCGCTGGTATTATAAAGGTTTTTAAAACACCCGAGACAAATATCTTACTGACAGGCGTGCCCAACCAAACCCTGACTTTTTATCAGCGCAGCGCATCAGCCACGGTACTCGCTTATAGTGGTACCGCAGCCGTAAGATATAAACTGAGTGATAATGTGCACCTGGTAGTACGCGGTAATTATATTAACTCATCAGGCCCAACCATTAAAAATGAAGGCCGCTCAACCGATATTGGAAGATTGGTGACCAAACAGCCGATCTCCATTATACAAACCTCGCTTGGGTTAAACTTCAGTTTCTAAAAGAATATGGTTCCTGTTCTGCTGTATGCATGGACAGGAACTTTGCAATCAGATCCTGATGAGCATACTCAAAGGTATGCCGATACAAAGGGCAATTAGCAGCGCTTTCCAGATGCTTTTATGTTCATAATCATCATCAGGAAAGTCCTTTTTAAAGAAATATTCAGCTAAAATACCGCCGCCTATAATATTCATGATAAACAATGCAGTAATGATCTTAGGGTTTTGAAGCATAGCCGGATCAGTAGGAGAAAGATGCAGTGTTTGGGCTATATAATTTAAAGCAACGCTTGATATCAGCTGGTATGCTATAGCAAAAAATAATACGATAGTGCCTTTAGCCTTATATCCTACCGAGCGAAGGTTCAGCATTAGCAATATGCTGCCTACCAACGGCGAGAAAAAAATAGAGAACGCCAGGATAGCCATTTTTGAATAGATGGCTACTCCCTGTTCTTCGGGTTGGTTTTGGTCGGTTTCCGGCATTTCCATGCACAAAGATAAATATATCAAAGCTCCCGGTACAATGTAAAATAAAAAGCCTGCTGCCAACCGGCAACAAGCCCTATTAAAACTAGAAAAGTAATAAAATTTTATTTTTCTGTTACTATGTGCGGCGTTACCGTTGCACTTGTAGTACCCGAAATATAAATAGTATAAATATGCCCCGGCTGCATGCCGGCAGGAATATCGATCAACGCGGTTGATCTATCTGTAAGTGTAAGTGAAAATGCTGTAGCGGCGTCCAGATCATAATAAGCCGAAGCGGCCTTGAATGCCAGGTTTGATACTAATTTGGTGCCACCCGCAGCAGCAATGTCAACATTTGACGATAGTTTTGAACTCAAATTGATAAAACGTACCCGTGCTTTGCCTGATTGAGGCGCTGTTCTGTCATCCTGGTAACGGCTATAAGAGCAGCTGTCAGCATAAAAAACACTGTAATATTTCCCCGGATCGGCAGATAAGTCTAACGCGGCATTTACTTTAGGCGAACCTGAGTTTTTAAACCTTGCTTCGTGATCACCCGCCTTGACGGGTAAAAAGGCCGTGCTTGCGCCATAAGCTACTTCCCATTTGTTTATTTTGGTGTTATCCAGGTAAAAGTCCTGGGCCGTTGAGCCTATAGCCGAATTGGTCACCTGTATATAGGCTGTTAAATTGGTGTTATCATCGCCATCACCACTACCATGATGATCTTTTTTACATGAAGTTATTGTCAGAGCAATGAATAAAAAAGCAACCAATAAATGTGCTAAGGTTTTAAGGTTTTTTGAGGGCGTAGAAGTTTTCATAATGTTGTGTATTTTATTTCCTAATAGCATTATCAAAGCAAACACCACGATATCTGCATCGGGTGATCCTGATCGGCTTAATTAACTGATAATTAATTAGGTGTGAGCGCCAACTAAATAAGGGGAGTGTTTAGTTTATGCTGATAAACAGCTACTTATCGCTCTAAATACAATACATGTATGACTACTTTAACGAAAAAATGACCGGGAAGGTTACCCGGTCATGTATTATTAGTTTAAAAATAAACTATTGGGAAATTTATTTCCCATGATTTGGCGGTGTGGTTGGGTTTGTGGGCGTGGTAGGGGTAGTAGGATTAGGATTTGTAGGCGCTGTCGGGCTCGGACTGGTCGGGCTGTTTGGCAGCGGGTTTGGGTTTGGTGGATTTGGGCTTGGAGTTGGCGTAGGATTTGGGTTTGGCGTTGGTGGTGCCGGGGTCGGGCTTGGATTTGGCGTAGGCGGATTCGGACTTGGTGTCGGCGCAGGGTTTGGATAAACTGTGTCCTTTTTCTTCTTTTTCTTGCTTGGAATAGTATCCTGGGCCATTGTAGTTTGACCTGTTGCTAATACAGCTTTATGATTAACCGTATGATTTTCACTTTTTGCTGCAGCTAACTCAAACACTCCGGTCAGAGCTGCTGCCATAATAAATGCACTTAACTTTTTCATATTAAATTTATTATTTAGTTAAACATTAACTGAAAATACAACGTGTTAAAGGAGGTTGTGTTTTAATTAAATTAATTTCGTATAAATATTTGTTGATAATAACAATGAACAAAAACCTTAATTAGGGGTCGCCTGTTAAAATAAATACACATCAAAATAATCATCATGAAAAACAAGCTTTTGATCGTCATACTGGCAATGAGTACAACCGTTTTTGCAGCCTGCAATGGCGATCATTCTACAAGGGTAGTAAGGGATACAGTCTCTAACCGCTATGGCGTTGATACCGCCAAAGTGGAAAGATCTAATATGGACACTGCAAAAATTTTGAGTCCCGACAATAGCGCTTCAGGAGGAGCTTCATTAGTTAAGGATAGTTCGAAACAATAAAAACAAATTGCGGAAGCTGTTTGGGAAAAGGAGAAGTAGCTACTGAGAAATATTTTTATTTTTCAATAATTTCAACTCAGCTACAATAATATAACTTACGATCACCAGGAATGCCCATGAACTTATTTTCTGATAATTGACCATTGACCAGCTTTTGTGCTGATAGGCATATTTCCAGGCGCCGAGGAGGGTTGCAGTATTTTCTCCTATCCAGATGAAAAAGCCGATGAAAAGAAAGGACAGCACAACCGGCATGCGTCGTGCTTTGCCATCGATATGGAATATGACCACCGACCGTCTGAAAAAATATAAAATGAACAGCCCGATCACATAACGCATGTCATAAATAAAATGATTGGTGAAGAAATTAAGATAGATCAATGCACCCAATACGCGGGTTATCCAATGTGTAGGCCAGTTAACAAGTTGCAGATCGAACCTTCGCCATGCCTGGCACAGGTAGCTGGCCACACTGGCATACATAAATCCGCTGTATAAGGGCACACCAAGGATCTTGGCATAAGCAAACTCGGGGTACGACCACGAGCCGATATGTATCTTAAATATTTCCATTACCAAACCCAGCAAATGAAATAAGCAGATCACGAGTACTTCATCGCGGGTTTCTATTTCATACCTGTATAAAATGATCTGTATGCTAACGCAGGTGATCAGCATAAAATCATAACGCGGAATAATACCTGTAAACAAATGCGAGAGCGCCAGCATGGTAAAAACCAGCAAGGGAAAGAGGCAGCACAGCAACTGTTGTACAGCAAAAATAATGAGGTGGCCAATGCGTGTGCTGCAGGCTACCTTGTAAATTCGTGACAGAGTCGGGCTGGTGATGTAAGGCATGTTGAATAAACGTTAATAGTTGGGCGCGGTATCCATAGCCTGAACCTGGCTCACATAGGCAGGTGGAAGAATGGCGTTTTTAAGCAGATTTTGAAGTTTTAGTAACCTGAAAAACTTGTAGATAGCCAATACCGGCAGCAGCCAGCGTATTTTGCCGAGACGCAGCAGCGTATTTACCCGTTTGGGTACTACCAGCACCTGTGCCTGCTTCAGGAGCAGGAACCTAACCCAGCCCAAATGCTTTTTGTATTGCAGGTAAAGATCATGTGTAAAGGCGCCCTGGCACAAACTAAACCCCAATTGTTCTTCACGCTGAATGACCCAATCGGGGTAGCTGCCGGGCAGGCCGTTAAGCCCCATGCGTTCACCCACCCTGTAAAACACTTCAAATACTTCGGCTTTTTCCGTTTTGGTCAGCTGGCGCTCCAGTAGTTCGTAGGCGCGTATGGAATAATCTATCAGGAGGTATAAAACATCCAGGTAAGCTTCATCGGGAATACGTGCCCCGCGACTGGCTTCTACACCCTTGTGGATGGCCGTGATCTGATCAATAGCGCGCAAGGCATCATCATAGCCAGAAAAAAGGATCTTGCGCGAGTAACCCACCGTACTGAACAACCGGCCTAACGGATCAGCAGGTAACTTGCCGGTGAAATATAACCAGTCGACCGATTTATTTAAGGCAAATTCTGCCGATGCTCCGGCAAATATGAACAGGATGGTATCGGCTTTGCCCCATATCCGGCGGACAATTGAGCCGGGATGTACGAAATAATTTTCCATTGTAATCAAATTAAAAATCCTTTAAACACCATCTTATTTTTTCTGTAAGGAGCACCAATGCAACGCCCAGTGTGTAAGCTATCATATCAGTAAACGAAAAATAATTGCCAAACAACATCAATGCCGCCCTGGAATTTTGCAGGCCCAAATGGATTACCAGGTGAAAATACTGCGATAGCTCTATCAGGTAAGCAAAAATGAGTACAAGGCAGGCCGTGGGGAATACCGCTGTATTGAAAAAGCTTTTAACCAGGCAATACAGCAATATCACCACCAAAAAATCGCCACCGTAGGGGCGGATCAATGCATCGTGCAGATTCAGACCGATCAATAACTCGAGCGTCAGCAGGAATGCCGCGAGTAAAAAATAAGCTTTGTTAAAAATTAACATAAAAGTACTTTGTAATACAAAGTAAAATATAAACTTTTAATTCAGCAATAGGAGGGCTATTATTTTTTAAAATAGTTTGATCGGAGAGATCAAATAAAGGTTCTTTTAAAACAAGAAGGTTCTTTTAAAACAAGGGTATATTTCAACTGTTCAATTTGAAAATCAATTACCATGTGGCAGGAAAAAGATAACAAACTTTACAGGGCTTTCGAGTTTAAGGATTTTTCACGGGCCTTCTCCTTCATGTGCCGGGTAGCTTTACTGGCCGAAAAGATGAACCATCATCCCACCTGGACAAACACCTGGAACAAAGTGGAGATATGGCTCAATACCCACGATGCGGGCGATATTGTAACTGATAAAGACAAGAAACTTGCAACAGGGATAGATGGGTTGGTATAATCAATGCTGTATTATACTAACACGTGTGTAAGGGAAGAAAAACAGAATTAAAAATTCCTTATCTTCCATCCACAAATATCAATTATGAAGCCTTTGGTTGTTTTACTTTTAGCAGCAGTAATTACGCTGTATACTATTCATTTTGTGAGTGGTGGATGGAATTATTTAATGGCCGGTAACGTGGCCATGGCTATTATGTTATGGTTTACCGCGCTAGGTCATTTTATGTACTGGCGCGGCATGAGCATGATGATCCCCGGTTTTGTCCCGGCTAAAAGAACGATGGTATACCTGTCGGGTATCCTGGAGATCATTTTTGCCATTGGTTTAATCATTTCCTCCACCCGACGTCTCTCAGCCGATCTGCTGATCCTCTTCTTTTTGCTGGTATTGCCGGCCAATATCAATGCTGCGCAAAAGAGTGTAGATTACCAGGCCGCCAACTATGAAGGCCGCGGCATCAGCTATTTGTGGCTGCGCATACCCATGCAAATATTCTTTATTCTTTGGGTGGCTTATTTTGGTTTGATATTGGAATAAATTAAGCTATCCACACCCGCCCGACTTTTCAACAATGCCGTTACTCTATGCTCAATAAGTTAAATTAGCCGTTTAATAAAAAGGATAAACTATTGGCAAAGGATTCGGGCAAAGAGACGCCGTTGATGCAGCAATACAACCAGATAAAGGGTAAATATCCGGGTGCATTACTGCTGTTCCGTGTGGGTGATTTTTATGAGACGTTTGGCGAAGATGCCATCAAAGCCGCAGGCATATTGGGTATAGTGCTTACTCGCCGTGCCAATGGTGCAGCTACGCATATCGAGCTAGCTGGTTTTCCCCATCACTCATTGGATACTTATCTGCCAAAGCTGGTAAGGGCTGGTCAGCGGGTAGCGATTTGCGACCAGCTGGAAGATCCTAAAACTACCAAAACCATAGTAAAACGCGGCGTAACCGAACTGGTAACGCCAGGTGTTGCGGTGAGTGACAATATACTTCAGCAAAAAAGTAACAACTACCTGGCATCGCTGTATTTTGAAAAGCAAAGCATCGGCATCGCGCTGATCGATATTTCGACAGGCGAATTCCATACCGCGCAAGGCAGTAGCGCCTATATTGATAAATTGCTGCAAAGCTTTGCACCCAGCGAGGTGATCTACCCGAAAAGCCGTCAGCATGAATTTAAGGATAATTATGGCGACCGCTTTTATACCTACATGCTGGACGAATGGCCCTACAGCGGCGATTATGCACAGGAGACATTGCTGAAACATTTTGGAGTAAAATCGTTGAAGGGTTTCGGGGTAGATAAGCTTAACCTCGGTATTATAGCAGCCGGTGTAGCCTTGCATTATTTGAATGAGACCGAGCATCGAAATTTGCAGCATATATCGGCTATCAGCAGGATAGAGGAAGACCGTTACCTGTGGCTCGATCGTTACAGTGTCAGAAATTTAGAATTGGTAGGCTCGTCCAACGAGAATGCGCATACGCTGGTTGAGGTGCTTGATCAAACCTGTTCGCCGATGGGTGCACGTTTGCTGAGACGATGGATAGTGATGCCATTGAAGGAGATCAAACCTATAAATGACCGCTTGGGAGTCGTGGAATATTTAGTCGACCAGGAAGAACTGCGCGAAGAGTTGAAACAAAATATCCGGCTGATAGGTGACCTGGAACGACTGATATCCAAAATCGGATTGCAAAAGGCAAATCCACGCGAGGTATGCCAACTAAAAAAAGCGCTGAAGGCTATCGAAGTCATCAAAAAGCAATGCGAAGAAGCTGACAGTCAGCCACTAAAAGCCATAGGCGAGCAACTGAACCCCTGCACCTCAATGAGCGATAAGATAGAACGCGAATTGAACCCCGAGCCACCCGTAATGCTGGTAAAGGGCTCGGTAATGAACCAGGGAATAAACGAGGAATTGGACCGGCTGCGTAAGATTGCCTTTGGAGGAAAAGGCTATTTATTGGAAATACAAAAACGGGAAGCGGAGCAGACTGGCATCCCCTCATTAAAGGTATCATTCAATAATGTGTTTGGTTATTATTTGGAGGTTACCCATAGTCACAGGGATAAAGTACCATCTGAATGGATACGCAAACAAACACTGGTAAATGCCGAGCGTTACATTACTCCTGAACTGAAAGAATACGAAGAACAGATATTAGGCGCTGAGGAAAAGATACTGGCACTGGAAACGCAGTTGTATAACGATTTGCTCTATTCTCTTGCCGAATACATTAAACCCATACAACTCAATGCACAATTGGTGGCGCGTTTAGATGTGCTGCTCAACTTTGCTACCATATCTATTAAAAACTATTACGTAAAGCCGGAGATCAATGAGGGTAGGATCATTGATATCAAAGGCGGCCGTCACCCGGTGATCGAAAAGAATTTGCCGTTGGGCGAAGAATACATCACTAATGATGTTTTTCTCGACAGTGAATCACAGCAGATCATTATTATTACCGGGCCCAACATGGCAGGTAAATCGGCCTTACTCAGGCAAACCGGACTGATCGTACTGATGGCACAGATGGGATGCTTTGTGCCTGCTAAATCGGCCCATATCGGTTTGGTGGATAAGATATTTACAAGGGTAGGGGCATCGGATAATTTATCATCGGGCGAGTCGACTTTTATGGTGGAGATGAATGAAACGGCCAGCATATTAAATAACCTGTCAGACAGGAGCTTGATACTGCTGGACGAGATCGGTCGTGGTACATCCACTTACGACGGTATTTCCATTGCCTGGGCCATTGCAGAATACCTGCACAACCACCCCACAGCAAGGGCGAAAACGCTTTTTGCTACGCATTATCACGAGTTGAATGAGCTCACCAACTCGCATCCCCGCGTTAAAAACTTTAATGTGACCGTAAAGGAAGTAGGTCACCAGGTGATCTTCCTGCGTAAACTGGTTCCTGGAGGCAGCGAGCATAGTTTTGGTATCCATGTTGCCAAGTTAGCTGGTATGCCGCAAAAGGTATTGGGCCGGGCTAATGAGATATTAAAAAAGCTGGAGAATGAGCGCACCGGCGGCGAACACATTAAAGAAAGTATCCGCAAAGTTCAGAAACAGGCGGTACAGATGCAGATGTTCAGTATTGATGATCCTGTATTGGTAAAAATACGCGATACCCTGAATAACCTTGATGTAAATACCCTAACTCCTGTAGAAGCATTGATGAAGCTGGATGAGATACAAAGGGTGATAAAAGGGTAATAGATTTCGGATTTTTCGCTAGTTTCTGTTTTTTTTAAGGTGCTCAAGAGGGCTTCGCCGTTTCGAATTTTCGATTTCGGATTTATTTTTTGATCATCTCATTCATAAACCACAATCCCGAAATCCGAAATAAAAATGTTGATATGTTAAAAATCAAGCCCTTTAACCTTTAGGCAATACCGTTATTTTTATGGCATGATCAAAAGGTATTACCTGCTGTTCCTTATTGCCAGCGTATTGGCCCTTTCCGCCTGTCATTCCAAGCGTGCGGTAATGAGAGGTGAGCCGGGTGAGATCGTCGCGCCACAGCCATCTATCGCCGAAAAATATTCCTCCATTATGGGTGTGAATACCGACGCTATCCAAAACGGCCGTTTGTATGCGTTTATTGATCAATGGATGGGCACCCCTTACCGTTTCGGCGGGCTGGATCATGACGGTGTGGATTGTTCTGGTTTGGCTGTTTTATTGGAGCAACAGGTGTATGGTATCAATATCCCCCGCACAACCGGCCAGCAGGTGCAGGCTATCAAGCGCAAATACGAGGAAGAATTGCAGGAGGGCGACCTGGTGTTTTTTGATTATGACGGCAAAAAATTCAGTCATGTTGGCATCTATCTCCAAAACGGCTATTATGTGCATGCCAGCTCAACAAAAGGTGTTATCATTGTTAAACTGCATGATCCTTACACCTATAAATATTTTTCGCGCTGCGGATCGGTAATGTATACCGCAGATGCTGATACCTCAGCAGGTAAATAGCGTGGGATATTTCCCCATAATTAGCTAACTTTGCTCCATCATGTCTAAAGAAAAAGAAAGCTACGATTTCTGGACTAAATATAAGCGTTTTGCCGGTACCGAGATACTGCTTTACGTGATTATGGTGGTTGGAATAATACTCGGCATCATCATTTTCAGCTGATCAATTTTTGACCAGCCTCACGTTATACTCATCTGCATCCGCAGCTGATTGAAAAAAATCCTCCATATCAGGGTAAATATCCTTGCTGTAATTGCCGTCTTTCAGCTGAAATTTCCTTTTGTAAACCAACTGGTCGCCTGTAATGGTCATAGTAGCAGTAAAACTGCCAAATGGTTTTTCGATGGATTTGTGCAGCGGTTCAGACTCCAGGCGATAACCCTTGGGTAAAGTGTAGGTGATCTCGTCTTCTTCAGTGTAGCCACGGGTGATGCACACAGGGTTATAACGGTTTATCAAATGGTGCAGGGCATGCGAGCGGTTGATTGCATTTAGTGAGAAATATATGTTATTACTCCCAACTTCGGCATATTCCGGTGCCGCCAGTTTCAGACTTTCGGTAGTTACAGGCTGTATGCTTTTATCCTGTTTGTAGACCAGCTTTTCAATTTCAAGGTTATTGATCGCATAATACCTTTTGATGTCCTTAATCCGTTCTGTTTGTGCCTCTTCAATAATAGGATAGCGGTCGTCATACTCTGTGCCTTTGAAAATAGTTTCCATACTGCCCGTCAGTTCGCCCTTATCATTGATCACGAAACTTGCATTGTGTTTTTCCAGGTTTTCAGAAGTTGTGTATTTTGGTGTATGCATGATCTTGCCGCCATCCGGTGTGCAGGCTAATACGTTACGATCGTCTGTAAAATCACCTAAAAAGCCAAATGGCATCTGCTGATTGGTGCATTCCAGCCATGTTGTATCATTTTTAAACGGCAGGCACAATATCACATGGTTACCCTGGTTCATGCTGGCGAAATCGCCCATCAGGCTGTTTTTATGTTCGCGGCCAGCTTCTACTACGCAATAGTAAGATTCGATACCCGCTATTTTTAGAAGTGACCGGGTATAGTTTACCAAAGCCTTGCAATCGCCATAATTAAGCTTATCTACATCTGATGCCAGGAAGGGTTGATAACCTCCGACACCTATTTGTATGCTTACGTAGTGGGTTTTACCCTGCATAAACTCGTATATCTTTTTGGCTTTTAATTTGGGATCAATAATGCCTGAGGTTATCTCTTTGATATGCTGTACGGTTTCTGCAGGGATAACCTGCCTGCCGGTTAGCAGCTTATCATATTCCCATTTACCCAACTGCTGCCAATCAGTAAATGATCCGTCAATACCAAAGTATTCAAATTTTTCGGGGGCTATTATTACCCTGCTTAAAACTGTGCGAGCCGGCGGACTAAAAGCCTCTTTTCTTACAGCTTTCAGATTTTTGATATACCAGGTATAGGTTTTTAAACCAGCCGAATTGGTGCCTGTTTCAACTTTTTGAGGCAGGTTTATTTCTTTGTACCTTATCTTAAAGTCGGGCTTGCAGATGAAGGAATAAGAGCTGTTCTCTACAGCAAGATTAGTATCATCATTTGGTGTCCAGTCATTAAAATATAGCGATTGCTTGTTCCTGAGTTCATACTCATATTCAATGGTATAAGGATATGCTGCAGCCGCTTTCTTGAAGTGCTTAACTCTCACATCCTGGTACAATGAAAAACCATCGCTTACAGCTTCATCTTCAAAATCATGATCTGAAATTTTCTGCACGACTTTTCCATATTCATCGTAAATATTGCCTTTAATGTAACGGATACTGTTTGACCTGTCATAAAATACATCCAGGCCTATTTTATCATCGCCATTTTTGTTAAGTACGGTAATAGCCCTCTTTACATGGTAGATCGTATTATCCTGGCTTTTTACCTCGTAACTCACCTGTTCGCTCCGGATCACCGCACTGGCATAAGGCAACAATTCCTTTGGGATCAGGCTAACATTATAATGCTCCTGTGCAATTACAGCAACGCTTAGCAACAATAGCGGGAAAATAAATAATATCCTTCTCATCAGTTCTTTTTAAACACTAATTCATTCTTTTCCGCAAGAATAATTTTATTGTATAATTCTTTCAGGTAAGGATATTCTTCGGGCATGTACACAGATTTGTTGAAGCGGGTATTATATGAAAAGGTAAAATTTTGTTTATCACCATCAAAAGCGGTGATGAAATTACCACCCTGGTTTGGCATGGCAAAAGATATCGCCTGTGGCAGGTTCTCAATAGTGTACCCTGCAGGTAAATGGATATTTACCACATAACGGTCGTTTGAAGGCATACCCCAGTCAACCGGGAAATCGCGTTCCGCCAATTTAAATGGATTGCTAACTATCCGGTTCAGCAAATAAGGGTTAAATGATAAACGGGCCTTATTAGCGTCATCATAAACAGTCATTTCTATCTCGTAGGTTTCGCTTAAAGTATTATCAAGGCTGTCGATATTCTCAATATTGGATTTCAATATTTTAGTATGATGTAGCTTTTCGCCAAAGCTTTCTACATATTCATCAGTCGAGTTAAATTTCTTGATCTCCTTGCGCCGTAAATATCCACTATAACCCATGGAATAACGCGTAATGGTTCCTTTCATTTTACCATTATCCTGCAATGTCAAATCAAGTGCGTAGGTAGTATTTTCAGATTGGCCCGTACTGATGTCTACCCAATAAGAGGGTTTATCGAGACTGAAAACGCGTCCCTGATCGTTCAGGCATCTTAACGGAAGCATACCAAATGACAGGGACGGATCGGTAGCGTCCAGGAAATAGCTTTTATCACCAATGTTAGCTTTGGCAATCACATAATTAAAGTCGCCTACATTAGGGTATAGCTTGTTGAGGTTACCATGTGCACGGGTAGATATCATCACTGCTTCCGTTTTAATACCGCCGGCGTTCAGTGCGTCTATCAAAGCAATATTAACGTCGCCGGAACTGCCCGTATGGTTTTCCAATGCCTGTTTAACACCGTCAAGGCTTTCCAGGTCATCCCTTTCGTTCCATTTGATGGTTTTCTGGATATAAGCATATATTCCCTTAGCCTTATCCAGATCAGTGGTTTTATTGGCAATGGCAGAGGCTATTTTATCTTTAAACAAGTCCTTTCGCTTAAGTTGGCTGCCAAAGCCATAATCCTGCTTCAATAAATAGTCTATGTCTTTCCAGTCTTTAGTTACCTTGGTTTTAGCACCGGTATTGATATTAGTTTCTTCCTGCAATTCAAAGTTCACAGCCGATCTGTAATTTTTGGGAGATGTCATATAATCTTCTTCAATGAATGCCGGTACATCACTTATTCCATAAATGATATCCGAACAATCGGCAGCTCCTGTACCAAATGTAAAGCATTTAGGTTGTAGGGTAGCCTGGTTTCGGGTCAGTTTTAGGTAGCCCTTTAAAGAAGCGCTGTAAGTATATATACCCGGAATATGTACTTCATATACCGAATTGACCTTTGGGATATGATCCTGAAAATTCCATGAATGAAAATTAAGCAAGTAAGGTGATATAAGTTTATAGCTTATTTCTGTCACACAGCCATTGCGCAAAGCAGGCATGGCAAATTTCAAAGTACTCCAGTGTTTACTGTCTTTAACTCTTAAAATTTTTTTCGGGTCGAGCTGGGCTTGCTGAATATTGCCGTTATCATCTTTATAGAAAGTAATCCCTTTAATATCTTCCACTTCTTCATATACCATGTTGTCACTATTATATATCGGGATCTCAATAGTGCCTTCGCTGTCGAATTCTTTGCTGTCGAAAAATTTTATTTTGGTATGGTATTCAAAGGTCAGCCTTACATCATAATCATTGGTGAGGTTTATTTTTGATGTGCCGTATTCATTCAGCACTACCGCATGGGCCGAGGTGTCTTTGTCATATTTTTTCATATCCATTTCTTCGGTGCTTATTTTGCCAAAAGCAAAATCCTGCGCAAAAGCAGAAACAGAGAATAACAATGTTGTTAAAAGGAGTAGAGTTTTTTTCATATTCATTAATAAAGTTTAGGTGCCTCAATTTAAAACTTTAATGGGATATTTTAAATAACTGCAAATAAAAAAGCGGCTGCTACTGATTACGATATTTCCGGCTGAAGGTTACCTGGTTATCAGGTAAAAAGAAGAATTTGATCAGCGCGACATATCGAAATGGGCTTGTACTTGTTCCGGTTGTTAAAAACTAAAATACCGATAAGGCTGAAAAAAATTTAATCTGCTAAATCTTTTTAAGACCTTTGCCACCTTGCTACTTTTTATATCAAATGAAATTAAACTTAAAACGCCCGCTTGCTTTTTTTGACCTGGAGACTACCGGAACCAACATTGGAATTGATCGCATAGTTGAAATATCTGTCATTAAACTCAACCCTGATGGCAGTGAAGAAGTAAAAACCTGGCGCATAAACCCCGGGATGCCTATATCGCTTGAATCATCATTAGTTCATGGCATTTATGATGAGCATATAAAAGATGAGCCGGTTTTTAATGCCTTAGGGGCTTCCATAGCTGAATTTATAGGTGATAGCGACCTGGCTGGCTACAATTCCAATAAATTCGATATACCCATGCTGATGGAGGAATTTTTGCGCGCGGGCATTTCGTTCGGGTTAGAAAACAGGCATTTTGTAGATGTACAGAACATCTTTCACCAGATGGAACAGCGTACCTTAAAGGCAGCTTACCAGTTTTATTGTAACAAGCAGATCATCAATGCACACTCGGCCGAAGCGGATACCCGGGCTACCATGGAAGTTTTGCTGGCCCAAATAGAGAAATATGCGGATGCAGAATTTGAAGATAAAAAAGGAAACCGCAGCAAACCTATTGTAAATGATGTAGAGGCACTTCATAAATTTACCAACCTGAACAGCCCGGTTGATTTTGCAGGAAGAATGGTTTATAATGACCAGGGCGAGGAATTGTTTAATTTTGGCAAGCATAAGGGCAAAAAAGTAGCGGATGTGTTTAATATCGAGCCAAGCTATTATTCATGGATGATGCAGGGCGATTTCCCGTTGTACACCAAGCGCAAGCTGGAAGAAATTTACAGCCGCTGGAATGCAAAAAAAGTTGCTGAGCGCCAGGCAAAACCTGCACAGCCGAAACCGACTGAAACTCCAGCAAATGTACAAGCCAAACCTGCATCGCAACAAGCGGCCCCTGGTCAGCCAAAAAAGGAATTCATCAAACCCAACAATCAAAATAACCAACCTAGCCGTCCATTCAAAAAAGATGAACCGGCGAAACCAGTTAATGACGATATGCTGAAAATGCTGGCCGATAAGTTTAAGAAAGGGTGATGGGGATAGAGATTAGAGACTAGTGGATTAGAGATTAGTTTTGAGAAAATCTATATTTCGTTTTAGTCCGGCAAATTTGGTGCGCTTAACAGGGGAGTTTTTAAACACTTTCTGAAAGGTTTCTTCGGTAATGTCTTCCCAATCATTTTTATTCATACCCAGCAGCCCATCTGTTGGGGTAAAAGATTCTTCCCGGCTAAGTACCGAAAACTTGTTCCAGGGGCACACATCCTGGCAAATATCACAACCAAACATCCAGTTATCCATTTTACCTGCAAATTCCTGCGGTATTTCGTTTTTTAGCTCGATAGTGAGGTAAGAAATACAACGGCTGCCATCAACAATATAAGGCGCTACAATAGCCTCGGTAGGACAGGCGTCAATACAGCGGGTACAGGTGCCGCAATGATCGGCCGTGGCGGGGATATCGTATTCCAGTTCAAGGTCTATGATCAATTCAGCCAAAAAGAAGAAGGAGCCTGTTTTGGTATTGAGCAGGTTAGTGTTTTTGCCTGTCCAGCCTAAGCCAGCTTTTTTAGCCCAGGCTTTATCCAGTACAGGTGCGGAGTCCACGAATGCTCGGCCGTGCACCTCGCCGATCTTTTCATTAATTACCTGTAATAGCTGCCTTAGCTTATCCTTCATAACGGTATGGTAATCGATACCATAAGCATATTTAGATATCCGCGGGGCAAGCGGGTCGGCCTGCTGCTGGTCTGTATAATAATTGAGCCCCAGCGAAATAACCGACTTTGCCCCATCAACTAATAAACGCGGATCGAGGCGTTTATCAAAATAATTTTCCATGTACTGCATTTCGCCGTGCATGCCCTGGTTAAGCCAGGTTTCCAGGCGCGGAGCTTCTTCTTCCAGGAACTCAGCTTTGGCAATACCACAAAACATAAAGCCAAGCTTTTGAGCTTCGGTTTTGATCAATTTGCTGTATGCCGACCTGTTTTGCTGCATTTGTGCAAAGATAGTACAAGAAAATTTAAGCTAACCCATTGTGCAGTAATGGTTTTTAATAATTAGAAACAGATTGTTATCCCGGTGGTTATAATTATATAAATAAATAAGAAAATGTTACAGTTTATAAATGATTTACCTGATGACGTGGTAGGTATACATGCCATTGGAGAAGTAACCAGAGACGATTACGAAAGAGTATTATTACCAAGAATAGATGAACTGGTGAAACGCCAGGGCGAGATCAAATATTTGTTGGTGTTAGAAACGGATGTTCAGAATTTTTCAGCAGGCTCCTGGTGGGAAGATCTAAAGTTAGGTTTAAAGAATTTTACCAAATGGAACAAAATAGCGGTAGTGACCGATCAGAAAAGTGTAGAATGGTTTACTGATGCTTTCCGCTTTTTTATTCCCGGTCGATCAAAAGGTTTCCCGCTGCATGAGGTTGACAAAGCAATTAAATGGATATCAGAAAAAGAAGATCAGAAGTTTAAAGGGTATGAAACTGTATCTGCCAGCGAAATATTAGAAGAATTGCAAATGCGGTCGTCAAATACGGGACAAGGCCCGGCGGTTGAAAACCTGTAAAGCTGGAGTCATGGAAAGTTTTGAAGTAAAAGACCCTAAAGACGAACAGATCACCAATAAGGATGAGTCGGTAACCAACAAAGACGGCGATAATGACCTTGAAAAAGGAAAGCAGCCCGCAAATCAAAAGAAACCGGATGAAGTGCGTGTACCAACAGTGACCCCTGATAATGATAGCGGCGACCCGGGGCCACCGGCAGAAGGCAGCACTACTCAAGAGGATTTATAATCTATAATAACCTCATTTTGAATAAAAAAAGCTTTCCTTGTTTAAACAGGAAAGCTTTTTTATAGCATTACTTCGGCAATGTTTAAAAACTGTGCCTGATACTATTGCTCAGCGTTTTGTCAGTCCAATAGCCGCTATCCAGTATACGGCGTACAGTCAGTAATGGATAATCGGGGTCACGTTTATCGGCTAACTGAAATGCTATTTTAAAACCATACTTTTTTAGTTCCGGTAAAACAGGTTTTTTCCATACACCAAAGGGGTATGCGAAGTAATCCATTTTTTTACCGGTAATTTCTTCCAGTTTTTTAGTCGGCTTTTCTATCTGTACCATCCAATCATCCTTTTTAGGATTGGCGTCATGTTTATATCTATCTACCCTGTGGTGGTCCCAGGTATGGCTGCCGATGATATTACCCTCGTCAGATAATTGTTTTACCTGCTCCTTGCTCATATAGTGCGGGCGACCCAGAGAGACGGTCATAATGAAATAAACGGCTTTGAAACCATATTTTTTTAATTCAGGACGTGCGATGGTAAACTGATCAAGATCGGTATCGTCAAATGTCAGTAAAATAGGCTTGTTTGGCAGCGGGGTGCCTTTAGTCAGGTAGTTATAAAGCTGATCAGGCAGAATGGTATGATAACCGCTATCGGCCAGCATTTTGATGTGCGCCTTAAAAGAGGCAATCGGCATGATATAATCTTTAGCCACTTTAGAATCGGTTGGCCTCCAATCGCGTATCTGGTGATAGCACAAAACGGGAACTTGTTTGCGTGCCATAATAGCCGCATTGCTTCCCTGCGGAGGATTCACAGTTGGCAGCGCCTGGCCGACCAGTGAAGAAAATAGTCCAAAAACAACTAAGGCAGATTTTAATTTCGACATCATAATGGGGTATGTATTTATAACGGCGAAATTATAACAATTAGCTGTTTTATAAAGGTTAATTATCAACAATTAAACAATTGCCCGGCCGGATAAACTCGCCGGTTACAAAACTATCCGCTTACCTTCCTTGATCGATCTTTTTGCAGCATCAAGTATCTGCATAGCGATCATATTATATTTCAGGCAGGATTGATCGTCCACAGTGATCTGTCCTTTAAGCGCCGCAGCCAGGTAAACCAGCGGGTCGTTAATAGGGGCAGGTAAAGTTTCCACTCTTTTACTGCCTTTCCTGTTTTCGCGCATACGACTGCTAATGTCATTCCCGTTAAAGGCATGATAATAACCATGGTCACCAAAAACTTCAAGGTCTTTGATGGAAAAGGGCCAGTTCCACGAGGCTTCTATTTGCCCGGTAGCGCCTTTATATTCAACTAAAATGGTAGCATCATCTTCAACCTTCGGATATACCTCAGGTTTGTAATGGCGTGCAATAGCGGTTATCGCGATAGGTTTTTCACCATGCATGAACCAGGTCATCAGGTCGGCACCGTAACAGCCAAAATCATTCAGCGCACCGGCACCGTTCAATACGGGGTCTGTCAGCCAGGCTAAAAACTCCTTGCTGCAACCAATTTCTTTTGGTCCCTGGTGCCCGTCATGAAACACCATTTTTTTGATAAACCCGATGCTGTCATTATTCACTGAAGTATAAACATCCCGGTAAGATGGGTACCAGGTAGTTTCGTAGTTGGTTAAGACCTGTACATGATACTGATTGGCTAATGTCTCAATGCGTTTAGCCTGTTCCAGTGTTGCCGCCAAAGGCTTTTCAACCATTACCGGAATGCCCAGCGGGGCGCACACTTCAACAATATCCACATGATTGGCCACCGCATTGTAGCCTAATACTGCATCGGGTTTTTTGCCTTTCAGCATGGTTTTCAGATCGGTATAAAAAACAGTTTCAGGCAGATTGAACTGTTTGCCATATTTTGTCCATAACTCTTTGTTAGGTTCAGCTATGCCAATAATATCCACCTGGCCGTTCTTGTAAGCATTCAGGATATTGTAAATATGATCGTGATTAAGCCCGGCTACACATACCTTTAATTTTTGAGCTGATGCTGCAGCAGCTAAGCCGCAAAATAGTAAACAGGTATAAAGAAGTTTTCTCATTGGTAGGATATTTATGATTTAGATAAGTACTACAAATATAGAAGGAATTATCTCACAAATCCCGCAGCAACGCCGCCATCCACATTCAATACATTCCCGGTGGATTTGTTTAGTAAACCACCCACAAAAGCAAAACAGGCATTAGCAATATCATCCGGCAGGATGGTTTCATTTAGTAATGTTCTTTTCGCATAATAAGCAGGCAATTCTTCAATGGTAATGCCATAAGCTTTTGCACGCCCTTCGGCCCAGCCGCCTGCCCAGATATTGCTGTCGCTGATCACCGCATCCGGATTCACTACATTTACCCGTATTTTATCAGCCCCCAATTCGGCAGCATTCAACCTGCTTAGATGTAACTGAGCTGCTTTGGCACTGCCGTACCCGGCGTTATTTGGCCCGCTTACCAGCGCATTTTTGCTGACTATATTGATGATATCCCCACCGATATCCTGTTTCTTCATCACCGCAACTGTAGCCTGGGTAACCAGGAACTGCCCCTTTACCAATACATCATAAAGCAGGTCCCAATCCTTTTCGGTATGATCCCCAATGGTTTTGGAAATGGACAAGCCTGCATTGTTCACCACCAGGTCAACACCGCCAAAAGCCAGTATGGTTTCGGCTATAGCATTATTGATCTGGTCTGTTTGGGTTACGTCCAATAAAGCATTTGCATAAGCATCTTTTCCAAACAGCTTCTTAAATTCTTCGCCGGCACCTTCCAAACGATCGGCATTCATATCATTCAAAATCACAACTGCGCCCTCGGTAACAAACTTTTTGGCTATGGCTTTGCCGATACCGCCTGCACTGCCTGTTATCAGGGCAATGCGGCCTGATAAGGCTTTTGGCTTTGGCATGCGCTGTAATTTAGCTTCTTCCAGCAGCCAGTATTCTATATCAAATGCTTCCTGGCGTGGGAGGGAAGTATATTCTGAGATCGCCTCGGCACCCTTCATCACATTAATAGCATTGATATAAAATTCTGCTGCCACGCGGGCCGTTTGCTTGTCTTTTGCAAAAGTGAACATACCTACACCCGGATAAAGGATCACCACCGGGTTAGCATCACGTATCGCCGGACTGTTGGAGTGTTTGCAGGTATTATAATAATCCTCATACATTTTGCGGTAAGCCTCAAATGCCGGGGTGAGCTTTTCTTTAATAGTATCTGCATTGTCCAGGTCAGCACCGGCTTCTAATTCCAATACCAGCGGACTGATCTTGGTCCTCAAAAAATGATCGGGACAACTGGTGCCCATTGGCGCTAAACGTTCCAGATCATTTGAATTGATATATTCCAAAACCCGGGCATCATCAGTAAAATGACCGATCATTCTCGTTTTGGATGAACAAAAGCCACGCAATACAGGGGCTAATGCTATTGCTTGTTTTTTACGCTCATCCTGCGGTAAGCTTTGTAGTTTTTGTCCGCCGAAAACAGGGCCCTTTTTGCCGTAATTCTGCTCTAAATATTCAGCACATTTCTCAATCACTTCAAGGGTATTGATATAGCTTTCATAAGCAGTATCGCCCCAGGTAAATAAACCATGTGAGCCTAACATAATACCGCGTATGCCGGGATTGCTGTCCAGACATTCTTTAAGCTTCAATCCAAGATCAAAACCCGGGCGTTGCCAGTCTACCCAGCCTATAGCGCCATTAAATAATTCCTGTGTGATCTTTTGCCCATCTTTTGCTGCCGCGATAGCAATTGCAGCATCGGGATGTAAGTGATCAATATGTTTAAACGGTAAAAATCCGTGTAAAGGCGTATCGATAGACGGCGCTTTAGAATTGAGATCGAAAATACTGTGGTTAAACAGTTCTACCATTTCATCCTCATATTCCAGTCCGCGGTATACATTCTTAAGGCTTCTGAGCCTGTCAACATACAAAGCCGCTAAGCCGCTCTTTTTCAAAGTGCCGATATCACCACCGGAGCCTTTGATCCACATCACCTCAACCGGGTTGCCTGTCAGCGGGTCTTTATCTGTTACTTTACAGGAGGTATTGCCGCCGCCATAGTTGGTCAGGCGCAGATCGGCACCTAAGAGATTAGAGCGATATATCAATAAAGCCACCTCGTCACCTGCAAGTTCTGCCGCCCTTGCATCGTCCCATAAGTAGCTTACATGTTTAAATTGTGTTGTATTAACAGACATATTATAAAATTTGATTTTTTATTTAATTGAATTACCATAGCCAACCGTAAGCACGGATATAATGATCACCACTATACCGGCTATTACTGTTGCTATGGCTTTTTTACTCACGCCTTTCCATTCATTTAACAGCAAGCCCCAAACGTTGGCAATGAGAATAATAAATGCCATGTGCAGTATCCACGAACTTGCCCCATTGCCCATCTTGCTTTCGCCCATGCCATAAAAAAAGAACTGTAAGAACCAGGTAGTACCCGCCAAGGCACAAAACAAGTAGTTTTTGAGCAAAGGTTTACTTTTATCGGTATAATCCTTAAACGTTTTATTCCGCGCATTCAGGATCATGCACCATACAAAATTGGTAGTGAGGCCACCCCACAGAATCACCACATAAGTAACATTATTCTGGAAAAGAAAGTTTCCCTGTGCCGGGTGTGCGGCTTTCCATACTTCATTTGCGGTATCCGCCATCGCTTTACCGGCTTCTATCCCGAAGTTAAAACAGGCACTTAAAACACCGGAAACAATTGCTACAAAAATACCCAGCCCGAAACGGTAATCCTTGTTATCTTCCATATCCGCCTTGCCTGCTAACAGTTCTTTTTCCTTCATCGTACCCGCTTTACCGCAAATGATGATGCCGATAACGCATATCAAAATGCCCAGCAGCACCATTTGACCCCAATGGCTATGGAGCAGCATGCTGAAGGTATCCTTGCCCTCTTTTGGGAAGAAATTATAATAAACGGAAGGGATAATGGAACCAAATACCGCGCATAATCCCAATATAATAGTACTGCCAAGGGATACCCCCAAATACCGTACGCCCAAACCATAAGTGAGGCCGCCGATACCCCATAGCAAGCCGAAGAAATAAGTAAGTAAAAGTATCTGCCCGTTTGTTGCTTTAATGATCTCGGTAAAATGTGGTATAGTGAGCCAGGCTGCCAATGGCGGTACAATGAGCCAGGAAAAAATACCGCCCACTATCCAGAAGCTTTCCCATGCCCAGCCTTTTACTTTTTTATAGGGGATATAAAAACTACCTGAAGCAAAGCCACCAATGAAGTGGTAAATGATACCGAAAATTACCTGCATGGTTCAGAAATTGGTTTTATGATACAATATTAGCCCGAAGATGGGGAGCAACTGTCCTCAACTATCTTTCAGAAAGCTATGAAATGAAAGTACAAATTTTTTAATGCATAGGTGAGCCAATTAATATTAAACTTACTTTTGAACTGACTGGTATCCGGTCGTACCGAATTATGAAAAGCTTTTTAGACCAGAATTTCCTGCTTCAAAATAAAACCGCCGAACGCCTGTATCATGAATACGCCGCAGCTATGCCGATCATAGATTATCATTGCCACCTTGATCCCGCACAGATAGCGGGCAATATCAACTTTGAAAACCTGACGGATATCTGGCTCAAGGGCGACCATTATAAATGGCGTGCCATGCGTGCCAATGGCGTAAATGAGCAATACATTACCGGGCAAAAGAGCGACTGGGAAAAGTTTGAGCAATGGGCGGTTACAGTTCCCTACACGCTGCGTAACCCGCTTTATCACTGGACACACCTGGAGCTGCAACGCTATTTTGGTATTGACGAATTGCTTTCGCCCAAAACAGCTAAAGCTATTTATGACGACTGCACTCAAAAATTACAAACACCGGAGTACGGTGTGCAAAGCCTGATCACAAAAATGAATGTTGAGGTGATCTGCACAACAGATGACCCGATAGATAGCCTGGAACATCACCAAAAAATAAAAAAAAGCGGCTGGAATGTTAAAGTTTACCCTGCTTTCAGACCGGATAAGGCAATGAATGCGGATGATGTACCAGCTCTGAATGCATATATCAGCAAACTTGAGGCGGTAAGCAATACCTCCGTCAGCAATTATGATGACTACCTGTCTGCTCTGAAAAAACGCCACGATCATTTTGCTGATAATGGCTGCACCCTATCAGACCACGGACTTGAGCAGTTGTACGCGGAGGATTACACGCAGGAAGAAGTAAGGGTAATATTCGATAAGATCAGATTGGGTAAAGAATTACAGGCTATCGAAATATTAAAATTCAAATCAGCCATGTTGTATGAATTTGCTTTGTGGGATCACGGGAAGGGATGGGTGCAGCAGTATCATATCGGGGCGCTGCGTAACAACAATTCTCGCGGCTTTAGAGAAAACGGACCCGATACCGGTTATGATTCTATCGGCGATTTCAGTCAGGCCAAAGCTTTATCTAAATTTTTAAACAAACTGGATTCAACAGGCCAATTGGCCAAAACCATCATCTATAATTTAAACCCTGCTGATAATGAATTGATCGCCACGATGGCAGGCAATTTTAATGATGGCACAGTTGCCGGGAAAATGCAGTTTGGTTCAGCCTGGTGGTTTTTGGATCAGAAGGATGGTATGATCAGCCAGTTAAATACCCTATCGAGCATGGGAATTTTAAGCAAACTGGTGGGGATGCTTACCGACAGCCGCAGCTTTTTATCTTATCCGCGGCACGAGTATTTCCGGCGGTTGCTTTGCAACTTATTTGGTACCGATATTGAAAACGGAGAACTGCCAAATGATATTGAATGGACCGGTAAGATCATCCGGGATATCTGTTATTACAATGCCAAAAACTACTTCGATTTTAAATAATTAAACTTAAAACATCATGTCATTTCGAACGAGCCAGTTGGGGGGGGTTGGGAGCGAGGAGAAATCTTATAAAAGCGATTGGTTGATATGCTTCTCTGATAAGTTTTCTCACCTGCCCGAATGTACGAGCCCTACCCGCAGGTTCGAAATGACATGGCTTAGTTAGGATTATTCCTTATACCGTATTTTGATCACCAGCTTTTTCAGCGTATCATAGCCATCTACTTTAACGTCGGGGCGGTGTGCATTTTGCGGGAAGAATAAAAAGAATGCTTCCGGCGTAGCGATATAAAACTTTCCCTCGGCAGTATAGTTGGCTAAATCTTTGGTATCATCATAAGGCATGGTTACGCTCGCCGATGATACCGGTGCTACACCGATCTTCACTTTCCCGGCAACTACATATTGCAGGTCGATATATTTACGATGCGACTCCCATTTTGCATCCTCTAACTTTTTAGGCGCCCCTTCGGTAACGATGGCATAAGCATTATCACCATCTATCATGTATTTACCGGGTGCAATGGTAGCCAGTTTAGGATCACCCAGGAATTTAAATGCCTTATTCCATAACTCCTTATTGCTTTCATATTGTTTTTTAAACTCAACACTGTTGATAGATGGATCAGCTTTGATCTTCAGGTCTTTTGCCCAAACTTTACTTTTTACCCATTTGTCGGCATTTTTAACTGAATCAGTAGTTTGCGCGCCGGCAATTTTACCGGCAATAATTAATATAATAAGTAAGATTGTTTTTTTCATATCAGGTTAATAAATGGTTAAAGCAACAGGAATATTGATAGTGCAATATACGATCAATCAAAATAATCATTAAAACATATTTTTTTAATTACTTTGTATAGTGATATAATAAATGCTCGCATAAGTATTAAAAACACCCATTTCTATTATAAACTATTTGTAATAAATATTTTATAGAATTTATATCATATTTTAGTTTGCCTTAATTTGATTATTGAGATCATCCCTATGAATAAACGCCTACTCACATTTTTGATATTCCTGTTAGGCTGTGTCGCATTGGTAAAAGCTCAGGATAGTGTTGTATATCGCGTGGTATTGATAGGTGATGCAGGTGAGATAGATAAACAACAACAAGCCGTCCTTGGCTTTGCAGCAAACTCGATAATTAAAGATAAAACAACTGTAGTTTACCTGGGTGATAACATCTACCCCAAAGGGATGGCCTTGCCCGGAAGTTCGGATACAGCGCGTACCCGAAGCATCCTTAGATCGGAATATGCTCCAATGCGTGCCAAAGGCGCCCCGGTTTATTTTATACCCGGTAATCATGATTGGGACAAAATGGGCATGCACGGCCTCGAAAAGATCAAGCAGCAATGGGCGTTTCTCAATAGCCAGCAGGATTCGTTATTGCGCCTGGTGCCCGAAAATGGCTGCCCTGATCCGTATGAGATCAATGTGAATGATCAGCTCACTATTATTGCCTTTGACAGCGAGTGGTGGCTGTTCCCCTATAATAAAAATAACCCCGGTGCCGATTGCAGTTGTACCACCAGGGAAGATATTACCAACCGCATGCGCGAGCTATTTTATAAAAACAGGGGTAAGATCATTTTATTAGCTTCGCATCATCCTTTTCAAAGCTATGGATTGCATGGCGGTGTATATTCTTTAAAAGATCATGTATTCCCCTTAACGGCTGTTAATAAAGACCTGTACATCCCCTTGCCAATAGTAGGCTCACTTTACCCTTTACTACGCACAGTATTTGTAAATCCCGAAGATATGGGTCACCCGGAATACAAATTTATGATCAAAAAGATAGACGGGATATTTGGTGACTATCCAAACCTGGTCCACGTAGCCGGGTACGATCATGGCCTGCAATTTATTAAAAACAATAAAGGACAATTGCAGGTGGTAAGCGGTGCAGGTGCCAAAAACGTTCATGTAAAAAAGGGTAAGTATTCATTATTCGCCGATGCGGTGCAGGGTTTTGTAACTGCCGACCTGATGAAGGATAAGAGCATGAGGTTTACCTATTACATCTATACCGATCAGGGTGTTAAACCTGCATTTACCTACACTAAACCTTATGAACCCATAACCGCTTTAAATGAGCGTCAATACAAAACACCCGATGCCGATAGTGTTACCGTAAGCGTGCATCCCGCTTATGATAGCGTAAGTGGTGTTCATCGAACCCTGTTTGGCGAAAATTACCGCAAGGAATGGGCAGCGAAAGTTAAACTGCCTTATTTAAAGCTTTCCGAATTGCATGGAGGTCTGAGTGCTGAAAGAAAAGGCGGGGGTATGCAGTCGCAATCATTAAGACTGGTTGATCCTGAAGGAAAGGAGTGGGTTCTACGTACGGTGGAAAAAGATCCCACCAAACTACTGCCCGCCGAATTGGCGCAAACTTTTGCTTTTGACCTGCTGGATGATGCCACCAGTGCACAGCATCCTTTTGGATCGTTGATAGTGCCGCCGATTGCTGATGCGTTAAAAGTGCCTCATGCAAACCCGGTGATCGGTGTAGTGGCGCCTGATAAAAACCTGGGTCAGTATGCCAGCTTGTTTATCAATAAGGTTTGCCTGCTGGAGGAGAGGGAGCCGGGAGGGAAGTCGGACAATTCAGAAAAGATGGAAGAAACCCTTAAAAAGGATAATGACAATAGCTTTAAGGGAAAGGAATTTATACGTGCACGAATGCTGGATGTGCTGATAGGCGACTGGGACCGGCACGAAGACCAGTGGCGCTGGCTGGCTAAAAAGGACGACAATGGCAACAAAACCTACACAGCTGTTCCACGCGACCGCGACCAATCATTATATACACGGCAGGGACTGGTTGAAAACCTAGCTTCATCGAGATGGATATTACCAACACTTCAGGGCTTCGATAGCAAGATAGGAGATGTACGTTATTCCCTGTTCAAAACCAGGTTTATGAATCCGTACCCTGAGTCGCAGGTGAGTTATCAGGAATGGATGAAGATAGCCAGCAATGTTAAAGCAACCATAACTGATGAGGTGCTGGAGGCTGCACTACGCAGGTTGCCACCAGAGATATACAAGATTCAGCATGATGTGCTGATCAAAAAATTTAAAGAGCGCAGGGATAACCTGCCCGCTGCTATGGACGAATACTACCGCTTTGCGCACAGGATAGTGGATATCAGGCTGAGTGATAAAAACGAGCAGGTAAAGATAGGGGATGCTGCTAATAATGGCCTGTCGGTTGCGATAATTAAAATAAATAAGAAAGGAAAGCTGGAAGATACATTGTTAAATACGGCCTATGATCCTGCCATCACCAAAGAAGTGAGGTTGTTTACGGGGGATGGAAATGATCATGTGATTGTAAATACCAAAAACACAGCAGTTAAATTGCGTATTGTTGGGGGAGACGGAGAAAAGCAATACCAGGTTACTGAAGCTAATAACAAAGTAAAATTGTATGGCAAAACCGGGAACCATACTTTCATAGGCGATTCTACCCGTTTTGTTAGCCATTTTAGTAACGATACAGCTAATATCGCCATACATAATACCAATCTGTATAATGTCTGGATGCCATTGGCAACTGCTAATATCAACCGTGACGATGGTTTTTTACTTGGCTTAGGATTCAAGTATACGGGGCAGGGAGGTTTTCGTAAATTCCCGTACACTACTGTGCAGGAGTTAATGGTGACGCACTCTTTTACCACAGATGCGTTCAGTATTAATTACAAAGGCGAATGGATAAAAGCCGTTGGCAATGCCGATCTGCTAATGCAGGCACTAATAAAAGCCCCGGATAACACCATGAACTTTTTTGGCCTGGGCAACGGGTCGGTTTATGATCGGTCACAGGACTTTTCGAGGTATTATCGTATACGATTTGATACCTATGACTTTAATCCTGCACTTCGGTGGCATTCTTCCACCGGATCAACTTTTAGTATAGGGCCATCCTTATCTTTCTATCACCTCGATCCGCTCGAAAATATTGGTCGTTTTATCAATAATACTCCTGCTATCGGCTCATACGACAGCATTACGGTAAACAAAGATAAAATACATGCCGGGGTGGTCCTAAATTTCCTGAGCGATAAGCGGGATAATAAAATATTTCCTTCGTCAGGTATTTATTTCAATGTAAAACTGCAGGGTTATGCCGGCTTGAACAGCTATTCTAAATCATTTGCACAGATCACTCCTGAAATTGTGTTTTACAGGAGCATCGGTTCAGATGCCCGGCTGGTATTTGCAGAAAGAATGGGTGGTGGTGTTACTATTGGACAGACCGCATTTTATCAATCCTTGTTTTTAGGCGGACAAGGGAATTTGCTGGGCTTCCGCCAAAACCGCTTTGCCGGTCAGCATATGTTTTACAATAACCTGGAAGCAAGGCTAAAATTAGGAGACCTATCCAGCTACGTTTTACCAGGTCAGTTTGGCCTGAGCGGATTCTATGATATTGGCCGTGTTTGGAACAAAAATGATCAGTCGCAGATATGGCACCAGGGTGTGGGCGGCGGTTTTTACTTTGCCCCTGCAGGCCTGCTGGTATTACAAATACAGGCCGGCTATTCAAAAGAAGGATGGTATCCTGCAATTTCTTTTCAATTCAGGTTTTAGAAATATAATTTGACAAGCCAAAACCCTATTTTAGTGGTGATTTGAAATATACAATTAATAGCGGCCGATAAAATTTATACCGTAAAATTTTTACTATGGATTACCAGCATTTACTTGAACACACGCATGACTATGTAATAACCTATTACAAAGAACATGACAATAAGAATTTGCTATATCATAACCTGCAGCATACCAAAGATGTTGTAGCTGCTGCCACGCAAATAGCCAACCATTACCAGTTGGATGATAACGACTTTTTTATTGTTTTGGCTGCGGTATGGTTCCACGATCTGGGGTATATGGTGGATCTGAATGCGCATGAAGAAAAAGGTGCTGAATTAGCTGTGAAGTTTTTTGAAAATCATAAGGTAAGTGAGCGGGATATTAAACTCATAGAAGGCTGTATACTCGCAACCAAAATGCCGCAAACGCCAACCACACTCCTGGAAGAAATTGTGTGTGATGCCGACCTGTTTCATCTGGGTACGGATGACTTTTTCAAAAAGGACAAGCTGTTGATGGAAGAGTACAACCTGCTGCACCAAGCTGATTTGAGCAAAACGGATTGGCGGTTGAAAACGATCAAATTCCTGGAAGGTCAGCATTACCATACTGAGTTCTGCAAGGTATTGCTGAATGGCACTAAAGAGAAAAACCTGGAGGAATTAAGATCGAAAGAAATAAAACACGAGAAAAAAATAGCGGAACAAAATGTTACCGACCCGGAAGCACCAGGAACTGCTTCGGCAGCGTCTGCATCTGTAACGGAACCAATAGACATTGTTAAAAAGAAAAAAAATAGTGACCGGCCCGATAAGGGTATAGAAACTATGTTCAGGATCAGTTCTAGCAACCACCAGCGCCTGAGCGACATGGCGGATAAAAAGGCACATATTATGATCACCGTTAATTCTATCATTTTGTCGGCCATAATCAGTTTGGTATTGCGGCGGTTGAATGAGTACGGTTATTTGATTATCCCCTCATTTATTTTGCTAACCGTCAGTTTGCTGGCCATGACTTTCTCCATTTTATCTACCCGTCCGTCTATCCCTAATGGTGTTTTTTCCAGGGAAGATGTTGATAGCAAGAAAGTAAACCTATTGTTTTTCGGCAATTTCTATAAAATGAAACTCGAAGAGTTTAATTATGGAATGGAAAAAATGATGGAGGATAAAGACTTTTTATATGGCAGCCTGATCAAAGACCTGTATGCACAAGGTGTAGTTCTGGGCAAAAAATACCATTTACTGCGCATTGCTTATAATGTGTTTATGTTCGGGCTTATTGTGGCGGTTGTTGCCTTTATTATCGCTTCTGCGTTTTTTAGTCACAATCCAAGCATATAAATGGTACAGCCTTACTTTTTTAACCGGGATCTCAGCTGGCTTTATTTTAACGGGCGTGTGATGGAGGAAGCTGCTAATGATGCGGTACCACTACTGGAGAGAATAAAATTCCTGAGTATCTTTTCATCAAACCTGGACGAATTTTACCGGGTACGGATGCCGGTATTACATGCGCTGCAACGGATCGGTAAAAAGAATGATTCGCCCGTTAATGAGCAGGAGCAGGCCGATATTTTAAAGCAGGCAAAAGGGGCTATTAATAACCAGCAAATACAATTTGGAAAAATACTGCACGACGATCTCATTCCATTATTAAAAAAACAGGGCGTTCACTTACTTTATAATGAGCCTTTACCTGCACCATTAAAGAAAAAGGTTGATGAATATTTTTTATCCGAAGTGCTGGCCTTCCTGCAGCCTGTAACCCTATTTGAAAAAGGGCTGGTCTTTCCGGGGAATAACAAGCTATACTTTGTAGTACACGCCTCTGACAAAAAAGACAACGAGCAGTTTTTCCTGCTTAATATTCCATCCGAACAACTGCCACGGTTTTTTACAGTAAATATTGAGGGACAAACCTATATCATCTTTTTGGATGATATAATCCGGTACAACCTGGATAAGGTATTCAGGGGCAAAGAGATCAAAGGATGCTACAGTATTAAAGTGACACGTGATGCGGAACTGGACCTGAAAGATGAATACTCGGGTGATATCTCTGAGGAGATAGAAGGTCAGCTCAAAAAAAGGGACTTTGGTTTGGCAACCCGTTTTTTGCACCAGGCAAATATTCCATTACGAATTCTTCAATTGGTTATTCAGCAATTAGATCTGCAGGGTTCTAATATCACTGAAGGCGGCAGGTATCATAATCTGAAAGACCTTTTTTCATTGCCTGTGAATATACCTGGCGTATCTTACCAACAATGGCCCGCTATTAAATCGGACGAAATTGCTTCGGCGACTGATCTGGCATCATTGATAGAGAAAAAGGATTTTATCATCAATACCCCGTATCAAAGTTATAATGCCATTCTGCGGTTTTTTAATGAGGCTGCGATAAATCCTGATGTAAAGGAAATATATGTAACACTTTACCGGGTAGCCAGTGATTCCAGGATAGTAAACGCGCTGATAAGTGCAGCAAAAAACGGTAAAAGCGTACAGGTAATGGTGGAGCTGAAAGCCCGTTTTGATGAAGCCAATAATCTGAAATGGGCAAAACGAATGAAAGACGCCGGGGTGAAGATCATTTACAGCATCACGGCGCTAAAAGTACACGCTAAAGTGGCCCTGGTTAAAACCATGAAGGGAAACCGTATGATCTACACGGGCTTATTAGCTACTGGTAATTTCAATGAGTCGACCGCTAAGTTTTATACAGACCATATCCTGTTTACTGCCAATAAAGATATGCTGCGTGAAATGGAATTACTGTTTATTTTTCTGAGTAAGCGGGAAAAGCCTTCAGCTGCCAGCGCCATCAGTTTTAAACATTTATTGGTAGCACAATTTAACCTGCAAAGCAAATTTTTAGCGTTGATAAACCGGGAGATTGAATTTGCCAAACAAGACTTGCCTGCACAGATCACGTTGAAAATGAACAATCTGGAAGAACGGGTACTGATCAGTAAATTGTATGAAGCTTCGCAGGCAGGAGTAAAGATATCGCTTATTGTACGCAGTATTTGCTGTTTGGTACCTAGTGTTAAAGGCATGAGCGAAAATATTACTATCCACCGGATAGTTGACCGTTACCTGGAGCATGGCAGGGCATTTATCTTTAACAATAATGGCGATAAAGAAGTATTTTTAGGTTCGGCTGACTGGATGAACCGCAATATTTATAATCGTATCGAGGTTTGTTTCCCGGTTTATGGTGAGGAGCTTAAAAAGGAAGTGATAGCTATTGTCGACCTGCAATTAAGGGATAATGTGCAGGCCGTCTATCTTGATCAAAATTTGCAGAATAACAAAATCGAATCAGTCGAACCTTATATACAGGCCCAGCAGGAAATATATAAGCTGTTGTCAAGATAAATTTATTCCGGATGAATTTGAAAAGGTATTTTTTAATTGTTGCTTTTCATTTGCTCATCATACTGAGCTGTTCAACAACTGCTTTTGCCCAATCTCCCTTTCAAAAATTTGACGACCGGGCGATGATCGATATCCAAAATACGCGTACACCCGAGCAGACAGGTGTATTTTTATTTTTAAGTAATACTCACCGTTATGCAGAAGTTGGCATCCCGGCAGGCTTGCTGATAGGCGGCTTTGCACGGAACGATATGGCCATGCGACAGAATTCTTTATTTGTAGCCAGCAGTACGCTGGTTTCTGTCGGCTTTACCTTTCTTATCAAGCATTTGGTAAAACGCCCGCGTCCGTTTATCCAAAACATCAATATTGTGCCAGTGTACCGGGCGGGGAGTACCTCGTTTCCATCGGGACATACTTCTTCCTCATTTGCTACGGCAACTTCCTTATCAATAGCTTATCCCAAATGGTATGTTATCGTTCCTTCCTATTTATGGGCAGGCTCTGTCAGTTACTCACGTATGTATCTGGGGGTACACTATCCTACAGATGTAGGTGCCGGGCTTTTGTTGGGTGCAGGCTCAGCAGTGTCAATGTCTTTTCTAAGAAAATGACCGACTGTTTCTTAAGTAGTATAATTGTAATAATCAGGTTAATAGCTTCACAGTTTTGTCAGAAACGGGTTTTGAATTAACGGGCAGATAATTTTTATATAACTTTGATCAGGTAGAATATTTACAAGCATGCTGCTTCCTCATTTTTTTGATAATCCGTTCCATGTCAAACTATCCTTTCATAAAATAATTGAAAGGCTGGAAGAGGTTGTTACAAATAATAAGGGTGGTTGCAACGAGGATGTTAAAGAATTGCTGATAGAGATTGCAGCTCATCCCGAACTAAGAGATGGTATTACCGACATCTCTCAGATAAAGGATAATGAAGAATTGATCTCTCGTATGCTTGCAGGGTTATTCCCGCCCATGCTTACATTAAACGAGATCAAGGCGGTAAGTATTCCTTACCAGGGATTGATATTTAATTATTCAGAAAGATTCAGGAATATATTAAAGGCCGCAGGGCCATCATTTGAGATCAATATCCGCGATTTTGATGACCATCAGTTTTATGTGGCCAGCTGTTGCATGATCTTAAACCGGTTTTATGGCACTAAGCTTGACTTTAGCAAGCCCCTCTTTTATGATATACCAACGGCAGAAGGCAATATAAAGCACTACCGCATTTTATACAACGGGGATTTCCTGGAAGTGATGCCTACTGAGCGTTCACTCAAATTATCGGAAGACGATATTAAATTGCTGCTGGATAATTATGATAACCTGGCTTTGTGGAAGGAAAAATTTCCACCCGGCACATGGTTAGTTAAGGGCTTTGCCATCATGACCCTGGTTGACGAAACGATTGAAAATGCGGTTTCAATATTGAAATCCAGCCTGCTG
The DNA here is from genome assembly GCA_048498695.1 of Bacteroidota bacterium. Taxonomy (GTDB): domain Bacteria; phylum Bacteroidota; class Bacteroidia; order Sphingobacteriales; family Sphingobacteriaceae; genus Mucilaginibacter. Next base: position 38,863 of record JBEHXM010000007.1, read on the forward strand.
ACTAATTCGGCGTCGCCTGATATTCAAAACTCTTTGGAGTCGGTGTTCAGGTCGATATACCAGGTGCCGGATATCAGGATGGGCTTTACCTCTTTTGATAAGAGTGAGGGCAAATTTAGCAGCAGGATATTTGGCCAAAAGGTACAGAGTTTCCTGCTGATGAACCAGGACGAGGGTGAGTGCAATCAAATACTGTCAAAAGTTTCGTACAAAACCTTAATGCATGAGCATACTTATTTTGCAGTATCTAACCTGGAAGAGTATTCAGCAAGGTATCCTGATAACGTAATAGCCGAAAATCTGAGGTCCAAAAATGTACAAAGCCTCATCCTGGCACCTATTATTAAAGATGGCACTCTTTTGGGCATACTGGAGTTAGTTTCGCCCAGGATCAATGAGCTGAATAGCGTAAATGCCAATAAGCTGGATATCGTAATGCCATTTTTAGTGGATACCATTGATCGCAAGATAACAGAGTTCCAGAACAGGATTGAGGCTGTTATACAAAATAACTACACCACAATGCACCCCAGTGTCAACTGGAAATTCAGGCGCGAGGCGAAAAACTATATCCATGATAGTAACCTTGGCCTGGCGTATACCTTAAAGGAAATTAAATTTAAAAATGTTTACCCGCTTTACGGCGAGGTGGATATCAGCAATTCGTCTGTTACCCGGAATTTAAGTGTTAAAAACGACCTTAAAAACCAGGTTAGTCATCTTATTTTGCTATTAAAGCAATTGCATCAGGATAAACTTATCACTGTGGCGGAACAGAACCTGGTAGACCTGCAAGCTTTTATTAATGAGCTCACCACTGGCGTAAAGGCTGATACTGAACAAAATATTCAGCATTACCTGGAGTTTTACATCTATCCTTTATTGAAACAGGCCAGTGACATTAAAGGATCGGTTGTAACAGAGATCGAAAATTACTTTGACCAGGTAGATCCCTTAACAGGCGATTTTTATAACAACCGCCGTAATTACGAAAAGACGCTTTCATTGGTAAATGAGAAGCTGGTTAATATACTGGACGAGCGGCAGGCTGAGATACAGCAATATTTTCCGCATTATTATGAGCGGTTTAAAACTGATGGGGTAGAACATAATTTGTACATAGGAACTTCCATAACCCCTAATCAGGCATTTAATATTGCCGATTTTGAACGCTTGCGTTTGTGGCAATTGCTGGTTACCGCCGAAATGGAGATAGAACAATACAGATTAAAGAATATACTGCCTTATCATTTAGGTGTTACTTCACTGATACTGGTTTTTAGCTCGCCTATTGCTATCCGGTTCAGGATGGACGAAAAACATTTTGACATTGATGGAGCCTACAATATCAGGTACGAGGTGATCAAAAAACGCATTGACAAAGCGCGCATAAAGGGTAGCCATGAACGTATAACACGAGAGGGTGCTATCACCATAGTTTATACAAAAGCCGAGGAAGAGGCAGAGTACCGCCGCTATATACAAATCCTGCAATCGGTAGGCTTATTGACAGAAACAGTAGATCAATTTGACGTTGAGGACCTGCAGGCCGTTTCAGGATTAAAAGCCTTGAGAGTAGGGGTTTCTTATGGCGAAACCCATTTTATGTCGCAGGATTTCTCGTATGATAATATTTATAAAAAACTAACCGAAGACCCTAAGGCTATGTTAAAAACTGCAACTGGCTGAAGGCTTTAAACCTTCTTTATCTTTTGTCAGTATGGCTTCCCCGCTTTTAAAGGTTACTACCCATATACTGTCAAAATCACTATCGGGCCAATTGAGCGAACCCCCTTTTACGCCAAGCGACTTTACAATAGGTTTAATATTATTGTGCTCCCATACGATCAGTATGGTGCCGCTTTCATTCAGCAAAGCTTTACTTATCTTTTTAAAATCCTCCACATCATACTGAGAATTAACGTTCAGATTATATTTAGCTACAAAAGGGGTGATGGTTTGCAGCATTCGTGCGCGTTTGGTTGCCTGCCCTGTTTTGGGTGACGGAATATAAATGTTATCTGGCTTGCCAAACTTTTTCATTAGTACGGCAGGTAACTGTAACGACCGGTTCAGTCCCTGGCAGTTCAGGTTATCACCATCATACGGTTTTTCGGCATGCCGGATAAAAACAAGCTTTAGATCGTTGTTTTGCGAACAGGCTGTGTTAGCCGTAAAATAAAACAGGAGTAAACTGAACAGGAATATGGAATAAACCCTTTTCATGGCTAAACAAAAATATCAATAATAATCGGTATAGGATATATTATCAAATTATTGCAATAATTTCAGACAAACTTGTCTGTCTTATTTGAATATATAACTTTGCACTATGGATAAGAAAATGGGTGCAAGGGAACGGATACTTGAAACGGCCTCGCGGCTATTTTATGAGCAGGGATATCATGCAACAGGTATTAACCAGATCATAGAAGAAGCCTCTATTGCCAAATCGAGTTTATACCAGCATTTTAAAACCAAGGATGACTTGCTGATCGCCTACCTGACGATTGCAGAAAAAGACTGGTTTGAAGGACTGAAAAAGGAAATAGGGAAGAATGACAGCCCTGAAAACAGGCTATTGAGTTTGTTTGATTACCGGATGAAAATAATGGGGGTTAAAAAATTTAAGGGATGTATTTTTGTCCGCCTTGCTTATGAGCTTCAAAATACAGATGGTAAAGCCGCTGAACTCATCCGCAATTACAAAAAGAAAGTAAAAGCCTATATCAGGGAAGCCGTCGAACTTTTAAATAACAACAAGGACCAGGAAGGTAAAGATCAGCTTGCAAATACCATTTATTACCTGGTTGAAGGCTCAGGTGTTGAGTCGTCCATTTACAGATCCCCAAAACCCATTGATGATGCTAAGAAAGTAGTATCAACCTTAATTGTTTAACAACTAAAATTTTTTACCATGATTAGAACAGACCAGTCTGTACGATTTTCAACAATGAAAGATAACCCCTGGGTATCTATAGCCGTAATTTTATTTGCCCCTACATTGATCGTTATCGATATTTTTATTGTCAACCTGGCATTACCAACCATCCAGGAATTTTACCACACCAGTGCGGCTTATGTTCAGCTTACAGTTGCTTCATACCTTATTGGCTTCACTATTTTTATAATAACCGGGAGCAGGGCCGGTGACCGCTACGGCCGTAAGAAAATATATTTTTTTGGTATCATTTCATTTACCATTGCCTCGGTGTTATGCGGTTGGGCACATTCCATCCAGCAACTGGTCTTTTTCAGGTTTTTACAGGGAGTGTCCGCTGCAATTACGATGCCGCAGGCCCTGACTCTGTTGCACCTGAGTTTTCATGACGGGAAAAGCAGGGATAAGGCTTATGGCCTTTATGGCATTACTGCCGGGCTTGCTGCTATTGCAGGGCAACTGATGGGTGGTTACTTTATTTCTTCGCATATTATTCATGACAGTTGGCGACTCATCTTTCTTATCAACCTCCCGGTTGGAATTATAGCCGCTTTTGCCGCAATATTCTTTTTAAATGAATCTAAAGAAAGCTCTGCGCGAAAATTTGATATAAGCGGAGTTGTGCTGCTTACGCTCTCATTAGCCGGACTAATTTACCCTATCACCCGGGGCCGCGAGCTGGGCTTCCCGCTTTGGTCAATAGGTATGCTTATCGGGTCGTTGATATTGTTTTTCCTGTTTTTTAAAGATCAGCAGATAAAAACAAAGCGACAGGCATCGCCACTGATCAATATACACCTGTTCAGTATAAAAAACTTTAATGCGGGTCTTTTATGTGTAGTATTCTTTTTTGGTGTACATAGTGGGTTCCTTTTAAACTGTGCACTTTTTATTCAGAACGGATATGGCTTTTCTGCGTCAATCTCCAGCTATTTCTTTTCAGCCTTTGGCTTAGGCTTTGTCATTGCCTCCATCTGGTCTATCAGGAATGCTTCCAGGCTTGGTGTAAGGATGCTACAAGCCGGGTGCCTGGTGATGATATTTTCCTTTATATGTCAGCTGTTTGTGTTTAAACAAACTGCGCCGGCTAATGGTAGTATCATTGTTTTACTGTTTATTTATGGCATAGGGAACGGCCTTGTATTACCTTCTATTCTCAATATTTCATTAAAAGGGATCAACCCGCAACTTGCTGGTACGGCCAGCGGAGTTTACTCAACTGTGCAGCAGCTTTCCTCGGCACTTGGGGTGAGCATCATCGGCGGTGTATTCCTGGCGCTGTTACAACATGCCTCTGATTATCTTCATGCTTACTTTATTTCCTTGATCTGTATGATCATCTACCTGCTTGTCGTAATTGTTTTCCTTCAAAAGCTTGGGAAATTGAGCAAGGGAAATAAGAATACCGGTTCTTTAGATTGATGAAATAACAAGTAAATTGCTGATGTGAAACGGATCGCCTTTAAGATGAAAATATTACCAGGTTGTGCTGCCGAGTACGAAAAACGGCATGACGAGATATGGCCCCGGCTCGTATTTATACTTAAGGAAGCAGGTATAAGTGAATATTCCATTTTTTTGGATGAGGAAACCAATGACCTGTTTGGCGTTTTGAATGCGGAAAGTACAGATGCTATTGCTCAACTTCCGCAGCAGCAGGTGATGCAGGAGTGGTGGAAATATATGAGCGATATTATGGAAACCAATGCGGATAACTCACCTTTGAGTACACCACTGAAAGACGTTTTTTATTTACCCTGAAAGGGGTTAAAAAAAGGGGAACAGTATAAAGAGGCTTAGCTGAAATGCCCGATCTTAATTTTTCTTCTTTTGATCAAAGAGTCAATAGAGAAAATACCCGCACCTGTGATGATAAGCGAAATGAGGCCCGCGATATACAATAAATTGATTTCATATCCCGGAGGTCCGAATAAAGGTCCCTTTGGTGTTAAGCCAATTGTTTTAACGGAGCTGAAACCATAATTAATTTGAATAGTAAACATGGCAACAAGCATGGTGCAAATAAGAGGTATGGCGGTTATGCTTACAAATACCCCTATGAATATTGCGAGACCTCCCAGGAGTTCTATTAATGCTGAGATCCATGAAGTAAGATGCGGAAAAGGAACTCCTATCTGTGTAAGCAATCTCTCAAAGCCAGCAGGCCCCTTGCTCAGTTTTGCCCAGCCATGGGCCATAAATCCATAGCCTATGATAAGTCGCAGAAATAAGGGGGACCATTGTTGATAGTTTTTCTTCGCTATTGAAAAAGCTTCATTGATCATGTTTTCTTAGTTTAATGGATATAAATTGTATTAATACAATTTAGTCGTGGTGTTTGTATAAACCTTACAAACTATTTAAGTCCATTAGCTTATTAATGTGATTACTCTTCGCACACGTATAAAATAAAATTTACGTTCTTTGTTTATGCTCAGGCCAACTTATGCTTTTTTAATTTTTAGCTTCATTGCATACAAGAGCCTTGCACAGGAGAAACGGCCGGTCATAGCGTTTGCAAGCGATACGCAACAACCTATGTGGGTGGAGAAATTACTGTTGAAATCAAACCATAATCAAAAAGCTACAGAAATGATCTTTAAAGATGTGGTTAAGGTGCATCCTTCCGGGTTTTTTATCCTGGGTGATGTGGTTTCGTTAGGCTACAAGAATAAAGCATGGACGGCTATGGATATTTATATTGAACAGTGTAAGCACGATTCTATTCCGGTTTATGCAACGCTTGGTAACCATGAGGTGATGTTCAATAAAAAAAGAGGAACAGCAAACTTCCGCTCGAGGTTCCCTATGTACAATCCTGCGGGGTATACAGAGATCATTGATTCGGTAGCTGTAGTTTTGCTGAACTCCAATTTTGGCAAAATGACTACCGCCGAAATATTGGCTCAGGATAACTGGTATAATAATCTTATCAAAAAGCTCGACAAGGATGATGCAATTAAGTTCATCATAGTAGGCTGTCACCATTCCCCCTATACCAATAGTAAAATTGTAAAACCGTCAATGGAAGTGCGTCAGAATTTTGTACCTGCTTTTATTAATTCCAAAAAGTGTGTGCTTTTTCTTTCAGGGCACTCTCATAATTTTGAACGTTTTAATGTGCAGGGAAAGTTTTTCCTGGTTATTGGCGGTGGGGGCGGTCTTCACCAGCCTCTGCATACTAATGAGGTCACCCATGATCTTTCGGCAGATTATAAACCTATGTTCCACTACCTGGTGGTCAGACGCTTTGGGGATACCTTACAAGTAGTATCCCGGCAGCTTAAACCGGATTTTTCCGGGTTTGATAATAAACTGGCTTTTAGCGTGCGGTGAAAATGAAAGACATAGAACAAGAAGCAAGCTCAAAAACGAATAACGGGTAAGAAACTAAGCAACATAACTCATCATGACAGATGACACGATGCGCACCAGGTCTCCATCGCTGAATGGTTTTCCCAACACTGCGTCTGCCTGGCACAGGTTGGCCAGCGGCTCAAACAGATCGGTAGATGATACCATAACAACCGGTATGGCTTTGGTCAATATTTTGGCTTTCAGCATCAGGCATATGGCATGCCCGCTTACCCTAGGGAGCCATTCTTCAATAATAAAGCAATCAGCGCGCATAAATACAAGCTCTGCCATAGATGGAAAAAAGGAGTAACCGGTAACGATGTGTCCTTCAGCTTCTAAAAGACGGCGCATAGTCTCCAGGATATCCGGATCATGCTCAATAATGACAATGTGTTTTGGCACGGTAAGACAGTTGATGTGAACGGTTAGGGGTAAAAATGGCTTTTCTATTAATGGAGAACGTGTTCTCCATTAATAGAAATAGTATACGAACCGATTTGAACTTTGGTTACAATAATCTTCGTGAACAGGAAATTAATTTCATATCGGACGAAGTAATTCCCCTGAAATCAACTACAAGCCATTAAGAGAGCTGACCGCGAGTAAAAAGCCTTCCGGCAATACGAAAGAGAGGCAACTTCAGGTAAAATGCCAAAAATATCACTCCGCAAAGGCAGGGATATTTTTGGCTTCCAAATTCTGCGTGAACTCTTGCTATGATTTCTTTTCCAGTACCAGCACAACCTTGTTAAAATCGGAAGAAGCGTTGATGATCTTCCTGAATTGTTCGAACTGGCTGAGGGGGTAAAAAATGTTGCGGTACTGTTCCACGATATGAATGGAGAGGACATTTCCTTTTAGTTCATAGTCTGAAACGAACCCCATCGTCAGTTCGCCATTGTCTTTATAAGTTTGATCCATCTTAAGATCATTGAGATTGCTGACGGTGTAACCATCAGGAATGATAAAATCGATCTTCCGGTCCTCCACATGGCCGAAGTCTATATCTACAGGTTCCTGCCGTGGTTTTTCCTGGTACATTTCCACTTGCGGGCCAATGGCCATGCCCATCTTGATCAATAATTTATTACCGGCCCTTTCCACCAGTTCAGTTGAGCGGGTTTTGGTATGCAGCGTTAACGGGAGATTGGCATTGGCTTTATCAAATTCCTGGTTCAGCACCTCCGAAAAAAGGATATGGTCGGTACTGGCGAATGATTTTGCCAGTTCTTTGATGATGTTGGTTTTTTGCTCTTCGTTGGAATAATTGAAAGCATCCCTGAAACCGGTGGCGGCATACCCGGTAAAGATCTGCCGGTCGTCGATCGTTAAAGAATCAAGGCCCGCGTTAAGTTCCAGTTTGGCTTCGATATTATCCGCAGATTGAGTGTAATCTTCCAGCGCGACAGTCCTTATTTCAGCAATAGCCGTGGAGTAACTGCCCAGCGTGGTACGTTTGCAGAATAACCCGTTTGTCCCACCCCAGTTTGGGAATATCCAGGGGTAGCGGTAATCAGGACGGGTAGGGGCCAGGTATTTGCCCTCCGCCGGGAAATAAAATAAAGGATTATCGCAGTTATTCCAGTTTTCAAATGAACGGTCGATAATGAACTTACCCCGGTCGCCCGTCAGTACGAACTGGAAGTTGATCGCAAGGTTCTGGAACACTGCGCTGTACAATCGCATCATCCCAATTGTGCCGCCAACTTTATTCTGAATGACCCCGGAGACAGTGTTGCCTTCCTCGCTGTTCAGGTTCTCGTCATATGCGAATTTTTTTTTGACATAGCTTTCAACAGCCACTATTTTTGACACCTCGCTGCTGAGTTTGTCCCAGCCGTTTTCCTGTACCAGTTCCTCTATTTTACGGTTATCTTTAACAGTAGCTTCGGTATAAGCTGCGAATATCCGTTTGGCCATCTCGTTCCAGGTAAACAGGCGTTCACCCTTACTGATCAAATCATTATAGGAAAGCTTAAACTCGATCCGCCGGAGGTTGGCCCAGTAATTAGCATATTTCTCTTCGTCGATCCCTGAAGTCCCCGCTAGTGTGCATTGCATAAACCGCCTGTTATTGATCACTGTATCCGATGGCGTCACATCGAAATTATAGGATTTGATATCGAACCGCAAACGATCTGGTGCGCTGATCTGGAAGACGCTTTTTAACACAGGCATATTACCCTGCATTACCTCACGCCCGAAATAGGAAACATTCTTTTTGAAGGTATAATAATACTCGATCTCGCAGCCTTTTTCCAGCCCTTCCATTGCGAATATTTTATACACATTACCGTCCTGCTCCTTAATATCCTTAATATTGTTCTTATCCAGCATGATAACCTTGCCACCAGGCAATACCGTGCGACCTTTTATCTCCACGATATCGGCGTTTTCGCTGATGCCCAGATAGATTTTGTTATAATATTCTATACCCCTGTCATCATTAATATGGACGATCTTGTGTAAGGTATAGTATTCAGACTGTTTGTCCCTGGAATCATCAACATATTCGATCTTCCGTTTATCGAACAAGACAACCGCTGCTTCTTTAGCATATTTGCCGTCTAATTTGCTGATCACTGGTTGAGCGACCCATTTTTCGGGCTCAGTCTGCGGTGCCTGGGCATACAAATGCTGATAAGATAATAACGCGATTAACGGCAGCAAAAAACTTCTTTTTTTCATGTGGGTCTAAATTTTGGTCAGGCTTAGGGTTTCTTTATATAATGGGAACAGGTTTTCAAGCACTTTATTCCAGGCGCCAAACTGATCACTTGTGAGTAATAACTGATCATTATCAAATTCCTGTGTGAGTATGATCCAGTTTCCTTTTTGATCATATTTGAAATCAAATCCCCAAACTTTGTTGCGGAATGATTTTCCCTGCGGTAAATAGCCCAGCTTATAACCTTCGGGTATTTTTAACAGGGTTACATATTTTTTGACGGACTTAAACCGGTGTTCGACCGGTATCTTTCGCCGCGGATAATCGATCTCCTTGTGTAAAAAGAATTTGAAGAGGTTGAGGTTCAGGTAATACTCGTTACCGATTTTTTTGGCATAGTCGGGCAGGCTGAAGCCGGCGGTCAGGGACAGATCATTCGTAGTTGCTTTCCGGTAAACCTGGAAAGTGTCCAGTTTGAACTTGTTTGATCCCCTTTCAAATTCATCTTTCATATCTTCGGCGATATGACGGTCATCCCAATACATTAGTTTATTGTACATATCCATTGCCGGATAGCCGCGGAGATCTTCTTTTATTTTTCCCTTCAGCCCATCCGGTGCCAGCTCCAGCCAGGTCGTATCGACGATCGCGTTGCTGTTTTTATCCACTGCGGGAACCCTGACGATCTTATATTCTTTCTCACTGATGCCCACCATCGCTTCCTTATCCTGTATGGCAGAGGACGGCATCCCAAAAACGCAGGCAGGATCTGTACCGTCAAGGAAAATGAATTTACCATCCAGCCGGATCGTACATATCATATGATTGCTTACTAATGGCAAAGGCTCCTTGCTGAACTCGTAGGGGAGGTCCCTGGTACCGATCCACGTAAAATAGGCAGGTACGCCTGCAGTGTTCAGCATTTCTGTTAAAATGCTTGCCATATCTTTACAATCACCGAAGCGCCTGCTGCAAACCAGGCCCGCATCACGGGGAATAAAGCCACCCATCCCATCTTCAAATGCAACATATTTGATATGCTGTTGCACCCAGGCATAAATGCGCCTGGCTTTTAATTCCTGCGTAGCCGCCCCCGCTGTCAATGTATCGACGATCTGTTTCAAACCCGGACTGATACCGTTGTTGATCGTTTTGACAAAGCTGTAATTAAGGCGGTACAAGTCATCAGTACCAGACAGGTAGGGGACCGTGGCGCCATTGCTGTCCTTATAACTTTCGATATAAAAGATAACGTGTGGAGAATACCAGGCAAAACCCGGAGCATCCGGATATCTTTTATCGGCCGGGCAATTTTTATAATGAAAAGTATAGATATTATTCCGGTGTTTGCTTTCTACACTTACAGCAATGTTGGCGGTATCCAAACCCACAAGCCGGTATTTTAACGCTATATCTTTCGAGACTGTCAGCTTTAATTCACTGTTCACGACAGGCATATTCCCCGAAAAATAATATGGTGACAGCAAATGCGGATCAGTATTATGCCATGATACCTGCAGATTACCAACCGCACCCGGCTCAACCGCCGGAAAGTTAAAAGTGGTTTCTTTGACATCATCATAAAAAACAAAACTTTCCTTATTTGTACTTGTCTTAAATTCGTTTACTTTCAGCTTTTTGTCATCAGGTGTACGCGTGTAGGCTTCATACCCTGTAAGCTGCTGAAAACCGCTGTGGTAAAAACTGTACCCGCCCATATAGGCGGTAGCGCTACCCAGCAGGTACCCTATCTGCTGCGTTTCGTGACTTTCAACATAAGGTTTGTTATCTCTCAGTTCAACGGTGTATTCCAGCGTCCGGTTCAATAGTACGGCTTTCTCATCCGGGAACTGCTGATGGATCGCATCAAGGGTTTGTGCGCCGCATTTGCCGGTGTATAAACTTAAGCCAGCCAGGCCAGCTAAAAACACGCAGAAAATTTTATTGCTCATGTTTCACTGCTATTAAGGTACCAAAAAGGTAAGACATCGTTTGTACTGGTTTGCCCGCGGTATCGAAATATTTGACTGTACCGTGCAGGGAACCATTATCGTAAGCCTCTTCTTTTTTCAGAGTTCCGTTTGGATTATATTCCCGGCAGATGCCATCAACATTGTCCGCCTGGTAAGGATACTCGGATTTTAGCCGACCATCCGGGTAATATTCCTTATAAATGCCCTGTGAAACTGCAAATGCCGTAGTATCAGACGACCATAGCTGACCGGAAGGATGATACAGGATATCCTTGCCGTTTTTTATGCCGTCAGTGTAAAGACATTCCCGCGCGAGCTGTCCATTGGGGAAATAGACTTTGACCAGGCCACCTGCTGGCGGGATCTGCACGGTCGGGATCAGGTGCCCATCCTTACCCGGATAGGTATAGGATATTGCTTTGCCATCTTCAAATTCTACCTGGTAGATCAATTGACCATCAGGGCCATATTTGAAATAAGTACCATTCAGCTCATCATCTTTGTAAAGCGACACCCAGTTTTTATTTCCGCCCGGGTAAAAGCGCGTCAATTCGCCATTTCTCTGATCCTGCTGATAAGTGATAGTGGTCGATAATTTGCCATCCTCATCAAATTCCTTCCAGATACCTTGTTTATTATCCTGTTTATACGTTCCTTCAGTGCTTTTGCGGCCGCCATAATAAAAGCTGGTATACGTACTGTCGCGCAAACCTCTCTTGAAGTACATACTGCTTTCCGGGCTGCCATCGAAAAAGAAGGTCCGATAAAGTCCGTCAAAATCACCTTTAACATAATTACCTTGTTCCTTCACTTTTTTATCCGGGTAATAAAGCGTGTATTGCCCGCTCCCTTTTGGAAAAGAGTCTTCTGCCAGGACTTTTCCGTCGCTGCTAAACTGTTTCAGCTTTTCCAGCCAGCCGCTGCGATATTTTCGCTCCAGGCTTACCCGGCCATTGGCCAAATAATCCTCTTTATAGCCATTCAGATCATTATCCAGGTACCAGGCTTTGGTCGTCAACCTTCCTTTTTCATCATAGTAATGCCATTCACCCTGGTAATTTCCATCAATTACCCAACCTTCCATTTCTGTTTTTCCGTTGGTGTAATAACCTGTTTCATAGCCATTTTCTTTACCCTTGGCGTAGTTTGTTTCCGATTTGACTTTGCCGTTTAAAAAGTACGAGGTCACTTTTCCTTCCAGCATCCCGTCCTGGTAATTCAGGATTTGGTTCACCTTGCCGGAAGCATAAAATATGGTGTCCGGGCCCGTCAATCCTCCTTTACGGTCATACGCAAAATGCGCCCGCTTAAAACCATCGGTACCGTAGGAAAGCACATCGATCAAATTGTTTTTTAATTCGGAGGCAGATACCTGTATACCTGCTTTATTAAAGTATTGGACCGCCCGCACAACCCCGTTGTCGTAGCTTAATTTGCTAAGTATTTTGCCATCTTTATAAAAATAGCTCGCTTCCCCGTCGATCTTTCCTTTTTTTGCCGTATAGCTGGCTGATTTTTGCCCGTTCTCAAAAAATTCTTCGGTCTGGCCATCTTCAGCATCGTCAACATAATGGCGCTTTTCTTTTAGCTTACCATCATTATAATAATATTTCCATTCACCATACCCTTTATCCTTTGTATTCTGCCCGGTAACCGAAAGTGTACCATCCTCGTGGTATGACTTAAAATCTCCTTCGGCTTTGCCACTGCTGTAGGCCTGCGTCTCTTTGATGCCGCCACTTTTGTAATATTCTTTGTAGACACCATTAAGCTGACCAGAAACATACGGGTCTATCGAGTACAAATTACCATTGGAGTAGTAACTCCTCGATTCACCTTCTTTTTTGCCTGCCCGGTAGGCGCTTGTTGATTTGATATTGCCTGCATAATAATAATATGTAGCAGAACCATCCTGTTTATCATCATGATAAAGTTCATGGGAGGAGAGATTGCCGTTGTCAAAATAACTTTCCGCTTCACCTTCCAGCTTCCCGTTCCTGTAGTTTTCTTTCGCCTTCACTAGCCCGGATGCCCGGTAAAAAACCCAGCTGCCTTCCCGCTTTCCCTGCGGGTCATAATCGCCCCTTCCCTTAATATTGCCTGCCGGGAAATAAAATTCCCAGTGTCCGGTTAATATCTTTCCGCCATTGGCCGTTACTCCTTTACCTGCCAGCACACCGTTCTCAAAATAATACCGGTTGTCAATCGACGGCCTTTTTTTATAAGCCAGTTCCCTGGTAGTGCGAACAAGGTCAAAATAATCCCTCGCTTCGTTAATAAAACCCTCCAGCGCTTTCTTATTATTCTTTTTATAGTCCTGGATGAGTTTAACATTAGCATTAGAAAAGATATGATTGATCAGCAGCTCAAACTTTCCTTCTGTAAATACCTGCTTATAAAATGGGAAATAGTACTGGACATAGAAGTCTTTATTTGTGTCGTTATATTCCAGTTTTTCAAATACTGCCTGGATCTGTCTCGATATAGGATCATCAAGTGCGATAAGTGGTTTATACCCCTTATCCAGCGCGATCTTTGAAAACACAATCTCCTCCACTGCACGGTAATTGTCATCGGGTTCAATTTTTCTTTTGCTTTGATACGCGAGTATGTCATCCTTTCCCCGGGCGATCTGGTCGAGAAAACCGATGGACTTTGAATAATACCTTCCCGCCGGGTTCATCAGGAGATAGCCGGTAAAACATAAAAATGCCGGCATGATCTTGCCCTGGTGCAGCGCAGCCAATCCCAGCTGGTAATGGGCGCTATATAAGTAAGGATTGACCAAAATCGCTTGCTGGAACAGGGCCTCAGCTTCAGCATAACGCGCTAAATCGATCAAGACCACCCCTTTATTAAAATAGAATAAACCATAAGCAGGATATTTAACGATGGCGTCATCAAATACCTTCAGTGCCTTTTCGGCGTCACCGGCCTCATGGAGGCAGTTTCCATATTCGTTATACAGGTCAGGAACATATTCTCTTTGTTCGGGCAATGCGAGCGCTTCCTGGCAAAAGGTGATCGCCTGCTTATATTGACTATCTGCCTCGCAGGTTACAGCCCGCTCATAGAGCGACCTGACATAGTTGGTATCGCTGCGCGGGATTTTGCTGTAAATGGCCAGTGCTTTTTTGTATTGACCGGAATCGTGGGCCATCGTACCGCTTTTGATCAGTTCACCAGAATTGATCAGCTCTATCTTTTGCGCAAAGCAAGTAAAAGAAAAGGTACTGGTTAACAAGATGAGGACGAACAATAATTTGCCTGGGAAGGATTGATACATACTTTTAGTTTAGGTTTATTAACCGTTCATATTCTACGAAACGGCGAAAATAAAGTTAGCAATATTTTGCAATTCTGAACAAAAGGGCAAGAAATATGCCAACGGTTTCCGCACAACCCCAGCCTTTGATATGAGTTAACCGATGGGGACCAACCGGGGCATTTTTTCCCCTTCATTCTTACGTTTTTCATCGCCTGCCATGATGGTTTATATTTGTGAAAGTAATTATAGAGCACAGCTTTTCTACCGGAGAGCATAAACCCCCCCGCACCTCAAAATCCATGACAGAGTGGGTAGCTTCCCCTTTGATGAGTTTTACAAAAGTACATCTGCAGCCGGCAACAAGCGTGCATCAAAACAACCGGGGTATTGAAGAATATTCCTGCAAAAGCCCCATTCTTTATATTATAACAGTTTGTTCGATATTGCTAAAATCCATAGTTTTGTAACTGATTAGTAATGAGCTTATTGGTTTTTATGACTGAGGTGCCATCATAAACCTTTTGAGTTGAAGAACGGACGATTTTGGAAGTTTTTTTATCTTGTAAGAATATCTTGCACTCAAGCGCGTACGGGTTTAATCCACAGATTTACCAAATGATTTTTCTATTCTTCTTACTGCACAATAGAGATGGATAAGCTCTGTTTTTGAGTTGATCTGAGTATAAATTTACCGGATTAAAACAAAATAAAAAAATATGTACCAGTATATACCTGTTTATTAAAATAAAAATTTAATTTTACCGCACTTAATGCCTCAACGCATGAAAAATAATGTTAGTGACCTTATACAAATTGATTCTGCACTTGCCATTCCTATATATAAACAGATCGTTCAATCCATCTACCGCAGCATAGATAGCGGAGCTTTAACAAAGGACGATCTGCTGCCATCTGTAAATAAAGTTTCAGAAGAATTTTCGCTGGCCAGGGGTTCTGTTTTCAGCGCTTATAACGATCTCAGGGCCGCGGGTATCATAGACTCTATTCCCGGCAAAGGGTATTTTGTTTCCAGTACCGAAACCAAGCAGAACAAAAGGATATTTCTTTTATTCAGCACGTTTACCCCTTATAAAGAAACCCTATATAATGCCCTCATCAACAGTCTGCCGAAAACATGCACGGTTGATATTTATTTTCATCACCACAGCATGAAAATGTTTGAATCGCTGATACGCGAACAGGCGGGTTATTACAATACTTTCATCATTATGCCCGAGGCCAATCCTACTGCGGTCAACACCCTGGCAGTGCTTGATCAGCGCCATACCTTTTTACTGGACGTTGGGTATAAAGAATATAAGAAGATCTATTCGGGAGTATACCAGAACTTTGAAAAGGACATTTATTCTATCCTTATCAATTCAGACAACCTGGTATCAAAATACAAACGCCTGTTCCTTGTTTTTCCGGATGGCTTGCGCAACAAGGATATTATCGCGGGCTTTAATAAGTTTTCCAAAACAAAAGGCAACATACCCGAAACAGCAGTAGTAAATAGTGTCGACCCCGAAAACATCCGGGTGAATGACGCTTTTATTGTGATCGATGATAATCACCTGGTGGATATTATAAAAGTGGCGAAAGAGAACAAATGGAAATTAGGCAGAGATATAGGCGTGATGTCCTATAACGAAACCAGTTTGAAAAGCGTGATAGGGGACGGGATTTCGACCATTACGACAGATTTTGCGGCTATGGGGAGTGCCATGGCAAAAATGGTATTGAACGGCAAAAAAGAGGTGATAGAAAACCCGTTCATACTGATCGATAGAAATTCGTTTTAATAATTATATACAAATATGAACAGCATTGCTGAACCGGAACTGATCTTTAAGGATCAAAAATTAATTGGTGATAAAATAGACAGGGTCACAAGGAAATTAAAAGATTTAGGCGATATTTTTAGCGATAAGGCAGCGTATTCAACCATGGACATGGAAACGCTGGTTTATAACGTCGAGTCATCTTTTCCGGTGCCGCATAATACTGAAGGCGGCCTGTTTTATGGCATCACCTATATACATCCGGGCAAGGTTGGCAAAGAGTATTTTATGACGAGGGGGCACTTCCACAAAATACGCAACAGGGCCGAATACTATTGCACCATTGAGGGCGATGGCATGCTTTTGCTGATGGATAAGGACGGGGTAACGCGGGCAGAAAAAATGGTGGCCGGGAGCATTCATTATATACCCGGGAATACAGCTCACCGCACGGTAAATGTTGGCAAAACAATTTTGTCGTTCAGTGCTTTTTGGCCCGCTGATGCCGGTCACGATTATGAAATAATTTCAAAGCATGGCTTTTCAAAAATTCTGATCGAAAATAATGGAGTGCCTGAATTGGCGGATAATATAGTTACAGCATAGGTAAAAACCTGGTGATTTAATAAATGGAACAGTTTGCAATTGGTATTGATCTGGGTGGAACAAGGGTAAAGCTTGGCCTGGTATGCGGCGATAAATTGATCGCGAAGGCAGTGATACCGGCACGTTCAAACGAAGGACTGGCTGCAAGCTTGCCGTTTATTGAAAAAGAGATCAATACCATGCTGTTTGCCCACAATGTGCCCGTATCGGCATTGAGTGGAATAGGTTTAGGGTTTCCGGGTTTGGTTGATCCGAAACTTCAAAGGGTTTTATCAACCAACAAAAAATATGATGATGCCCTGGATGTAGATCTTGCAGCCTGGATAGCTAAGTGTTGGGGAGTTCCATTTTTTATGGATAATGATGCCCGTATGGCTGCCGTTGGCGAATGGAAATACGGGGCAGGGCAGGGTACTGATAACCTGGTGGTAGTTACCATAGGTACTGGTATAGGAACCTCGGCTATTATCGAAGGTAAACTGCTCAGAGGGAAGCATTTTCAGGCCGGTTGCTTGGGCGGGCATTTGTCTGTCGATTATAAAGGCGCACTATGTACCTGTGGCAATATAGGCTGCATGGAAGCACACGCCGCTACCTGGAGCGTTAAGCAGCGGGTGACTGAAAATGCAAATTACGCGCAAAGTAAAATGGCTTCGGTGGATGTTATTGATTTTGAGACCTTATTCAGGGAAGCGAAAAACAATGACCCGTTAGCGCAGCAAATAAAGAACGATTGCCTTGATATATGGGCAGCGGGTATTATAAACCTGGTACACGCTTACGACCCCGAGGTGGTGGTAATAGGCGGCGGGGTTTTAAATAACAAGGACGAGGTAATGCCGTATTTGATCGAAAAAGTACAACAGCATGCCTGGTGCCCGTGGGGTAATGTAGCCATCAGGCCTACATCATTGTTAAGTGATGCCGGGATACTGGGGGTGGTGCATTGCCTGCATAATGATGTTTAGAAGAACTGATTATTATATTATAACCTGTTAGATAGCTGGCTTACAGCAAGAAATAATAAGAATACTGGATTAATTGATATAAGTTAAAACTTATAGGTAGATAATTATGGCTAAATTTTTTCCGAATTACGATAAGTTCCCGGTAACGGAGGTTAAGCAGAAAGATGCAAAAAGCTGGGTGGGATGGGATGACATCTGCGCCGGGATAAAGGAACATATTGATCAAGGTAAAGCAAAAGTGATCGCGCTGGAATGTTACCCCGGTTTGCATGATGAAGAAATTTTAGCACAGCTGGAATCACAGCTTAAAGGCACATTTTACTACACCCTCGATTTTATGCTGACTGATGAGGAAGTAGACTGGCTGGTTTACCCCGACGTAACAGACGACGCCGTTTTTGGTTACCTCACCCGTTTAAAGCTGATCGACTTTTTTAACAAAAACCGTCTTGCTGATTTTAAGGCAACCGAACAAACCGGTGGCCCTGTTTTTATATATGGCCCCGGAGCTACGCTGCTTTGCGAAGACTCTGACTTGATCGTCTATTTTGATATGCCCCGTTGGGAAGGACAATTACGCCAGCGGCGCGATGAAGTAAATAACCTGGGCGTAAACAACAAGGGCTTTAAAGCCTCATTGCAATATAAACGCTCGTTCTTTGTAGACTGGCGGGTGTGTGATAAGCATAAAAAAACCTTAATGGATCATTGGGACCTGGTGATCGATACCACCGATACCAATCAGCCTAAAATGGTAGAAGGTAAGGCGCTGAACGAAGCCTACGCCCAACTGGCGAATCAGCCGTTCAGGCTGGTACCGTTCTTTGATCCTGGGCCATGGGGCGGGCAATGGATGAAAAAATATTGTGACCTTGATCCGTCAAAGCAAAATTATGCCTGGTGCTTTGATTGTGTGCCCGAAGAGAACAGCCTGCTGCTCAAATTTGGCAATGTTGTTTTTGAAACGCCCGGCATCAACATGGTTTTCGCACAATCGAAAAAACTACTTGGCTCCGTGGTGCAGGCGAGGTTCGGTGATGAATTTCCAATACGGTTCGACTTTTTGGATACTATTGAGGGTGGCAACCTGAGCCTGCAGGTGCATCCCACAAATGAATATATACGTGAGCATTTTGGGATGCCCTACACCCAGGACGAAAGTTACTACATGCTGGATACCGAACCGGATGCCTGCGTTTACCTCGGTTTAAAAGATAATACCGACCCCGATCAAATGATAGCCGCGCTAAAGGATGCCAACAAAGGCAACAGCCAGTTTGATGCCGAAGAATACGTAGAAAAATTTACGGTTAAGAAGCACGATCATGTGCTGATACCTGCCGGGACAATTCATTGCTCGGGCAAAAACAGTATGGTGTTAGAGATTAGTGCTACGCCATACATCTTCACCTTTAAACTATGGGATTGGGGCCGCATGGGTTTGGATGGCAAGCCACGCCCCATAAATATTGATCATGGTAAAAATGTGATCGACTGGTCGAGAACGCCCGCTGTAGTGAAAAAAGAATTGGTGAATGCTATCGAACCGATTGCTGAAGGCGATGGTTGGCGGGAAGAAAAAACAGGCCTGCACGAAACCGAATTTATTGAAACACGCCGGCACTGGTTCACACAAAGAGTGCATCATCATACCAATGGAAGTGTAAACGTGATCAACCTGGTGGAAGGCCGGGAAGCAATAGTAGAAAGCCCGCGAGGTTTATTTGAACCCTATGTGGTGCACTATGCCGAAACATTTGTGGTGCCCGCCAATGTGGGTGAATATACCATCCGCCCGCACGGCGAGAGCGAAGGAAAAGAGTGCGGCACCTTAAAGGCATTTGTAAGATTTAAAGCTTAATCAGAATAAAAATTTAACACATGAGTAATTACAGAACTAAACCCATCCCTGAGGAAAAACCAGATGTGGCATTTGTATCAAGGCCCTGGGGAACATTTAAACAGTATGCCAATAACGAGGATAGTACCGTTAGCCTGATGAGCGTTTTACCGGGCCAGCGTCTGAGCCTGCAATCGCACACCGGCAGGGCCGAGCTTTGGATAGTGATCGATGATGGAGCTGTGGTACAGGTAGGGGATGATATCAAAGAATACAAGGCCGGCGACGAAATATGGATACCTGCAAATGAGCGTCACCGATTATCATGCAAGGGCGATACACCTGTGCGTGTGCTCGAAGTAGCGTTTGGCAACTGGCAGCAGGAAGATATTCAGCGTTATGATGACGATTATCAACGATAAAAATTAAATTATGAGTACAGCCCAATTTTCAGGCAGAACCAATTACATCTGTATGGCAGCAGCCATAGGTGGTTTGCTTTTTGGCTTTGATACCGCAGTTATTTCAGGTGCTATCAACCTGGTAAAAATTCAGTTTGCCCTTGATTCCGCCATGGAAGGATGGATGGTAAGCAGCGGCTTATTGGGTTGTATTATTGGGGTGTTTACCACCGGCATCATCAGCGATAAACTGGGACGTAAAAAGACCATTATGATAGCCGGCATAGCATTTTTGTTATCCGGCATTGGCTGCGCCCTTGCACCCGGGTTCAATTTGCTGATAATCGCCCGTATGCTGGGTGGCATTGGCGTGGGTATGGCGTCGGTCATATCGCCAATGTACATTGCCGAATTTGCACCGGCCAGCAGCCGTGGTCGCATGATATCGTATTATCAGTTGGCCATTACCATCGGCATACTGTTGGCTTATTTTTCAAATGCGCTGGTCTTAAACATTTCTGAAACCCGCTTTGACAATGCTTTCTTAAGCTGGATGTTTAACGACCAGATGTGGCGTGCTATGTTCCTCATCATGAGCTTGCCATCCATATTATTCCTGGCGGCTTTGTACAATGTACCCGAAAGTCCCCGCTGGCTGATATCGGTTAACCGTGTCGAAAAAGCAAAAGAAATATTGTATTCACTCAGGACAAAAGCGGAGGCTGATAAGGAAATAAACGAAATGGAAAATGCCAGTTCAAAAGCAAAGGAAAGCTCGCACTCTCTTTTTGATCCGGCCTTCCGGATACCGCTGATCATCGGGATCGTTCTGGCCATATTGCAGCAATTCTCAGGGATAAACGCGATCATTTATTACGGGCCCCGCATATTCGAATCGGCTGGTATACCCAGTAGTAATGCCCTGGTGTTCCAGGTCATTATCGGCGCCATTAACCTGGTGTTTACCATAGTGGCTATTAAATATGCTGATAAATACGGGCGAAAGACCTTATTAAAATATGGCCTTTCGGGCATCATATTATCATTATTGCTCTGTGGTGGGTTATTTTATACCAATCATACCCAGGGTTACCTGCTGCTGGTTGCTATATTGGTGTACATCGCCTGCTTTGCTTTTTCATTAGGTCCGGTAACCTGGATCATGATCAACGAAATATTTCCCACAAGTATACGGGTAAAAGCAGTTTCGCTCTGCACCCTCATATTGTGGATAGCCGTGTGGATGGTGGGCCAGTTTTTCCCATGGCTGTTGGATAAGGCAGGTGCGGCAATTACTTTCTGGGCATTTGCCGTGTTCAGTATCATCAACCTTGTTTTCAGCTCAAAGGTAGTAAAGGAAACAAGTGGTAAAACTCTTGAAGAAATGGATGAAGTATTTATAGCCCCTCATTAATTAAAAGAAACCAATTAATTAACCTAATAATAAGATAAAATGCTGACATCAAAATTGCTTAAGACCTGGCTGCTTGGCAGTTGTTTGCTGGGTTCGGCCGCAGGCTTTGCCCAGGAAACCAAAATGAAGATCGATCATCGATACAGTCCGCCATGGTGGCAAACGCTGGTTTGTTTACCCGATGATCCGGTGAAAACACTGGTTGGCAAGGAAGGCCAGATCTTTGGTGATTACGGATATAAAGGACCACGCGATTTTTCATTTTCGTTATTGGTGGATAATAAAGTTCCTGCCGTGTGGAAAAGCCAGAAACTGTTGTCGGCCCGCTCGCCTATTACGCGTACTATAAAAAATGCAGATGGGATTACGATGCAGGAAGAAACCTTTTTGCAGATACCCGATGAGCAGCCTTTGAACAGCATTGTGCGGTACGACAGCAGGCGCAGTGTGAGAGGCTGGTCAAAACCAACGGTAAAAGCCGATGAAGCTTTCAATGATATTGCGCAGGGACTTAAAGGCTTATCAGGCGAAGGGATAATAGAATTTCACGTCAAGGTAAAACCGGGCGAGTCATTTAAAGCAGTTCTAGGTTTTTGCGAAGGCGAAAAGGACTCGGTTAATGTAAGGCCAATGCGTATAGATGTGGAAGGCGCAGAGCAGAAAGATATTGACCCGGTAAAGGACTTCGGTTTCAGAAAGCCGGGTGTTTATTCATTTAGCGGTAAAGACATCAACAATGATGGTATCTTAACCATCGTGGTTACCAACAAACCGGGAGCATTAAACCGCAACTCTTTTGTTAACGGACTTTGGCTGTTTAAAAATGAAGCGCCTTCTGATGCGGATATCATTGCCGGTAAGGCTGATAAAACCGCAGCACTTTACGTAAAATGTGCCGATGTGCGCATGCCCGAAAGGCGTTACCACATGCTGGTCAAATTGAAAAACACAACTGCATCAGCTAAAACATTTAATCCTGTATTGCGCTATGTGGGTATCGAGCCTGTTAAAAAACAAGGCGATGTATTAAAGGTGGGCGATGAAACGGTGGTTACCTCATCACAAGCAATCAGCAGCTTAAATGCTGATTCTGCCAAAAAATATACCGTGGCACTTGCCCCGGTAGCACTAAAAGCCGGCGAAGAAAAAAGCTTTACCGTAACAGTAAGCCGCTTTTTTGAGCCCGGCAAATCGGAAGTTGCCAGTGTGCCTGTATCACAAAAACAATTGCAGGTAGCTACTGCCTGGTGGCAAAAGAACTGTCCGTCAGCATCTGCTATTTCTGTGCCTGATGCGGGCGTTCAGGATATGGTTGAGGGAAGCTTGAGAAACATATTCCAGTCAAGGGATATTCGCAAGGGGAATAAATCATTCAGCGTTGGCCCCACAGAATATCGTGGATTATGGCTGGCCGACGGTAGCTTTTTGCTAGAAGTGGCTACTATGCTTGATTATACCAAAGATGTGCGCAGCTGTATTGATTATTTGACGCACTACCAGTTACCTGATGGTGGTTTTGAAATGATCACCACTTTCCATAAGGAAAATGGTTTAGTGTTGTTTATGCTGAGCCGTCATGCCATGCTTACCCAGGATAAAAAATGGTTGGAGCAAAACTGGGGTGTGATAGAAGGCTGTATCAAAAGGATCAATTACCTGCGCGACCTGGCCATGAAAGATCCATCCAAGCCCTATTATACTTTATTGCCCGATGGAAACGTGGACGGCGGTATACAGCACGGTGATGACTACTCCAATACTGAATGGTGCCTCGGCGGCATGAAATGGGCTATTTGGGCCGCAAAATGGTTAGGTAAAAATGACGAAGCTGCCGAATGGCAGAAACAGTACGATGATTTTTATGGCAAGTTCATGAAAATGGCTGTGAAAGATCTTCGCAAGGATGATAAAGGAAATACCTATCTGCCTGTTATGATAAATAATGAGCAGAACCATGAGCCGCAGCGCGGGCAATGGGCATTTTGCCAATCAATTTATCCGGGGGGTGTTTTTGACGATGATGCCGAAGCTAAAAAAATAGCAGAAGGCACAATGGATATGCTGCACGATCACCGTGTGGAAGGTACGGTGATATCAACCGGCTGGATGACCAATGGGCTGTGGACCTACTTCAACTCATTTTATGGACATGCCATGCAGTGGCTGGGCCGTGGTGACGAAGTGCCGCCTGTCCTTTATGATTATGCAAACCACTCGTCGCCAACACTGGTATGGCGCGAAGAGCAAAAACCACAAGGTAAAGGTAAAGACGAAGTGGGCGATATGCCGCACAACTGGGCCAGTGCCGAGTTTATCAGGATGGTTGTACACATGATCGAGCTGGATCATGGTAAAGATCTGCACCTGTTTGAGGCATTCCCTAAACAATGGGCAAAAGCAGGAGCGGTAACCAAACTGAATGGCATACGTACGCCGTATGGTCCAATCAACCTGTCATTGGCTGTCGATGCAAAAGGTGATGTGGCAAAACTCGATCTGAAGTTTTTGGAAGCAGATCATTTACCGGAAAACGTAGTGATCTACAAAAAAAGCTGGATGAATGACAGTACGCCGGAAACGGTGAAGGGTGCTCAGAATATCAGCATGAATATTAAAATAAACAAATAAACCCGAATCATAAGAGCCATCTTGTTAAGTCAGGATGGCTTTATGATGCTTATAAAGCAATAACCATGTCAACACGCAGAAAATTTATAGGGAGTTCGCTCATTGGTGCGGCAGCGGCATTACTGGCTGATAAAACCGTATTTGCAGCCCCATTAACTAAAAGCTCAATTGTAACTGATGGTCCGCTTGTATTATCCACCTGGGATTTCGGCAAAACGGCAAATGCGGGAGCGTGGGAAATATTGAAAGATGGCGGCAGGGCATTGGATGCGGTTGAGGCCGGTGTAAAGATCCCTGAGGCTGACCCTACAAATCAGACTATCGGCTATGGCGGTCTGCCCGACCGTGATGGCTATGTGACTTTGGATGCCAGCATCATGGACGAAAACTACAACTGCGGTTCGGTAATGTGCCTGCAGGATATTATGCATCCCATATCAGTAGCCCGTTTGGTGATGGAGAAAACCCCGCATATTATTTTAGCAGGCGACGGCGCCTTACAGTTTGCCCTGGCTAACGGCTTCAAAAAACATAACCTGCTTACCGAAAAAAGTAAAAAAGATTGGAAGGAATGGTTAAAAACCTCCAAATATAAACCGGAAGCAAATATTGAAAACCGCCTGTATGATAAAAAGACCGACCCGATGCCGGGCGGACCAAATAACCACGACACTATTGGTATGGTGGCCCTGGACGCCAAAGGCAACTTGAGCGGAGCCTGCACCACCAGCGGACTGGCTTATAAAATGCATGGCCGTGTAGGTGATTCCCCCGTTATCGGTGCGGGTTTGTATGTTGATAATGAGGTTGGTGCGGCAAGTGCTACCGGCGTAGGCGAAGAAGTGATCAGGATAGTAGGCTCACATTTGGTAGTTGAGTTTATGCGCCAGGGTTTATCGCCCGAAGAGGCCTGCAAAAAGGCAGTTGAAAGGGTAGTGCAGCGCGGGCCTGAACGCTCAAAAACCATACAGGTAGGATTTGTGGCCCTGAATAAAAAGGGCGAAGTAGGCGGTTACAGCCTACAGCCGGGATTTTCCTATTCTGTACGTAGTAATACAGTCGACCATGTTTATCCCGCAAAAAGTTATTATAATTAGTCATTAAAATATTTACCAGTTTATTTCATATATATGTCTGTAAGAGTTCTTGAGGTTTGTGCTTTCAATATCCAGTCGTGCATTATTGCCGAACGTGCCGGTGCGGTTAGGGTAGAATTATGCGATAACCCGGTTGAAGGGGGCACTACGCCAAGCTATGGCACCATTAAACAGGTAAGAGAAAAAATAGTTATCGACCTTTACCCCATTCTCCGTCCCCGCTCCGGGAATTACTACTACAATGAAGACGAATACGCCATCCTTAAAAAGGATATTGATGCCTGCAGGGAACTGGGCTGCAACGGCATATCAGTAGGCACCCAAAATATCAATGGCGAGATAGATACCGAATGGCTAAAACGGATTGTTGAATGGGCGGGCCCGCTTGGTGTGACCTGTAACCGTGCTTTTGACGGCACCCCTGATCCATTTAAAGCTCTGGAAGATGTTATAGCCTGCGGCTGTGAAAGGGTACTAACCTCCGGGCAAAAGACTGCCGCACCGGATGCCGGTGAAGTATTAGGGAAATTAGTAAAACAGGCCGGCGATCGTATCATCATTATGCCAGGCGCAGGTATTAAATCCACTAACCTTAAAAAGCTGATTGACGAAAGCAACGCCACACAATTTCATGGTTCTGCAAGGGCAATTGCACATAATCCTCTTAAATACATCAATACCGAGGTAAACGATTATGGTAATGTGTATATTTCTGATGAAGATGAAGTGCGGGCGATGGTTAATATTTTAAACAGCACATTATAAATTTTACTGAAGCTAAAGATCAAACCGGATTAAGTTGAAAAAGGGCCTCATATTTTTAGTTCTGCTGATACTGGCGATAGGTATAGCCGGGTCTATAACCTACACCGTAAGCAATCGCATTACTATCAATGCGTCCATCTTTGATGTATCGGGCCAGTTAACTAATCTGGAAAGCTGGAAGAAATGGGACATTATGGTTTTTGATAAAGCTGATAACGTTACCATTATTAACGATTCCACCACAAAACAAAGCCATGCTGTTACATCTGAGGGCAAAACCCTGGCAAAATTAACGGTAATTAATCCTGCGATGCTTTTTTTAGAACAGCAGAATGGGAAAGATTCTCAGCTGATCACCATCAACCCGGCTAAAAAGGACGGGACAACGAATGTGGAATGGATTGCAAAAAGTACTGGTTTCCAGTGGATTAAAAATAGCTTTACCAGCTCCGGGCTTGTAAATGAC
Organism: Bacteroidota bacterium; assembly: GCA_048498695.1. Taxonomy (GTDB): domain Bacteria; phylum Bacteroidota; class Bacteroidia; order Sphingobacteriales; family Sphingobacteriaceae; genus Mucilaginibacter. The sequence continues at coordinate 65,039 of JBEHXM010000007.1, forward strand.
GAACTAAACAGCCTGAAAAAATTTGCAGAAAGTACAACCGGGTTATATGGTTTTCCTATTCAGCGTGGAAAGGTTATTGACGCACTCATTTGCACTAAAAAAGAGATCGTTCCAACTCTGCAGGTAAAGCAATCTACCGGGCAGCTTTTAACAGTTTTGCGCGGCTTGATGAAAGCCAACAACCTGCCAGCTGCTGCCAATTATTATTATGTATCGTCTTCGGCATTGCTGGGCGGAAACTCGGAACTGGCTGTAGGTATCCCTGTAAAGTCGGAATTAAAGTCGGGCAGTGGGTTGGAGTTTTTGAAATTCCCGCCCGATGGTTATCTGCTTACAGGGACCTATGAAGGGCCCATTACAGGAATTCAGCATCTATATAATGCAATGGATAAATATGTAAGGGATAAAAGACTGAGCAAAGTGGCGCAATCAATGGAAAAATATATGGATGATCCTGATGCCTTAGCCACAAAAAGCAATATCATCATGCAGCTTATTTACCCGGTTTATTAAAGATTGTGACCAGGTCGTTAGCCTTTAGATCATGACTATTTAACAATAACCTTCTCCGGATCTCCCGGCATCAAATAATATTATTTTTCTTCTCTTACTCATATTATCTACCGGGAATATGCAGGTTTTTAAACAACTGTTTTAAAGCAATATATCAAAAGGCTCCCCAGCAAAAGCATATTATTATTTAGCTGTCCTATCAGCTTAAAATCAGTAAAAATATTTAATTCAATTTAGAGGTGATTTTATTTTGGATATTGGAAAATAAATTATATAATTGTGAACTGGTACATACTGGTTCAGTAAAAACGAGTTGTCCGGAAAGCTAATTATCAAACCCTAAAAACAATTTTTATGAACAACAAAAAGTTTTTAAGAAGCACCTGCTTACTTGTTGCTCTTTTATTCACTTCACTTTTTGCTTTCAGCCAGAATGTAACTGTAACCGGTTCTGTAACTGATGAAAAAGGTGGCTCATTGCCGGGTGTTACTGTATCAGCAGTTGGTACTAACACCAGTACGGTAACTAACGTTAATGGTAAGTATACCATTAGTGTTGCCCCAACGGTAAAATCATTACGATTTACTTATGTGGGCTTCACAACTAAAGATGTATTTATTGATGGCAAAACCGTATTAGACGTTACTTTGCTTGAAAGTACACAATCATTAAACACCGTAGTTGTTGTAGGCTACGGATCAGTCCGAAAAAAGGATGTTACAGGTGCAGTGTCCCAGATCTCAGCAAAGGACTTCAGCCCTGGTGTAATTAACAATCCATTACAACAAATACAGGGTAAAGTACCCGGCCTGGTAATCACACAGGCAGGTGGCGACCCGAATGCCAACCTGGTCATCAGGTTAAGAGGGCAAACATCATTAAGCGGCGGGCAAACACCATTGGTAGTGGTGGATGGTATAGCGCTGGATGACCCCAACCAGTTGTCAAGTATACCGGCGTCTGATATCGAATCTTACGACGTATTGAAGGATGTGTCAGCTACTGCTATTTACGGTTCGAGAGGCGCAAATGGTGTGATCATTATTAATACCAAGAAAGGTGCAGCGGGCAGAACGAGGGTGGAGTATAATGGTTACGCTGCGGTTGATAATCTTAAAGGAAATTATAACCTGTTAAGCGCGGATCAATGGCGCGATGCTGTTAAAGGTTTTGATGCCTCAACTGTTGCCGGCCTTGATAAAGGTGCGAATACTGATTGGTTAAAAGCGATTACCCGTGTTGGTTTTACGCATAGTAATAACCTGGCATTATCAGGCGGAACAGAAACCTTTAATTATCGTGCAGCCCTTAATTATATGAACCAGCAGGGCGTGGTGATCAATACCGGCAAACAACAGCTGGGCTTAAGGTTCAATGGCGAACAAAAAGCGTTTGATAATAAACTGGATATACAACTGTCAATTTCTCATGATGAGAACGACCGTAAATATGTAGACCCTAACATTTTTGAATATGTAAATGCTACGCCGCCAACCTACCCTGTGAAAAACCCCGACGGCAGCTATTTTGGCTATCTGGATTATCACGAGCAAAACCCGGTAGCACAGCAAATGCTTCAAACCAATTCTGGTCGCGAATACCTTACATTAGTATCAGGCAGGGCCGACTATAAACTTTCTAATATATTCACCTTAGGAACACTGGGATCTGTATCACATCAGAACCTGCAGAAAGATTACTTTCAGCCAATACTGCCCGGCGTGGGCAATATTAATGTTGCCAGCCAGAATAATTACAATGTCGATTCAAAAAAAGCCGATGTGCATTTGAACTTCCAGAAAGATTTTGGCAAGAGCCATTTAAGTGGTACAGCGGTATACGAGTTTAACGATTTTGTAAATGATAACTTCCAGGCGGGTGGCCAGGGTTACCTGGTTGAGGAACTTGGCGACAATAATTTAGGCGGTGGCAATCCGGTTAATAATGTTATCGGCTCTTATAAAGAAGAATTTGTGATCGAATCGTACCTGGCAAGGGTGCTTTACAACTACAATTCAACGTATTATTTAACAGCCAGTTTCCGCCGTGACGGCTCGTCTAAATTCGGTACAAATAATCGCTGGGGTAACTTCCCGTCGGTATCCGCAGCATGGCGCATCAAAAACGAAAGTTTCTTAAAAGATGTTAGCTGGCTGGACGATTTAAAAATTAATGCAGGGTATGGTGTGGTAGGTAACCAGGATGCAATTACGCCATACAGCACATTATTAACTTTGGGAAGCGGCGGAAGATATTATAACCCGTCAAACTCATCGTATCAATATCCGCAATCTTACGCACCTAATCAAAACGCAAATCCTGATCTGAAATGGGAAGAAAGGATCGGTCGTAACGTTGGTTTCAATTTTGACATGTTCCACAGCAGATTGAGCGGAAGTGTGAACGCCTTCAGTGATAAAACCCAAAACCTGCTGTTTAATTATTCAGTATCTACACCTCCTTTTCTTTTTCCTACCCTGTTAGCTAACGTGGGTGACTTGAAAAATAAAGGATTGGAAATACAAATAAATGGTGATGTGATAAAAGGACAGGATTTTTCATGGTCCGCATCCGGTCAGATCACTTTTGTAAAAACAACCATAACCAGCTTATCGGGCCAGTATAATGGCACCAAGGTTTCGACAGACCAGGTACCGATCGGTTATGCTCAGGGCCGTGGTTACCAGGACAATGCCCTTACTTATCTTAAAGTAGACCAGTCGCCATATGTTTTCTACCTGCCGCATTTTGCAGGTCTTGCCCCGGCTGTTGACCCTGCCACACAAAGTAACCAGCTTTACCTGGATGCCAGTGGTAATAAGGTTGCAGATATTACCAAAGCCAAGTATAACTACATAGACCCGACACCAAAATTTACTTATGGAATAAACAATACTTTCAATTACAAACAATTGTCACTTAATTTCTTCTTACGCGGCGTATATGGCCAGAAATTATTTAACAACTATGATAACATTGCCAGCAACTATAGCAGGCTGCCCGGCAACAACGTTACCAAAAATGCTTTGACAAACGGTATAAGAGGTTCGCAAACAGCGTCTGACTACTGGCTGCAAAACGCCTCGTATTTAAAACTGGATAATGTAACACTGGCTTATACATTTGGAAGGATTGCCGGCCTGGAACGGTTGCGCGTTTATGTAACCGGAGCAAACCTGTTAACCTTTACACCATATAAAGGCATTGATCCGGAAGTGACCAACGGTGATTCTTCTTTGAACTATATCGATGCCAACGAATACGGAACAGGTTATTATCCAAAAAGCCGCACGGTTATTTTGGGCGCCAATGTGTCATTTAAGTAATTGAATATCAAACAGAAAAATTCTTTAGCAATGAGAAATTTAAATAAATTAACAAAACTGGCGATCGTACTGCTTCTATGTACATTGGGGGCCTGTAAGAAACTCGACCCCAAGGTATATAGTGTCATTGAAAGTAAAAACTTCTGGCAAACGCCTGATCAGATCGCTGCAGGTATAGCCCCTGCTTATGCCCAGTTAGCCAATATTCCTGATGGTAATTTTCACGACCTACAGGAACAACCATCTGATGAACTGGTGGTACCTGCAAGGGGTAAC